>JAFSDX010000246.1 GCA_017436025.1 Thermoguttaceae bacterium
CTTTCGACCGAGTAAAACGCGCGCCCCAACTTGTAAAACGTCGCGCTATCCTGTATACTAATCATTATAATAAGGAACGTCGACGATTCAAGCCGTCGCGTCGCCCTTTCGGCGCTTTTCCTTCCGACTTTCCTTTAGAAATCAAACGCGGTTTTTGTCGCGGGGATCGTTATTATGTCGCGTAAATATCGTTTTCGAACGTTGGCCGTCGTCGCGGCGGCGCTTTTAAGCGTTTCGCCGGAGCTTGATTTTTCGGTTTCGACGCCGTTTGACGGAACCGTCGTCGCGCAACCGCCGCAAAGGGGCGGGCGCGAAGGACGGCAAGGGCGTCAAAGCGGAGGCGGAAACTGGAACCGCCAAGGCGGAAATCGACAGGGCGGCGGACGTTTTTCGCCGGAGCAGATGATTCAAAGCATGACGCCGGAACGCTTCGAGCGGTTGCGCAATAATCCGGGTTTTGCGTCGCGAATGAAGGAAATGGTCGGCGCCGACCGTTGGGCGCAATGGGAACGCGGCGATTTTAGCGCCGGAGCGACCGCCGCGCAAGCCGCCGCGCAAGCCGCCGCCGCGGAAGCGGGCGAACTCGTCGAAATGACCGAGATGACCGACGAAGAAAAAGCCGCCGCCGAAGCGACGCTCAACGCCGGAACCGTTCCGAAATTCAACGCCGACGGCGAAAAACGTTATTCGCCGGACTCGGAAAACGAGTATTACAGTCAAGCGATGGCGCGCCGCGACGACGCGCTCGTTCCGTCCGCTCCGCTGGCGTTGCGTTTTTACGGGCGGTATCTGATCGGGAAATACGACGCGAACTCGAACGGAACGTTGGAGCGCGAAGAGTGGGAAGACAAACTGGCCGGCGCGCAAGCGATCGACCTGAACGGCGACTGGACGCTAACCGACCAAGAAGTCCTCTTTTATTTGGCGCGGTACGCGTCCGGACGGACGATTCACAATCCGGCGCCGAAACGCCCGACTTACGTCGCCAACCGCGTCGTTCTCGACGAAGATAAGGAAACGCGCATTCGCCCGGCTTCCGCGCCGTTGCGTCGCGAAACCGCCGACGTCGCCGCCGAAACCGATAAAGAAAACGCCAACGCGCTGGCCGAAATGAGCGACGAAGAAGTGATCGCGATGTTCGTCGAGAAAAATAAGGCGCTCGAGGAGGTGGAAGACCAAGAACTGCTCGGCGTTTTGCTGACGGAAATCGACTCGGCGACGCGGCGCGAGTACGCGGCTCCGCCCGAAGCGTTGAAAAACGTTCCGGTTTGGTTCTTGGCGCGCGACGTCGACGGCGACGGGCAATTGACGCTTCGCGAGTTCGCGCCGACCCTCTCGACCCCGGCGGTCGCGTATTTCGGCAAACTCGATAAAAACGGCGACGGGCTCGTCGTTCCGGACGAAGTTCGTTAAGCGGTCGCGCCGACGTCGGCGTTCGTCGAGCGAACTCGTTAAAAACGCGACTCGAGCGGAAGTTCGAGTCGCGTTTTTTTTGCGTTTCTTCTCAATATATATTAATAAGGAAAGAAAACGGAAGTCGTTCCGGCGCGCTCAAACGGTCGCGTTCGATTATTTTGGCGCCGACTCCATCGACCAAGCGGCAATCCAACGCGGTTCCGAGCGCCGCGAATTTTGTAACGTTTTCTCGACTCGCCGCGCTAAGTCGTCGAGGTGCGCCGCGCCGTAAAAGACGGCGATTTTCGTCTTGCCCGCTTCGAGTTCTTTTTTCGCGACGTCGACCGCGATTTCGTTGCGATAATGAATTAACGCCGTTTCGCGTGCGTCCGGATCGACGGTAAGTTCCGTTCGCGCGAGTTCGTCGGCGAAGAGTCGTCGAAGCGTCAAGCGTTTGTCCTTCGCCAAGAGGCAGGCGAGGGCCCAGCCTTCGAAACGCCCGTTTTCCGACGAGAAAAGCGATTCGAGCGACGAATTGGCGAAAAAGAGGGGAATATCGCCGCCGGTCGTCAGCCGAGCGAGGAATTCGTCGGCGTCGGCGTCGCCTCGTTTGAGGTTCGGAGCGGAATAGTCGATTCCGTCGGTTTGGTAAACGAGCCCAAGCGCGTCGGAGAGCGATTGTTGAAGAAACGAAATCGCGTCGAGCGGAGACGCGGCGCCTTGTTTTTTCGCCTCTTGAGCGGCGGCGAGGTCTTTAACGTCGAAGCCTTCTTCCGCGACCAACTCGAAAACGACCGTTTCGTATTCTTGGAATTCGGCGTTGAGGCGTTCGTAATACGCCGCTTCGCCAAGGTGAATCGCGCCGATCAAATCGACCGAAACGGGACGCGTTTTTCCGTCGTCGGCGCGAAATTCGCCTTCGAACCGAACGATCGAGGTCGCGAGGCGGAGCGGAACGCCGCGTTCGTTCCGTTCGAGGCGCAACCAAAGCGCGCCGTCGGCGTTGGAATCGATTTTGACGGCGGCGGCTTTGGGGGCGTTAGAATCGTTAGAATCGGACGGGTTTGCCGCGTTTGCGTCGACGACGGAATCGGTTTCGACGCCGCGACCGTTCGAAGCGTTCGAATCGTCGCGTTGAACGACGTTTGCCGAGAAAAGCGAAAAATTTGACGTTTTTGCGCTAACGTCGACGAGGGGTTGGACGAAAAAAACGACAAGAAGCGTTCCGACCGCGAGCGTCGAAGGAAAATAACGCGTCATCGTCGCAAACCTTTCTTAAACAAGCGAACGACGACGCTAATTCGTTCGGCGGAGGCGGGAAAGCGTCGGCGTCTCGACGCGGTTTTCTCTTTTAAGGGCGCGCTCCGAAACGGCGGCGAACGAAAAAAAGTCGCGCCGTCGCGAGCAAACCTGAAAAAAAGAAAATTTCAAGGAACTAACGACTTTTAATTTTATCAAAATTTTTTAGAAATTTCAAGGAATCGCGCAAAATTGTTTTAAGACGCGGCGCCAACCGACGCGAAACGCGACGCCGCGGAAGAACGTCGCGACGGTATTCCTTGCTTTTTCGTTAAAGTTTACGTCTTTTTTTTAGCTTCCCAAAATTGCCTTTTTTACGAGAGGACGCGACGCGGCGACGTCGGCGCAAGCCGGATATTCCGCAAGACCGTTTAATCGCGAAGTAAGAAAAGAAAAAAAGGAAATGTTTTTGCGAAGCTGAAATAGACGCGGACGCTAATTTTGATTATATTAGAGAGAATGAGACGGACTCTCGCTTCGACCCGCCGACCTCTCGTCGGAGGAGGGGCGGAACGAGGAACGTTTTCCGCTTTCTTGACGGCGTCGGGAAGCGAAGGAATTTGGACAAACGACGAACGTTCGAACGCGGTCGAGAACTTGACCGCGAGTCGTCGGCGACTCGAAGCGGTCGAAAAGCTCGACTGCGACGCGACTCGTTCGCAAAACGATTCAAGTTGGACGCGATTTGAACTAAGTCGACGCGCGGATTCGCGCTCAGGCGCGAGTTTATTTTCACTTTACATTGTTGAGACAGGTGCTGCATATGTCGTTATCGCGGAAGAATAAAATTGGTAGCGTCGCCGAATTGCTGACGGGCCGTTTTGCGAAAAAGCGTCTTGAGAAAACGCGCGGGCAAAAGCCGACGAAACTCTTGCTCGACCAACTCGAAGAACGCCAACTCCTGAGCTTGACCGTCGGAACGACCGACAATATTCTCGTCAACGACGGTTGGCAAGACGTGCGCGGCGAAATCGCCGTCGACTCGAACGACGCCGGCGATATGATCGTCGCTTGGACCGGCGCCGACCGCTTGGCGAACCCCGATTACGACTCCGCGGATTCGGAATCGAGCCCCTATTTGCTCGACGAAAACGGAAATTACGTCGAAGACCTCAATATTTACGGCCGTTATTTGACCGACGAAGTTCAAATCATCACGCTTCCGCAAGAAGTCGTTCCGGGTTCGACGCTCGCCGACGGGACGAAAGTTGAAAGCGGGACGTTCGAACTCGTTTACAACGCTTACGAAACGCAACGCTTCTCGATTTATAAATCGTCGTTTGCGCAAAACGCCGGAGAAGACGTTTACCCGACGACGAACTCGCTCTCCTGCTTCAACCTCGGTTTCTACGCCGAAGGCGAACTGACTTGGATTCTCTTCAAGTACGACTCCGCGCTTCTCCCGAGCGACAACGCCGCGAACCTCCAAGAAGCGATCCGCGCCATCCCGGGAGGCGAATACACGCAAACGACCGTTACCGCCGTCAGCGAAACCGACTTCGACATTACGTTCTACGGCGGCGACGGCGTCGATTTCGCCGGGCAAAACATCTCCGACGTTAAAGTCCGCAACGACTTCTACGCCGACTTGAACGGAATCCTCGAAAAGGTCAAAGCGACCGACTTCGACGCGTCCGACCTGCGCTCCTGCTCGTCGTTCCAAAAATTGATTTTGCGCGACGTTTTCGGCGACAATTACTTGAAAACCGTCGAAAATATGACGACGACGCAGGGCAAAAAAGCGGTCGTCAAAGCGTTGCAAACGGAACTCGACGCGCAAGCCGACGAACTCGCCAGCGGCGTCGTTACGACCGTCGACCAAGTGCAAAACATCACGACCTATTCGTCGAAAACCGGCGCCGCGCTCGGGATTACCGTCGACTCCGACCCTTGGGTTACCGCGAAAAATATTCAAAACGCGTTCAACGCCGTTTCGAACCCGACGCTCTACGCTCCGGTTACCCGCGGTTATATTTACGACGAAGCCACGCACACCTACACCTACGCGGAAGAACCGTCCCGCGCTTACTCGTCCGACCAAACCTACGGGACGATGCAAGCGGCGATTAAAGCGATCGAAGTGAAAGTCGTTCCGGTCGCGGGGACGACGAACCAATTCCAAGTTACCTTCACCGGCGCGAACGGCCTGCAAAACGAAGACGCGTTGATCGTTTCGTCCGCCGAATACGTTACGAAAACGAAGGAAGTCGATCCGGTTACCGGCAAGTCGAAGGCCGTTTACAATTACGTCGACGTGATCGCGCAAGATTCGCGCACCGGCGAGTACGGGCACGTTTCCGACAAAAACTACTCCCCGGTCGCGACGACGGTTAAGGAAAGCAGCTCCATTTTCCGCGTCAACGCTTCGGAAGTCGCCGAATTTGTCGTCGACTCGGACGGCGACGTCGTCTACGACCGCGAAGGAACGCTCGCGACGAACGGAACCGGGCGGACGAACCAAATGAAACCGGACGTCGCGATGAGCGCCGACGGCACGTTCGTCGTCGTTTGGGAAAGCGAAAACGCCGACGCGAAACAACCGTACAATAAGTCGGACATTATGGCGCGCCGCTTCGTCGTCCAAGGTTACGCCGAAGAAGGAACCGAACAATACGAAAAAATGTCGTTCTATACGAACGGCGCCGAAGACGGCTTCGTCGGCTACGTTCCGCCCGCCGAAACCGCGTTCTCGACCGACCCGGTCGCCGACCCCTACGTCCTCGACTCGACCGCGACGAAAGTTCAATGCGTCGCGCCGGTCGCAAACGAATTCGTCGTCAACGCCGAGAAAAACGGTCGCCAAACCGACCCGACGATCGGCGCCGACAAAGACGGCGCGTTCATCGTCGCTTGGACGTCGGAAGCGCAAGACGCCAGCTACTTCGGCGGCGTTTACGCGCGTCAATACAACGCTTTGGCGCAACCGGTTACCGGCGATATCACCCTCGCGTCGAGCCAAATCGGCACGAACTACTACGGCCCGGCCGACGCCGCGATGAGCGACGACGGGTACGCGGTCGTCGCTTGGAACTACAACACGTCCGCGACGGGCGCGACGACGCTTTATCATTCTATTCTCGAACCGCAAAGCGCGAAATTTATCGTCGATCACGAAGTCGTCGCCGAAGGCGGTTACGGCGCGTCCGTTTCGTTCGCCTACAGTCTCCTCGACGAAAAAAACGGCGACTACTCCGCGCGTTTCGGGATCGCTTACTCCCTCCAAGAAGGCGCCGCCGCGGACAACGACGACGATAACGCCGACGCCGCGAACGCCGTTTTGGACGAAACGCTCGCCAATCTGCCGAACGTGAACTACGCGAGCGCCGTCTACGAAATTACCGGCAACGTCCTCGAAGAAGAGGAAGCGCCGACGGTCGAAAACGATAATAATAACGATAACGACGCCGACGACGAAGAAGACGATACGAACGTCAGCGATGAAGTCATTCACGTCGGAACGCGCGAAACGAGCCTCTTCACGGCGGCTTTGGTCGCTGAAAACACGACGGATATGCCCGGCAACCAAGGGAATCCGTCGATCGGTTTGGACGCGGACGGCGACGTTTTCATCGCTTTCCAAGGTTCGAACGCGCTCGATATTCAATCGATGACGAACGCCTTCACGGAACTCGACTACCTGGGTTACGCGGCGGATTCGGAAGAACTCGCGATTCGACTCTCTTGGAGCGATTTCGACAAAGCGAACCTTGTCTACGTCGGTAAAAAGATCGGTTACGGCGACGACAAATTCGCGTATGAAGACAAGAACGAAGACCTGGCGCAATACGTTAAACTTGCGCTCGGTTGGGGGTACGACGAATACGGCGATCTCGTCGAATTTGGCGTCGAACCGGTTTACGCGGTGCGCAACGTCGATTGCGTCGACGTCGACGCTTACGAACGCCGTTTCCTCGCCGTTGCGCAAAAAGAAGGCGCGACCGCGGAACAGCTCACGCGCTTGTACGCCGTCTTGGAAACGCTCCTTTCCCCGCTGCGCAACAACGGCAACGACGTTAGCCTCCAAGTTTACGGTCAAAAATATTACGGCTCCGCGACGACCGACGAAGCCTCCGATTTCGGCGTCGTCAGCAACCTGCGCAACGGCTCGAACGCCTGCTTCTATTTGGCGTTCCCGAACCGTTACGTCGCGTCCGCTACGACGAGCCTTGTAATCGGTCGCCAAGACAACGCCGAAAACAACGAGCCGCTGAACGCCGAAACGATCGCGATCGACCTGAGCGGTCAATACGACGCCGACTTCGGTTTCGTTACCGACCCGCTCGCCGCCGCGCAAGCGGTCGCCGACGCGCTGAACGCCTCGACCTTGGCCAACGGCGACGCCGCGTTTATCGTTCGCTACGTTCCGCTTTCGGAAGTCGAGTTCTATAAAGGCACGCTCGGCGAACTCGATATTTTCACCGAATCGTTCGAATACTCCGCGACCGTTACGATTAACGACGTCGAGCAACAAATTCAACGTTCGGTCGACGACTACTTCGTCCTGCAAATCGTCGCGCAAAACACGTTGCACGACGCGCCGCTTTACATCGGTTACGAAGACGTTCTTGAACCGACGACCGTTACGCTTCTGAATCAAACGATCGAAGACATGAACTACGGCGGCGCGGCGAGCCTCTTCGTCGAACGCAACGGTTCGCTCGGCGCGGCGCAAACGAATCCGGCGCTTACGACGACCTCGAACGGCGATTTGACGGTCGCTTGGGGCGTTCGTTCCGACGCCGATCCGCGCAACGCTTACAACACGTACCCGAACGTCGGCAACCCGATCGACGCGGCCTTCACGCACATTTACGTCCGTCCGTTCGTCGAATCGACCGACGCCGCCGGCCCGACCGTCGTCAACGTTTCGCTCCCGAACGGCGACAAAGTCCAAGAAGGCGAAATGGTTACGTCCGCGCTCCGCGACGTCGTCGTTTCGTTCAGCGAAGAAATGCTGACCGTCGGCGACGGTACGAACTATTACAACCGCCTGCACGCGGTCGACAACGTCGCGAACTGGACGCTCCTGCGCGACGGCGTCGAAGTTACCGGCGCGATCGAAAGCGTTACGTTCGGTATGAACGCGTCGCAAGAGTTGGCGCAAAACACGGTCGACGAAGACGGAAACCCGGTCGCGGAAATCAACGACGGCGTTCTCGCCAACGGTACGAATCGTTGGGAAGCGGTCGTTACGTTCGCCGAAGGGTTCGAACTCAACGACGGCAATTACACCCTCGTCTGCAGCTCGATGGTTCAAGATATTGCTCGCAACGCGATTTACAGCCAAGGTTACGCGGTCGACGGCAGCGGCGCCGGGTTCGACGGTCGCGACTGGTCGCTCGATTTCAGCGTCGTTCGCTTGAACCAAGCTCTCGGTTTCGAATACGGCGACGGTTTCGAACGCGACAACTTCATCCCGGAAGATTACATCGAATACGACCCGAACGCCGACTCCCATCAAAACGGCGTCTACGGCCCGGTCGTTTATACCGACTACTCCGCGTTGCGTCAAGTTACGCGTTCGAGCATCCTCAACGAAACGAGCGACTACGGCCCGAACACCGCGCAATCGGTCGCTAGCAACGCGAACGGCGACTTCGTTGCGACTTGGGTCGAAACGCTCGAACAAATCGACGAAGAAACCGGAAATAAAACCGTTACGCAAACCGTTTGGGCGAAAACCTACCGCGCGCTTTACATCCTGAACGCCGAAGGCGTCCGCGAACAAGTGATCGATCAATCGGTCGAAAACGTCGTCGTCAAGGTTTACGAAGCGACCGCCGAGTACGAAGCGACGACGAACAAGAAGGGCGAAACCGTCTACAAACTCCTTTCGGCGACCGCGAACGGCGAAGCGACCGAAAAATTCGCCGACCCGCGCCAAGCGTCCGTCGCCATCGACGACCGCGGCGAATTCGTCGTCGTTTGGGATATGATTACCGACGGCGAAGAAGCGGACGGCAGCCGCGACGTTTATATGGCGAAGTACGCCTTCAACGGCGGCCAAATGAAGCTCAACGGCAAAGCCGAAGCGCTTCGCGTCAACGTCGAAACCGACAAAGACCAACAATACGCGTCGGTCGCGATGGACGCGGACGGCGACGTCGTCGTCGTTTGGGAAAGCTACGGCCAAGACGGAAGCGGTTGGGGCGTTTACGGTCGCCGCTTTATGACGAACGGCTCCTCCTTCGGTTACGCGAACACGATTCAAACCCTGTCGTTTAGCGACTCGATCGAAGTTCAAGGCGACGTTCTGACCTTGACCGGCGAAGTCGACGACAAAGCGTTTGAAATCCAAGTCGAACTCTCGGTCGAAATGAAGACGAACGCCGAACGTATTAAGAACGCGCTTCTTAGCGTCGGTTGTTTCGAAGAAAAAGACCTCGAAGTCGCGGTCAGCGGCGCGGGCGAAATCTCGATCGAATTCAAGGGCGATTACACGGCGACCTACGTCGATCTGCTCGAAGCCGAATGGACGCGCGAAGGAAAAACCGACCGCAACCTCGTTTGCAACGTCGAAATGCGTCAACTCGGCGCGACCGGCGAAGAGTTCGAAGTCAACGAAACGACCGAAAACAACCAACGCTTCGCCTCGATCGCGATGGAACGCGACGGCGGTTTCGTCGTCTCCTGGACGTCCTGGGGCCAAGACGGCGACTCGGCGACCGAATCGAACATTTACGCGCGCAAATTCGCTTCGAACCACGTTATTTCGAACTCCGTCGGTTCCGTCGAAGATATGACGATCGCGGCGGACGGAACGTCGAAAGTCATTTCGACCGACGACATTGACTCGCACGAAGTTTACGGCGGCGGCGTTTACGATTCCGTCTGTATGATCACCGTCGGCGGCGACGCGACCGACGCCGGAACCGGAACTGGAACGGACGACAACGAAGTCGACGCGGAAGCGCTCGGCTCCGGTTCGCTCCTCACGACCGGGATGCACATCCTCACCGCCGCGCACGTCGTTACCGGCGACGACGGAACGCCGATCGACCCGAACGAAACGCAAATCCTCGTTACCTTCCACACCGCCAACGGAACCGTTTCGATTCCGGTCGCCGAAGTTTACGTCCACGAAACCTACGACGGCGAAACGGGCGGCGCCGGGGTCGACCTCGCGATCCTGCAACTCGCGACCGCCGCGCCTCGCGAACTCGAAGGTTACGAACTTTACGCCGGTTCGGACGAAATCGGGCAAACCGTTACCTTCGTCGGCTACGGCACCTACGGCGAAGCGGACGACGACGATGACGAAATCGGCAACCGCGGAATTGGCGTCAAACACCAAGGACAAAACGTTTACGAACTCGACGGCGCGAACTTCCAAGACTCCGAAAACCCGAACGTCTTGGTTTACGACTTCGACGACGGAACCGCCGCGAACGACTACCTCGGCAACTACTACGGCATTTACAACCGCGGTCTCGGCGACGACGAAGCGATCACCGCGCCGGGCGACTCCGGCGGCCCGACCTTCATCAACGGTCAAATCGCCGGCGTTTGCTCTTGGGGCACCGACTTCGACGGCGACAGCTCGTTCGGCCCGGGCAACTACCAAGTCGACGTTCGCGTTTCGGCTTACGTCGATTGGGTCAACGAAATCATCCTCGGCGGTCTCGGCTCCGAATTCCTCGTCAACACCGACTTGACCGTTACGGTCGCGACGGACGACGACGATACGACGACCGATACGGACGACGACGAAACGCTCACGACCCTCGACGACGCTTGGACGCGCGGCAATCAAATTTGGTCGAGCGTCGCGATGGACGCCAACGGCAACTTCGTCGTTACCTGGACCGGTTACAACCAAGACGGCAACGGCGACTCCCTCACCGGCGCCTCGAACAACGGGCTCGGCGGCGTCTTCGGGCAAGTCTTCGCCAGCGATCCGAAGAACTCGCTCACTTACGGCGGCGGCGTTTTCCAAGTCAACGAATACACCGCTTACGACCAAATCCACTCGCAAGTCGCGATGGCCTCGAACGGCGATTTCGTCGTCGTTTACGAAAGCTACCAAGACCCGTCGAACGACGAAAACTCCGACGTCGCCGACAATTACGGGATTTACGCTCGCCGTTACGAAGTCGTCGAAGGCGAACCGATCGAAGTCGACCTCGGGACGACGACCGGCGGGACGACGACCGGCGGAACGACGGGTAACGATACGAACGACACGGAAACCGAACCGGTTGAAGTTACGCCGCTTACGCAAAGCGCGATCGGCTCGGAATTCCGCGTTACCCGCGACGATTACTACGAATACGACAAAGACCAACTCGGCGGCTCCGTCGCGGTCGACGCCAACGGCGATATGGTCTTCGTTTGGACCGACTTGTCCGAACCGCGCGAAAACGTCGAAGCGGTCGTTCGGATGCGCGCTCTGACGCTTCCGGAAGACGATATTCCGCCTTACGTCGTTCGCGCCAACGCGGCTTACCAAAACGCCGCGGGCGAAGAACTGCAAGTTTCGCTGTACAACAATAACGTTACGTTCGCGAGCGGTTACGCTCCGACCGCGCTCGTCTACTCGTTCAGCGAATATATGTACTCGGCGCAAATGAACCTCGACGTTAAAGACGACGCGTTCGACGCCGACGCCCTGTACGCCTATAGCGACGCGAAGTCCCGAGAACTCGACTCGATCAAGAGCGTCTTGAACCTCGGCAACTGGTCGATGACGCACAACGGCAAAAAGATCGAAAACGATTACATCGCCGATATCGTTTACGGTTACAACGCCTCGACGCTCGTCGAAGATTACGTTCGCAACCTTGAAGCGGAAACCGGCGAAACGTACTACGTTTCGTCCTCCGAAACGCGCACGAACTCCTACGAGTTGGTGATTATCTTCCGCAAACCGCTTCCGGACGGAAGCTACGCGGTTACGCTTTCCGACAAGGTCGCCGACGCGTTCGCGAATCGTCTCGACGGCGATTACGACGGCGAGTCCGGCGGTTCCTTCACGGTGCGCTTCAACGTCGGCGTCGCGACGAGCGAAGACGGCGAGCAAGACCGCGTTCCGACAACCGATATGGAAGCCTACGTCGGCGCGCTCGGCGGCAACGGCGTTCCGGTCGTCGTCTCGAACCAAGACGGGTTTATTATCGTTACCGAATCGCAAACCCTGTATGAAATTGGGTCGACCGGCGACAATGATAATAACAATAATAACACCAATAACAACAATAACGGAACGGACGACGAAACGACCGAATCCTACGGTTACTACGAAACCGTTACGATCGACGGAACCGTTTATCGAATTCAGTCCGACATTGTGATGCGCCGCTTCAACGCCGACGGCTCGACCAACGGCGTCGAAACCCGCGTCAACACCTATTCGACCGGCAACCAAATTCACCCGGACGTCGCGTTGACCGAAAGCGGCAGCTACGTCGTCGCGTGGGTCGGCGAAAGCGACGACGCGCTCAACGGCGTCAGCGCTCGCTTCTACCCGGGCGGCGCGGCGCAAGCCAAGCAAGTTCAAATCGCCGGACGCAAGGGAATCCGTTGCTGGAACGTCGACGTTCAAATCAACGAAGCGACCGGTTTGGCGTTGATCACTTGGATTCAAGGCGACACGACGACCGACGGCGCGGACAAAGTTTGCGGCGTTTACTACGACGTCAACGGCGAACAAAAGAGCGAAATCTTCACCGTCGCCGAAAACGGCGAGCGTTCGATCGAATCGTTCGACGTCGAAAGCGCGATGGTCGACGGCAAGTTGCAATACGTCGTCGCGTGGACGGTCGCCGACCCGGTTACCTTGTCCCGCGAGATTTACCAACGTTCCTTCGTCGCGACCTACGCCGGAGGCGAGTACTCCGTTAAATTCGGCCAACGCTCCCGCGTTAACGAAACGACGGCGAACGGGCAATACGAGCCGCAAATCGCGATCGTCGACGAAGGCCCCGACGCCGGTAAATATTACGTCGTTTGGGTTTCCGACCAAAACGACGCGCCCGGCGCCGGAACCGGAGCCGATATTTACGCTCGCGCCTACAACGCCGACGGTTCCTCCGCTCGTTTCCTCGGAACGAAGGGCGAAGCGCGGGTCAACACGACGACCGCGCACCGTCAATACCAACCGTCGGTCGACGCGAACGAATACGGCGTCGTCTTCGCTTGGACGTCCTTCGACGCCGAAGAGTACAACTACGATCCGGATCTCCGCGAAGATCGCCGCGACGACGGCATTTGCGCTCGCGTTTTCAATAACGCGGGCCAACCGGTCAACGTCGCGAACGAACGTCTCGCGTTGGGCGCCGTCGTCGGCGCGAACGAGGGCGAATTCGTTGTTAACTCGACGGCCGCCGGTTACCAAGGCGCGCCGGACGTCGCGATGTTCGATTGGGAAACGATCGACGGCGTTCTTGCTCCGAAGTTCGTCGTTGCCTGGCACGGGCCGAACCTGAACGCCGGCGAAGCGATCGAAGACGAAGAAGGAACGACGAACGACGACAACAACAATAACAATAATAACAACAATAATAACGACGACAACGAGGACGAAGGCGAAGGTTACGTCGGCCCGTACTCGACGTTCTATAAGTTGATTTCGGCGGGCGGCTCGGTTTCGGAAACCGGCGACGCGACGATCGTTTCCTCGAAGGCGGAACGCTTTACGGCGAACGCCGCGAACGAAAGCGGGTCGAACGGCTTCTATCGTCCGGTCGACTCCGGCGAATTGGTCGCCGCCGCGGGTTCCGTCGCTTCGACGAAACTGAACCTGACCGGAACGACCGGCGACGATGAAATCGTCGTCGAGACGAACGCTTCCGGCGTCGCGACGATTAAGATCAACGGCAAAAAGCAAAACGTCCCGACCGGAACGACCGCGATCGTTATCGACGGGCTCGGCGGAAACGACTCGATCGTTTACAAATCCGCCGCTTCCAACGCGGTTAAAGTCGACGCGACGAACGGAACGGTTCGCGTTAACGGCGCGATTTCGATCCTCGCGACGAACGTCGAAGCGGCGAACCTCGACGGCGTCGGCGCGCTCGAAATTAGCGCGACCGCGGGCGGCGATTACGTCGAACTGTCGGCGAACTCCGCGAAGGCGACCGCGGCGAACGGTTTCGAACTGACCGCGAAGAACTTCGCGAGCGTTTCGGCGATCGGCGGCGGCAATGCCTCGGCCGCGTTGATCGGAACGGACGGCGACGACGTCGTTTCGGCGACCGCGACGACCGTCGCGACGAACGGCGTCGAGCTGAAAAACTTCGCGAACGTTCGTATCGACGGCGGCGCCGGGAACGACGTCGCGACGATCGAAGGCGCGACCGCGCTCAACGCTTCCGAAACCGCCGTCGTCGCGTCGACCGCGAAATCGACGTTCGTCGCGTTCGGTTTCGAAACGGTCGAAGCCAAGGGCGTCGGCGTCGCGACCGCGAACGTTTACGGTTCGCGCGGCGACGACGCGGTTCTCGCCGACGCGACGAAGACCGAAATGGTTTACGCCGCCGGAACGATCCTCAAGACGAGCGGTTTCAATACGACGAACGTCTTCGGGAACGGCGGCGCCGACCGCGCTTCGCTCTTCGCCGGTTCCGGAACGAATACGTTCGACGGGCGCGCGAACCAAGCGACCTTGGCGAACGGCTCCTTCGCTCGCCGCCTGAACGGCTTCTCGAACGTCGCCGTCTTCGGCTCCGAGGAAGGGAAACTCGTCGCGAACCTTTACGATTCGTTCGGCGACGACGCGTTCGTCTTGGCGCAAGATTCCGCGACGATGGACGTCGACGGCGCGAACCTCTACTCGATTCTCGCGGTCGACCAAGTCAAGGTCAAGCGCGAAGTCGGTCGCGGCGACGACTCGATCGAGGAAGCGGAAACGCTCGATTACCTCTTCTCGACCGAGAATTGGGACTTCTGAGCGGCGTTTGAAACGAGCGAACGACGGGACGTTCGGCCCTTGCCGAGCGTTCCCGAACGGTCGCTAACGAGTTAAAAAAGGACAAAACGCGGAGTCGAGACGTCGGCGCCGCGTTTTTTTTGGTTGAAAATCGGGAAGAAGCCGGATTTGTCGAAACGAGACCTTGACCTTTTCGCTTAAAAAAGGTAAAATTATTAAAGTTTTTTCTCTTTTTGGACGGAGCCGAAAATTCGCGGCAAAATTTCCGTCGAAAAGAGGGCGCGTTTGCGAACGACGGGAACGGCGAAGAACGTTCCGCGTCGACCGCGTCGAGCGCGTCGGCGACCTTTTGACAATTTGACGCCCGACGGCGGTTTCGGCGGCGCTTCGAGTTTTTCGAACGTCCGACGACGGCGCGCGTCGGAAGACAGCGAAAATCGGTTTAATATGGATTTGCAAGACTCCCTTGAGGGCGTCGGCGATTTTTTCGGCGGCGTCTCGCGTTGGATGGAAAATAGAATCACGTCGTTGTTCGGTTCGTCGAACGCTCGAGCGCTGAAGAAAATTCAGCCGCGCGTCGAGACGATCAACGGGCTCGAGCCGAAATATCAAGCGATGAGCGACGAGGAGTTGCGCGAGCAAACGTTCCTCTTCCGCAAACGCCTCGCGGCCGGAGAAACGCTCGACGACCTGCTCGAAGAAGCGTTCGCCGTCTGCCGCGAAGCCGGGCGTCGCGTTTTGGGCTTGCGCCACTACGACGTGCAAATGATCGGCGGGTGCGCGCTTCACGAAGGCAAGATCGCCGAAATGATGACCGGCGAAGGGAAAACGCTCGTCGCGACCCTTCCGGCGTACCTCAACGCGCTCGAAGGGAAGGGCGTTCACGTCGTTACGGTCAACGACTATTTGGCGCGCCGCGACATGGAGTGGATGGGGCCGCTTTATATGTCGCTCGGTATGACGGTCGGTTCGATTCAGAGCAATATGTCGACCGCCGACCGCCAAAAGGCCTATTCTTGCGACATTACCTACGGCACGAACAACGAGTTCGGGTTCGACTACCTGCGCGACAACATGCGTTACGCCCGTCGCGCCGACTCGAACTTCCCGCCGGACGCGCAACAGTCGCAAGGCCGCCTGCATTACGCCATCATCGACGAAGTCGACAACATTCTTATCGACGAAGCGCGGACGCCGCTCATCATCGCCGGTTCGGCGCGCGACGACTTGTCGAAATACATCGCCGCCGACCGTCTCGCGGCGCAGCTGGTGAAAGACGTCGACTTCAAGGTCGACGAAAAAGACCACACGACGAACCTAACCGACGAAGGCGTCCGCCGCGCCGAGCGTTTGGCCGGCGTCGAGAGCTTCTACACGGTCGGGAATATGCACTGGCCGCACTTGATCGACAACGCGTTGAAAGCGCGTTACCTCTACAAGCGCGACGTCAACTACGTCGTCAAAGACGGCGAAATCGTCATCGTCGACGACTTCACCGGGCGCTTGATGGAAGGGCGCACCTGGAGCGACGGTCTGCACCAAGCGGTCGAAGCGAAGGAAGGCGTTCGCGTTAAGGAAGAAAACCGCACGTTGGCGACGATCACCTTGCAGAACTTCTTCAAGTTGTACGACAAAATCGGCGGTATGACCGGCACCGCGATGACCGAAGCGAGCGAGTTCTGGAAAATTTACAAACTCGACGTTCTCGCGATTCCGCCGAACCGCCCGGTGCAACGCATTTGCAAGCCGGACTTGATTTACCGCACCGAAGCGGAAAAATACAAGGCCGTCGTCGACGAAATCGAACGCGTTCACAAGTGGGACGTCCTTATCCTCAAAAACGGCGAGGAAGCCCTCGGGACGCTCGGCAAAGAGGAAGCCGACTACGTCGAGTTCACCGCCAAGGGAACGAAAGACGTTCTGAAAGTTCCGCGTTCCGAAATCGTCGAAATCGAATACAAGGGGCGCCCGATTCTCGTCGGGACGGTCTCGATTCAAAAGAGCGAACTCATTTCCGGGATGTTGAACCGTCGCGGCGTCAAGCACCAAGTCTTGAACGCTCGCCCGGAAAACATCGGTCGCGAAGCGGAAATCGTCGCGCAAGCCGGGCGGATGAACGCCGTTACGATCGCGACGAATATGGCCGGGCGCGGAACCGACATCATCCTCGGCGGGAACCCGGAAACCCTCGCTTGGTCGATTTTCCAAACGAAGTACCCGACGCGCCTCGACGTTCCGCAAGACGAATGGGTCGCGCTCGTCAACGAAATCGAAAACCGCGAGCAAATGAAGGCCGAAGGGCAAAAAGTTCGCGAACTCGGCGGCTTGCACATTATCGGCACCGAACGACACGAAGCGCGCCGCATCGACTTGCAGCTCGTCGGGCGTTGCGGTCGTCAAGGCGACCCCGGGATCGCGCGTTTCTTCCTGTCGCTCGAAGACGACTTGGTGCGCATCTTCGCCGGCGATTGGGTCAAAAATATGTTGACCCGTCTCGGGATGGAAGACGGTCAAGCGATCGAAAGCAAGATGGTAACGCGCCGCATCGAAGGGGCGCAAAAGAAGATCGAAGAACGCCACTTCGAGACGCGCAAAAGCCTCCTCGATTACGACGAAGTGATGGATATGCAACGCAAGCGCGTCTACTCGTACCGCCAACGCATTCTCGACGGCGGGAACACGAAGGACTTCGTCGAAGAGATGATCGACGCGCAACTCGAGCGTTACTTGAAGGAGTTCTTGGCGCCGACTTACGGGGCCGCCGCCTACGCCGCTTACGTTTCGCACGTCTTGAACGTCGAGTTCGAAGCGAAGCAGTTCCGCGGTATGGACGCGAAAATGGCGAGCGAATACGCCGTCGATCACGCTCGCCGTATGTCGGAAACGCACGCGCTCGACGCGGTCGAAGAAAACCTCTCCGACGACGCGCCGGAGGAAGAATGGAACTGGCAAGCGTTGGCGAAAGCCGCGAACGCGCGCTGGAACGCCGGAGTGCGCGACGTCGATTTGAAGAAAATCGGGCGCGACGGCGTCGCCGAGTTCCTGATCGAAAAAGCGAATAAGTTCTGCGACGGCGCGAACCTCGACGCGGGCGAACCGCTCCTCGACGCGAATTACGGCGTCCGAACGGCTTGCCGTTGGCTCCGCGACAAGTTCGGGATTCAAATCGACGAAGACGAAGCGACGAAACTTGAAACCGCCGACTTCCGCAAGTTGGCCCGCGACAAAGCGATCGAAGGTTACCGCGAACGCGAGGCGCGCTTCCCGGTCTTGGCCGGTTTGACGCACTTCACCGTTCAAGACCAAAACGGCAAACGGTACGACCGCGAAGGCGTCGCCGACTGGGCCGCGCGTCGGTTCGGCGTCGCGCTCGACCTCGAAGACTTGAAGAACAAGCAACGCCGCGAAATCGAAGAAACGCTCTTCGCGATCAGTCGCGCCGCGTCGGAAAAAGCGGAGCCGTACCGCGTCGAGATGCGAAAGCGGCTTGAAAAACTCTTCGCCGACGAAAGCGTCGACGTCGAAAAAATCCGCGAAAAGCGCGAAGAAAAGATCGCCCGCAACGAACGGATTACGTCGAGCGATATTCGCAAGATTCGCCGAGACGCGCCGGAGTTGAAGTCGCTTTGCGATTGGCTCAACGGCGAACTCGGCCAAGCGCTGACCGTCGAGGAACTCTCCGATTGGGACGTGTTGCTCTTGGAGAACCGCGTCGAGTCGATCATCGAAAACGAGTTCAATCCGGAGATGCGCAAGGTCGAGCGGTCGTTGATTCTCGGCATTTTGGACGCGGCTTGGAAAGATCACCTGATGGCGATGGACCACCTCAAGGCGAGCGTCGGGTTCCGCGGATACGCGCAAGTCGACCCGAAAGTCGAGTACAAACGCGAGGGGATGCGCATCTTCGACGCGATGTGGAACGGCGTCTTCGAACGCGTTACCGATTACGTCTACCGCGTCGAACAGCTCGACGAGAACTTCATCGGTTCCGTTTGGTCCGCCGGAACGACGATGCGCGCGACCCAGCCCGCCGCGCAGTCGGCGACCGCCGAGATTGACGCCGATCGCGCCGCGCAAGAGGAAGCGATCGAAGCGAGCAAAGGCCAAAAGGTCGAGACGATCCGCAACAAAGAACCGCGCGTCGGGCGCAACGACCCGTGTCCGTGCGGCAGCGGGAAAAAGTACAAGAATTGCTGCGGCAAATACAACTGACGCGGAAACTTAGTCCGCGTTAAGCGAGCCGGGTAACGAAACGCCGTCGTTCGAGTTTTCGAGCGGCGGCGTTTTTTTGTCGCGTTCGGCGTTAGTTTGGGTGAATAGGGGAACGGGGCGGTTCCGTCGAGCGGCGGCGTTTTTTTGTCGCGTCCGGAGTTAATTTGGGCGGGATAGGGGAACGGGGCGGTTCCGTCGACCGGCGGTTAATCGGAACTTCTTCATTTTCCCAAGTTGCGCGAAACTTATCGTCGGGAAAAAGCGTCTAAAAAAAGGAAAAAAACGATTTTTTCTCGTCGATTTTGTTGATTTCGCGTTTGCGACGCGGTATAATCGACGTATCGAAAAGAAAGGAGAGAAAACGGAAGCCGACTCGACGTAAACGGCGGCAAATCAACGGAATAACGAAGCGATAAACAAGCGGGCCGTCGCGACGGTTCGCGCGAAATTTGTTTTTTTAGATGTTTTTGCGTTAGCGCAAGGAGACGAATGATGAAAAAGAATAGGAGATTGGAGGAAGCGGGCAAACGACGCGGTTTCACTCTTGTCGAACTGCTGGTCGTCATCGCGATCATTGGGATTTTGATCGGGCTTCTTCTCCCGGCGGTTCAAGCGGCGCGCGAGGCGGCGCGTCGTATGCAATGCACGAACAACCTGAAGCAAATCGGCTTGGGGTTGCAAAACTACCACGACGCGCACAACAATTTCCCGCCGGTGCGCACCGGCCCGGCGAACGAACAGTACACCGCGTCTTGGGGCGTCGTTAGTTTTTACGTCGCGCTTTACCCGTTCATCGAACAGAACGCGCTTTGGCAAGAGGTTATTTCGGAGGGCGGTATCGAAGACGGTTTCGTCGGGTGGACGCACGCTTGGCAGACGGACACGGCGCCGTTTAAGGGCGTCAACGTTTCGATGCTCGGCTGTCCGTCGGACGGCGGCGCGTCGCAACCGTCGTCTTTCTGGAACGACGGCCAACGCGGCAGCTATATGGGGTCGCTCGGCGACACCGTCTGCAACGTCGCGGAAAACGACGTGCAAACGCGCGGTTTCTTTCCCGGGTCGATGGGGATGTTCCAAGGTTGCTTCGGTTGGGGACGCGGCGTTAAGTGCAATAATTTCTCGACGTTGACCGACGGTTCCTCGAACACGCTCGCGATCTCCGAAGCGGTCGTCGCGACCGAAGGGAACACGCGCAAAGTGAAGGGCGGCGTCGTTTATATGGATTGGCCGACGTCGCCGAACGGCTGCTTGGCGAAAGTCGACGCGTCCGACCGCACGATCATGAACGGGAGCGCGTTCGTTTGGGAAGGCCGCGGCCAACACTACACCGACGGTCGCCCGAGCGTCCTCTGCTTCACGACCGTTCTTCCGCCGAACTCGCCGTCTTGCACGCACGACGCGAGCCACCCGGGGCGCGACCCGTCGTATTTGAGCGCGTCGAGCAACCACAGCGGCGGCGTCAACGCGGCGATGGCCGACGGTTCCGTCCGTTTCGTCAGCGAAACGATCGACTGCGGGTCGAACCTGAACGAAACTTGGTACTTCGACCGCGACCCTACGGGCAAGAGTCCGTTCGGCGTTTGGGGCGCGCTCGGTTCGATCGCCGGCGGCGAAACCGACGTCCAATAACGTTTAAGTCGAAGAACGCTTAACGAAAAAGGAGGCGTAAGATGAAAAAATTACGGCGCTTAGGTTTTTGCGCGGTTCTCCTGGGCGGCGCCGCTCTCGTCGGGTGCGGCAAGGCGGCCCCGGACGGGTTCCCGGAAACGCAGCCCTTTACCGTGAAGGTCGTCGACGGCGGCAAGGGAATCGAAGGCGTTCAAGTTACGTTGGCGCACTCCGATCCGAAAGGCGTCGGCGCGGTCGCCGGAACGACAAACTCGAGCGGCGTCGCGAAGATGACGACGACGTTCAAAAACTTCACCGCCGACGGCGCCCCGGCGGGCGAGTACCGCGTTCAATGCGTCAAAGACCCGGTCGTCGACCATTGGAAGACCGACGCGGAAATGTCGGCGATGTCCCCCGGCGAACGGACGGCGTACTTCGAAGAATGGAAAGCGAAGTGCGACGAACTGCCGCGCGAAGTCCCGAAAGCGCTCGGGAATTACGACGCGACCCCGTTGACCGCGACCGTTTCGGCGGGCGGCGGCGAACTCGTCGTCGACGTCGCCGAACACGCCGAATAATCTCGGCGTAAAAGCGCGACCGCGTTTTAGAAAAAGAGAGGAGCGGAACGGCGAAAACGTCCCGCTCCTTTTTTAACGCCGTTTTGACGACGCATTGTCGCAAAATTCGCCGCCCCCCGTTGCGGTTTCGAGGCGACGCGGTATAATGACGTTTAAATTCGACGCGGCTATCTTTTAGCGGCCCGTTCGCGTCGAAACGGAGAAAATATCGCAAAATTTCGCGACGTCGGAACTTTTAGGCTCCGTCGAGCGTATAATAGACGCAACGCCGTTTGAAATAACGTTTTGTCGCGTTAAAATAGGCGGTTTGGCGAAAGCGCGTCGACGAAAGCGGCGCGTTGCGAAATAGTTTTTTTATACGTCGCGCTTTTGAGCGCGAAAGAAAAGAAAATTGGGGAAAATAGGTAAAATGAACGTTTCTAAAACGAACAAACGCGGCTTCACGCTCGTCGAGTTGTTGGTCGTCATCGCGATCATCGGGATTTTGATCGGTTTGCTTCTCCCGGCCGTCCAAGCGGCGCGCGAAGCGGCCCGTCGCATGCAATGCACGAACCAACTGAAACAACTGCTCCTGTCGTGCCAAATGTACCACGATTCGCACAACTCGTTCGCGCCGTCGCGCGGCGGCGGGTCGGTCGTTTGCTACAACTACGCGAGCCACCTCTTCTGGCTTATGCCGTACACCGAGCAAACCGCGTTCTATAACGAAGTGGTCTCGGACGGCGTTCCGAACGCGCAATGGAACGACAATTCGGCGTACAGCGGAACCTTCACGCACCTCCTTTGCCCGTCGGACGGCGCTTCGAAACAACCGACGACTTGGGTTAACAACGCGGCGAAAACGAATTACGTCGGCTCTTGGGGCGACTCCATTTGCCAATCGGACGAATCGGCGGGCACGTCGCGCGGTTTCTATCCGGGCGGTCTTTTTGTTCCGCAAAGTTACAACGACTCCGTTCGCACCGTTAAAACGCGGACGATGAGTTCGATCACCGACGGCACGTCGAACACGGTCGCTTATTCGGAAACGGTCTGCGCCGACACGCAAGGGACGAACAAAGTCAAGGGCGGCGTTATGGTTCTCGGCAGCGGCGAAGTCGTCCGTCCGCGCAACATTCTGAACAAAGTCAACGCGACCGACCGCACGATCTTCGACGGAACCGCCGCGACGTTCCAACGCGGTCAAAACTTCGCCGACGGCAACGTCAGCGTTACCGGGTTCCAAACGATTATGCCGCCGAACTCGCCGAACGCCCGCAACTACGGCGGCGGCACCGGTCAAAGCGGTTGGGGTTACGGCATTTGCTCCGCGGCGAGCAACCACAGCGGCGGCGTCAACGCGGCGATGGTCGACGGTTCGGTTCGCTTCATTAGCGAAACGATCGACTGCGGCGATATGGACGCGGACGTCAACGGCTCCGGTTACTCCACCGTTAGCGCGTCGCACGGTAAAGAATTCAGCGGCAAGAGCCCGTTCGGCGTCTGGGGCGCGATGGGAACCGTCCAAGGCGGCGAAACCGACTTGCAATAACGGCGTTTTGAAAGCGCGCGACGCGGCGACGGTTTGAATCGACGCGTCGCGGGCCGTTCGAACGTTCCTCGAAAGCCGCTCGAAAATCCGGGCGGCTTTCGCCTTAAAAGAAGCGGAAAACTGAAAATAAGGAAATAAACGATGAAAAATCTTTACTGCGCGGCGTTGGTCGCGCTTTCGTTGGCGGTCGTCGTCGGGTGTTCCGGCAAGCCGAGCGGGTTCCCGAAAACGTCGAGTTGCGAAATCGTCGTCGTCGACGGCGGCGCGCCGATCGAAGGCGTCGAAGTTTCGTTGATTCCGGAAACGCCGATTAGCGGCGTCATCGTCGGCGGGAAAACGGACGCGTCCGGCAAGTGCGTCGTTCAAACGACCTTCGCGAACTTTGTCGCGCCGGGCGCTCCCGAGGGCTCCTTCGTCGTTACGCTCCGCAAAGACCCGGTTCCGAGCATGCCGGAACTGACGATCGAGCAAATGACCGAAATGTCGCGCGGCGAAGTCGACAAATACAACGCCGATCGCGAAGCGGAAATCGCCAATATGCCGCAAATTATCCCGGTCGCGCTGAAGGAAAAAGCGACGTCGACGCTGAAAGTCGCCGTCCCGGGCGAAAAAACGACGACGATCGACGTCGCCGAATACGCCGAATGACGCTTGAACGCTCGCCTCTTTAGGCGTTCGGTTTTTGAATCGCGCCGTCGAGTCTTTTTTCTCGGCGGCGTTTCTCTTTAAAGGTTTTCTTTTTTTGCGTTTTTTACGCGTCGAATCGGGGCAATTTTGGAATTTAGGCGGCCCCGTCCGTTGAAATTTCGGCGGTTTCCGGTATAATTAGAGCGTCGACTTGCCCTCCTTTCGCGGCGTTTGGCCCCTTTTTAGGCGAAAGACGGCGCCGGTCGACGCGACGACGTTCGGTTCCGTTTCGACGCGTCGCTTTCGTCGAACGGTCGAGCGCCGGAATTTAGGCGCTTTGCGGAATTTAGGCGGTTTTCGAAGAGCGAGCGACGTTCGCTAACGTTCGAAAACGCCGGTTTCCCCGAACCGCGTTCGACGCGAGCGCCGTCCGACCCCATCAGCGAGGAGACTTTCCCTTGTCCGACGACAATCAAAACAACGACGACGCGGATTTCCGCGAAAATTCGGAAAACGAAGAGCGCCCGAACGACGACGAACGTTCCGACGCGGAGAACTCGAACGCCGATAACAACGTCGATTCCGATTCGTTCGACGACGAAAACGGCTCCGAAACGCCGTCGACGCCGTTGCGTCCGCTCCGCCCGATCATGAACGCCAACGGTCAGCTCGTCCTGCCGGACGGTTCGAAGCTCGTTCAGCTCGCCATCGAAGACGAGTTGAAGGGAAGCTACCTGACTTACGCGATGAGCGTCATCGTCAGCCGCGCGATTCCGGACGTTCGAGACGGCTTGAAACCGTCGCAGCGCCGTATTTTGGTCGCGATGAACGACCTCGGCCTCGGCCCGCACTCGCAACGGGTCAAATGCGCGAAGATTTCCGGCGACGCCAGCGGGAACTACCACCCGCACGGGGAGCAGGTCGTTTACCCGACGCTCGCTCGGATGGCGCAAGAATGGAATATGCGGCACGTCCTCATCGACAAACAGGGGAACTTCGGATCGATCGCCGGTCTTCCCCCCGCCGCGATGCGTTACACCGAAGCGCGCCTCTCCGGGATGGCGATGACGTTGCTCGAAGACTTGAACCTCGACACCGTCGACTTCGTCCCGACTTACGACGAAACGCGAATGGAGCCGACCGTCTTGCCGTCGAAAGCGCCGAACCTTCTCGTCAACGGCGCGAACGGTATCGCCGTCGGGATGGCGACGAGCATTCCGCCGCACAACCTCGGCGAAGTCTGCGACGCCGCGATCGCGACGATCGACGACCCCGATATTTCGCCGTTCGAGTTGCTTCGCATCTGCCCGGGCCCGGACTTCCCGACCGGCGGCGTTATCTGCGGAACCCGCGGGATTCGTCGCGGTTACCTAACCGGACGCGGGAACATCGTCGTTCGCGCTCGCGCTCGCATCGAAGAGAACGGCAAGCGAAGCCGGATTATCGTTTCGGAAATCCCGTACCAACAGGCCCGCGACCGCGTCGAAGAAAAGATCGCCGAAATGGTCAACGAAGGGCGCATCGTCGGGATTTCGTCGATTCGCAACGAATCCGACCTGAAAGAGCCGGTGCGTCTCGTTCTCGACTTGAAGAAAGACGCCGACCCGCACGTCGTCCTGAACCAACTTTACCAATACACCCCGCTGCAAGACTCGTTTTCGATCATTTTGCTCGCGTTGGTCGACGGCAAACCGCGCGTTATGACGTTCAAAGAGCTGATCGTCGAGTTCCTGCGGCACCGCGTTTCGGTCATTCGGCGTCGAACGCAATTCCTTTTGAACAAAGCGATTAAGCGTCAACACACCGTCGAGGGGTTGCTGATTGCGCACGCCAACATCGACGAAGTGATTCGCGTCATTCGCACGTCGGCGACGCAGTTCGAAGCGAAACAGCGCTTGATGCAAATCGAGTGCCCGGCCGCGCTCCTGAATCGAGCGCTCGGCGACGAAGGCTTCGAGTCGTTCCAGTCGACGCGCGGCGTCAAGGAAAGCTACGCGCTCACGCCGGTGCAGGCGGACGCGATTCTCCGGATGACGCTCGGTCAGTTGGTCAACCTCGAACAGCAAAAGTTGGCCGACGAATATAACGCGCTCCTCGCCGATATCGCGGAATTCCGCCGCATTTTGTCGGACGAAAAGAACATTTTGGCGATCGTCCGTCAAGACTTGGAAGAGGTCAAAAACAAGTTCGCCGACAAACGACGCACCGAAATCGCGTTCGAGGAAGTCGGAAACGTCGCGGACGAAGACCTCATCAACGAAGAGACGATGGTCGTTTCGATCACGACGAACGGTTACGTCAAGCGTACCGCGCTCGACGAGTATCGAGCGCAACGTCGCGGCGGCAAAGGACTTAAAGGCGCGAAAACCGACGAGGAAGACCCGGTGCGCCACCTCTTCGTCGCCAGCACGCACTCCTATTTGCTCTTCTTCACGAACAAGGGTAAGTGCTATTGGCAAAAGGTTTACGGTATTCCGCAACTCGCCCGCGACGCGAAGGGGCGCAACCTCGTCAACCTGTTGAACCTCGACGCCGACGAAAAGGTCGCCGACTGCCGCGCGATTCGCGACTTCGACCGACCGGGCGCGTTCCTCGTAATGGCGACGAAAAACGGTCTCGTCAAGAAGACCGATTTGAGCGCGTACAGCCGCCCGTACAAAGCGGGGATCATCGCGATCAAACTGCGCGAAGGAGACGAACTCGTCGACGTCGCGGTCGTCGAACCGGGCGACGAAATCGTCTTGGCGACCGCCAAGGGGAAAGCGATTCGCTTCAAACAGTCCGACGCTCGACCGATGGGGCGCGCGGCGTCCGGCGTCAAGGGGATTTCGCTCCGCGCCGGAGACTACGTCGTCGGGATGGCGGTCGCCGACGAAAATGCTTTCCTCTTAACGGTTTGCGAAAACGGATACGGGAAGCGCACGCCGTTCGGCCCGAACGCCGCGGCGACGAGCGCCGAAGAGTTGGAAGCGTTGGGCGACGCGCTCGAAATGACCGCCGCCGGAGCCGACCCGGGCGACGCCGTCGACGACGCCGAACTCGAAACGACGGAAACCGCCGAAAACGTCGAAAACGCGGAAGCGGAAGACGGCGACGAAAGCGCCGACGGCTCCTCGAACCGTCGTTACCGAACGCAACGGCGCGGGGGCGGCGGCCTCCTCGACGTCAAGACGACCAAGCGCAACGGCAAAGTCGTCGACGTCCTGCGAGTCGACGCCGGCGACGAAGTGATGACGATCACCGCGCGCGGCAAAATCCAACGTTTCGCGATCGACGAAATCCGCGAAACCGGTCGCAACACGCAGGGCGTCCGCTTGATGAACGTCGACGTCGACGACGCCATCGTCGCGATCAACCGCATTCCGCGCGACGAAGTCGACGCGACGCCGAAAACGACGCTCGGCGCCTCGACCTTCGCCGGAGAAGAAACGGCGGCGCCGGAAGCGACGGTCGAAATCGATTCGGACGCGGACGACGCGAACGATTCGACGGAAGAATAATCCGTTAAAGCGCGTCGAGCGAAGCGTTTGCGGCTCGGCGCGCCCTTGTTTTTTTCGTTATTTTTCGGAAGCGACCGGCGTTTGGCGCGGCGGTCGAACGTCCTTTTTACTTGAGGCGGCAAAATGAGTCTTTGGAAAATCGCTTGGAAAAGCATTCGGCACCGTTCGTTGGCGTCGGCGTTGACGGCGTTCTCGATGGCGCTCGGCGTCGCGCTCGTCGTTACGGTTCTCGTCATTAACGGCGTCGTCGGGAAATCGTTCCAACAGGGCGCGCAGGGGTACGATTTGATCGTCGGCGCCAAGGGGAGCAAACTGCAACTCGTTCTTAGCACGGTCTTTTACAACCAAGACCCGGTCGGGTTGATTCCTTACGAGTATTACGACCTGATGCGTTCGTCGCGCTACTCGGCGGAAGTGAAGACGGCGATTCCGATCGCTTTGGGCGACCGTTACCAAGGCGCGCCGGTCGTCGCGACGACGCCGGATTACTTTGCTTCCGTTACGAAGTCGGACGGCAAACCTTACGCGCTTCGAGAAGGCGAATTCTTTAAATACACCGACTACAAAGGCGCCGTCGTCGGGTACGCGGTCGCGAAGAAGAACAAACTGCAACTCGGGCAGGAAATCCGTTTCGGACATACGAACTCGGCGCGCGACGAAGACCTTCACGAACCGTTTAAAATCGTCGGGATTTTGGATCACACCGGAAGCCCGAACGACCGCGCCGTTTTCATCAACTTGGAAGGGTTCTATCGCGAACACGAACACGGACACGCCGGCGTCGAAACGATCAATTACGACCTCCGCGAAGAAGAGTTGGCCCGCAAACGCGCCGAACTCGGCGTCGAGGAACACGAACGCGAAGGCGAAGAAGTCGCGCAAGACGAACACGCCGGACACGAACACGCGCCGGGCGAACCTTGCGAACACGAAGGGCATAAGCGCCGCTTGACCGCGATTCTCCTTATTACTAAAGACGCCGAAGTCGAAGTAACCGCGACCGCCGCCGCCGTCGAAGCCGCGACGGAAAGCCGTCCGGGCCTCGAAATCGAAGAAAAAGACCTCGTTACGACGGAACGTCGCCAAGTGATCGACACCGCCGTTACCGCGCTTCCGGCGAAGATCGAGGGCGAGCTTCTCGAAGCGCAGGCGGTCGCGCCGGTGCAAGAGATCGCGGCGTTCTTCCAAGACGTAATCGGGAACATTCAAAGCGTTTTGATTATCTTCGCGATTCAAGTCGTCGTCGTCGCCGGGGTCGGGATGATGGTCAGCATTTACAACTCGATGAACGAACGGCGACAAGAAATCGCGATTATGCGAGCGTTGGGCGCGCGGCGCTCCACGGTGATGTCGATTATTTTGTTCGAGTCGATTTTGCTTTCGCTCGGCGGCGGGCTCTTCGGAGCGTTGATCGGGCACTTGGCGATCGGCGCCCTCGCGCCGTTGATTATGTCGTATTCGAACGTGATGGTGCGGCCTTGGGACTTCCAAGCGGTCGAGTTGGCGTTGATTCCGGGCTTGATCGGCTTGGCGTCGATCGTCGGTTACTTGCCGGCGGTGATCGCGTACCGCACCGACGTCGCGCAATCGTTGCAAACCTGATTCGCGGCTTTTAGGAACGTTTTTCGGAACGCGTTAGGGGCGCCCGTTCGCGGCGGTTCGGGACGCGTTTCGAACGTTCGCGCTTTTCTTAAACTTAGCAAAGACCGCGCGTTGAGCGCGGCGGAGCGAAACCGATGAAAGCTGTTTTTGACGACGCGTTGAAAGGCGTTTATCGCGACGTCGAGGCGGTCGCGCCGACCGAGGAAACGGTCGACTACAAACAGATCGCGACGTTGGGCGTCGGCTCGTTAGTCGCGGCGATCGTTTCGATTTTGGGCTTCTTTTGGACGCCGTTTATTTTGGTCGCGGTCGCGGGCGTCGTGTTGGGCGTTCTCGGCTTGCGGAAGATTATGCGGGCGCCGGAGGAAATCGGCGGTTTTACGTTGACGTCGACCGCGACGGCGCTGAGCGTTTTGTTGGCGCTTTCGGCGACGTGTTGGCGCGTTTACTCCTTTTATCACAACGCGCCCCCCGGATACGAAATCGTCGCGTTCGACTCGATGGCGTTGACGAAAGACGGCGCCGTCGCGCCGGAGATCGCCGCGCTGAACGGTCGCCGCGTCTATATCGAAGGGTATATGTACCCGACGAAGCGGCACGCGGGAATCACCGACTTCAACCTCGTTCGCACGCTCGGGCACTGCCAATTCTGTTCGCCCGGCACGAACCCCGCGGATATGATCGCCGTTTCGATGGAGCGCGGACATGAAGTGAACTACCGCGCGAACAAACTGGTCGGCGTCGGCGGCGTTCTTTACGTCGCGGAAGATTTCCGACCCGGCGAGTTGCCCTACTCGATGAAGGCGGACGTTTTCCGTTGAGGAAACGTCGAAAGTCGCCGTTTAGCTTGATTTAACGCTCGTTTCGCTCGGCGCGAAGCGGGCGTTTTTCGTTAAAGCGGGCGAAGCGGCGCTCCGTCGGGGGCGATTGACGAAACGCCGCTTTCGGATAAAATAAAAACAAGCGGTTTGCCGACGCGGCGCGTTTGGGGCGTCGTCTCGGCGAACAATGTTGAGATTAGCGAACAAACGTTCGAACGAAAGGAACGAAAATGGCTTACGAAGTTACCCTCATCACCGGCGACGGCGTCGGGCCGGAATTGGCCGAAGCGGCTCGCAAATGCGTCGACGCGACCGGCGTCGCGATTAATTGGGACGTCCAAGAGGCGGGAATCGACGTGATGGAAAAGACCGGCAACCCGTTGCCGCCGCAAGTCTTGGAAAGCATCCGCCGCACCCGTTGCGCGTTGAAGGCGCCGATCACGACTCCGGTCGGAACCGGCTTCCGCAGCCTGAACGTTCACCTCCGTCAAGAACTCGACCTCTTCGCTTGCGTTCGCCCCTGCAAATATTACCCGGGCGTCCGTTCGTATTTTAGCTCGGTTCCGGTCGACCTCGTCATCTTCCGCGAAAACACCGAAGACCTTTACGCCGGTATCGAATTCGAAAAGGGTTCGGAAGTTACGAAGGAAATCGTCGACGAAATCAACCGTTTGGCGCCGGGCCGCAAAATCGCGACGAAGTACGACGAAACCGGCGTTTCGATCAAGCCGATCAGCGTTTCCGGGACGGATCGCTTGGTTCGCGCCGCGTTCGAATACGCTCGCGAAAACGGCCGCAAAAAGGTTACGGCGGTTCACAAAGCGAACATTATGAAGTTCTCGGACGGTCTCTTCCTCGAAACGGCGCGCAACGTCGCTAAAGACTTCCCGGAAATCGAGTTCGAAGACCGCATCGTCGACAATATGTGCATGCAGCTCGTCCAAAAGCCGGAGCTTTACGACGTCGTCGCGCTCCCGAACCTTTACGGCGATATCTTGAGCGACCTCTGCGCCGGGTTGATCGGCGGTCTCGGCGTCGCTCCGGGCGCGAACATCGGCCACAACGGCGCCGTTTTTGAAGCGACGCACGGCAGCGCGCCGAAATACAAGGGCCTGAACAAAGTCAACCCGTGCGCGTTGATTCTTTCCGGCGTCCTGATGCTTCGCCACCTGAAAGAAACCGACGCCGCGAACCGCCTCGAAGCCGCGGTCGCCGAAGTCATTCGCGAAGGCAAAGACGTTACTTACGACATGAAGCCGAACCGCGACGACCCGACCGCCGTCGGCACGCAAGAGATGGCCGAAGCGATCTGCCGCAAACTCGCCTGATTCGGCTGGGCGAACCGTCGTTGAAGAACGCTTGAAAAAGCGTTGAAAATTTGAACCCCGTCGCGACAAAACGCTTGTCGCGGCGGGGTTTTTTGTTAAAATAGTGAAAGAGTCGACTTGCTTTTAATGAAAAACGGCGATTTTGATAAAGAGTCGGCTTGCTTTTAATGAAAAACGGCGATTTTGATAAAGAGTCAAAAGTTGTTTGACCTATTTTAATATTGCGTTTGCGCTTGGAAATTACCAATGAAAAGTCGGCCTTGGTTTTCTTTACTTCCCGACGCGATTCGCGACGTCGATTTCAATACCGTTAAGGTGTTGAAAAAATTGAATCAAGCGTCGCGAGCGTTAGGCAATTTAAACGGTTCGCTTGCTTCGGTTCCTAATTCCGCCGTCTTAATTACGACGTTGACGCTGCAAGAAGCGCAATTAAGTTCGGAAATCGAAAATATTGTAACGACGCAAGACGAACTTTTTGAAGCGAAGATCGATTTGGGCCCGAAGTCGCCGGAAGTAAAAGAGGTTAACGGATACGCCGCCGCGTTGACGGCGGGATTCGAACGGGCGCGGCGGGATAAAATTATTCGGCGCAACGATTTGTTAGAGATTCAACGAAGTATCGTCGGAAACGGTCAAGGGTTGCGGACGACGTCCGGAACGCGTATTCAAAATGTTGCGACGAACGAAATTGTTCATACGTCGCCGCAAAATATAGACGATATTGAAAAATTACTCGACAACTTTTTAACTTTCTTTAACGACGTCGAGCGGTTAGATTACGATCCTTTGATTCAGTTGGCGATTTTACATTACCAATTTGAAGCAATTCATCCGTTCTACGACGGCAACGGAAGAACCGGCAGAATCCTTAACGTTTTGTATTTAACGAACAACGAATTGCTCGACGCGCCGGTTCTTTATTTAAGTCGATATATTATCGAAAACAAAAGCGAATATTATCGATTGATGAAAGAATTGGGCGATAATCGCGAGTGGGAAAACTGGGTTCTTTTTATTTTAGAAGCGATCGAGTCGACCGCTAAGCAAACGCGGCGAACGGTAACGCGTCTTCGAGAGTTAATGCGGAAAAAAAAGGAGGAGATTCGCGCGACGTTGCCTAAGTTATATAGCCAAGACTTGATAAATCATCTTTTTAAGAATCCGTATACCAAGGTAAAAATTTACGCTAAAGACTTGGGAAAAACGGAAGCGGTGGCGCGTCAACATCTTAATGCGTTGGAAGAGAACGGTTTTTTAACGGCGAAGAAAAAAGGGACGACGAAATATTATATTAACCGAGAATTGCTCGAACTTTTAGCGGAACGCGATTGAACGATTGAAATATTGAACCCCGTCGCGACAAAACGCTTGTCGCGGCGGGGTTTTTGCGTTAAAATGGGAAACGTCGGCGGACGGACGACGAAAATTTTTTCAAAATAACGGAAACTTTTCGCGAAACGCGCTCTTAAGAATAATAAGAAAGGAAACGCGGCGCCGACGAAACAACGCGGCGCGAACAAGGAAAAAAGAACGAAAATGACGACCGGGCGAAAATGCCAAGTTTGCGGACTTCAACTAAAAGCCGACGATACCTTTTGCGGCGCGTGCAGAACGACCTTTTGCCCGCGTTGCAAGCGAGCGGTCGACGCGGACGGCGGGCTCTTTTGCGCCGTTTGCGGAGCGTCGTTGAAGGCGACGCGCAAAACGGAGAGCCAAAAACGCGCCGAAGAACGAGCGAAAAATTGGCGCGCCGGGAAATACGAAGACGCGTTCGAACCGTCGGAGTTCATCCCGACGGACGAGGACGACGCGCGGTATTGGGCTTGGGCTCAAATCGCGAATTTTCAAGGACGCGGAAGCGGAATCGGCTTTTGGCTCTTCCTCGGCGCCGCTTGGGGGAGC
>JAFSDX010000247.1 GCA_017436025.1 Thermoguttaceae bacterium
GGGTACGGCCTCGACGCGAAGAAAGTCGACGTTATTATCCGCAAAAACGTTTTCTGCGGAACGGTTCAACACTTCGTTTGGTTCTATCATAACCGAATCGGCGAACACCGAATCGACGACAACGTTTATTGGGCGCCGGACGAAAGCGTTTTGCCGCGCGAGGAAGGGGAGAAATTCTTCTGGTACGACGCGAAAAATCCGCAAAGTTTAACGTTCGACGAGTACCGCAAGGCGACGGGACACGACGCGAAGTCGCGCTGGGTCGAGCCGAAGTTCCGGAATCGCGACGCGAACGACTTCGAGCTGCTGAACCGCGACGAACTCGCCGCCGGGCCGCGTTCGCAACGTTAACGCAAACGTTAAAACGGAGAGAATAGGCAAGAAATAACGAAACGCCGTCGTCGAGTCGAAACTCGGCGGCGGCGTTTTCGTCGATTGGAAGAAACGCGCCGAACGGCGAAAAGCGGTTCGACGCGAACGATTTTAACGGCGGAAGCGATTATTTCGCGTCGTCGGCTTTCTCGTCGGCGGAAGTTTCGGCGGTCGAAGCGGGCGCTTCCGCGTCGGCTTTCGACTCGGCTTCCTTCTTGACGCAATAATTCTTAATCGCGTCCGATTCGAGCTGTTCCGGCGTCAGGTCGGCGAGCTTTTTCGCCTCGAACGTAAGCCGTTTGCGTTTTTCCGTTTCCGACGCGTCGGCGTCTTGAGTTTCGTCTTCCTTAACGTCGACGACGATAACGTCCGCTTCGTCGAAGGCGCCGCGAAGGAGTTCTTCCGACAACGGGTCTTCGAGGTTCGACTCGATCGCTCGGCGCAACGGGCGCGCGCCGTAATCGAAGTTGCTTCCGCGCTTGACGAGCAACTCTTTCGCTTCGTCCGAAAGGAGGAGGCGCAGGTTCTTGTCCGCCAACCGACCGCGAAGTTTCTTCAACTCCATATCGACGACGGCGTTCAAGTCCGCTTCGTTCAGGTGGCGGAAAACGATAATATCGTTGAAACGGTTGATGAATTCCGGACGGAAAACGCGTTCGATTTCGTCGGTAACGCGTTGTTTCATATTGGCGTAAGACGCGTCGTTATCCGGGCGTTGGAAGCCGAACGCCGACTCGTTTTTGATCGCCTCGGCGCCCGCGTTCGTCGTCATAATCAGGATCGTGTTCCGGAAGTCGACGACGCGCCCGAAGCTGTCGGTCAGGCGGCCTTCTTCCAACACCTGCAGGAGGATGTTGAAGACGTCCGGGTGCGCCTTTTCGATTTCGTCGAGCAAAACGACCGAGTACGGACGGCGGCGAATCTTTTCGGTCAGCTGGCCGCCCTCGTCGTGCCCGACGTATCCGGGAGGCGCGCCGACCAAACGGCTGACGTTGTACTTCTCCATATACTCGCTCATATCGATCGAGACGAGCGCGTCTTCGTTGCCGAACATAAACTCGGCCAACGCTTTGGCGAGCAACGTCTTCCCGACGCCGGTCGGGCCCGCGAAAATGAAGGAGCCGATCGGGCGTTTCGGGTCTTGAACGCCGCTGCGACTGCGCCGAACCGCTTTCGAAATCGCTTGAATCGCTTCGTGTTGGCTGACGACGCGGCGGTGCAGCTCGTCTTCCATTTGGACGAGACGCTTCGAGTCTTCCGTCGTCAAACGGGTCAGCGGAACGCCGGTGATGAGCGAAACGACCTCCGAAACGACCGTCGCGTCGACGACGCCGTTCGTTTCTTGGAGTTTGTCGCGCCATTCCTTCTGCAGTTCGTCCTTTTCCTTGCGAATTTGGTCGATTTGGTCGCGAAGGAGCGCCGCTTGCTCGAAGTCTTGATCGGCGACCGCGCGGTCTTTCTGCTTTTGCAGGTCTTCCGAGCGGCGGTCGAGGTCGTGCAAGTCGGGCGGACGCGTCATCGTCTTGAGTCGGACGCGGGCGCCGGCTTCGTCGATCACGTCGATCGCTTTGTCCGGGAGGCAACGAGCCGAGATGTAGCGTTCCGACAATTCGACGGCGGCTTCGAGCGCGTCGTCGGTAATTGTAACGCGGTGGTGTTCTTCGTAACGTTCGCGCAACCCTTTGAGGATTTCGACCGTTTCGGCGGCGCTCGTCGGGTTGACGACGACCGTTTGGAAGCGGCGTTCGAGCGCGTTGTCTTTTTCGATGTACTTGCGATACTCGTCGAACGTCGTCGCGCCGATGCATTGGATTTCGCCGCGCGAGAGCGCCGGTTTCAGGACGTTCGCCGCGTCGATGGCGCCTTCGGCCCCGCCGGCTCCGACGAGCGTGTGCATTTCGTCGATGAAGAGAATCGTATTCTTCGTGCGACGCACTTCGTTCATCAACGCTTTGATGCGCTCTTCGAATTGACCGCGGTACTTCGTCCCGGCGACCATCATCGCCAAGTCGAGAACGACGACGCGCTTGTCCATCAAGATTTCCGGGACGTTTCCGTCGACGACGCGTTGCGCGAACCCTTCGACGATCGCCGTCTTGCCGACGCCCGCCTCGCCGAGGAGAACCGGATTGTTTTTCGTTCGGCGACTCAAAATTTGCATCGCGCGTTCGATTTCCGCTTCGCGACCGATTACCGGGTCGAGTTTCTTTTGGCGCGCGAGTTCCGTCAGGTCGCGACCGAACGAGTCGAGCGCCGGCGTTTTCGACTTGCCGGGGCGGGCCGCCGCGTCGCCGGTCGAGGACGAACGTTCCGAACCGGACGCCGACCCGGAGGAGGCGGACGAATCGTCGGACGACGTTCCGCTAAAATTGCCGCGGTCGTCGAGATCGCCGCTTTCGGACGCTTGACCGAGCGTCGTCAAAATTTCTTCGCGAACGGCGTCGAGTTTGAGGCCGAGGTTCATCATCACTTGCGCGGCGACGCCGTCGTGTTCCTTCAGCAAGCCGAGGAGGAGGTGTTCCGTCCCGACGTAATTATGCTTCAGGCGTCGCGCCTCTTCGATCGCGTATTCGACCGCCTTTTTGGCGCGCGGCGTCTGCGGCAAGCGTCCCATCGTAACCAAATCGGGGCCGCTGCGGACGAGTTTTTCGACTTCCAAGCGCATCGTGCGGAGGTCGATTCCCATCTTCTTAAGGATATTGGCGGCGACGCCGGTTCCTTCTTTAATGAGACCGAGGAGGATGTGTTCCGTTCCGACGTACTCGTGATTGAAACGGAGCGCTTCCTGGTGCGCGAACTGCATCACTTTGCGCGCTCGGTCGGTAAATCGCTCGTAAGGCATATTCTTTTCTTCTTCTCAATATTATTATACTGGCGATTCGTCGTTTTTTCGCGTCGAGTTTCGCGGTCGCGGCGAGCGACGAAAGGCTTCTCGTCGACCGACGGCGAGGCGGAGCGAAAACGCGGGAATCGGGGTATAACGTCAAACGCGCGCCGAGGGAACGCCGAGGGCGTCGAGTTTCGGCGGCAAGCGTCGTCTTCTCTATTGTAGTCGATTTGTTCGATTCGTCCAGCGACCCGGAAAAGCCGCGCGAAAATTTTTTCAAAATTTGCGGCGTTTCTCCGCTTTTTTACGCCGAGAACCGCAAAAATTTTTTCGCTCGAACGAAAATTTTTTTCGAAATTGCGTCGACGCGAAAAAAAAAGGGCGGACGGCGCAAAATCCGAGGAAAGAGGCGAACGCGACCTTGCGGCGACGGCGGTCGAGGCGTTTTTTTGGTCTGGACGCGGAGGAAAAAATTGGTTATCGTAGCGCCGAATAATTCGATTTTTTCGATTTTGCGTCTCGTTTTGTGAAAAACGTCGATCGACGAGACGCGTTTTCGACCGCCGGTCGCAACGTCGCAAGGAAAAACGCAAAATGACGACCCAACGCAAAAAACGCGCCGCGTTCGCGCGAGCTTTTCTCGGTTTCTCGTTATTATACGCCGTCGGTTGCGCGGAGAAAGAAGAAAATTTTCCAAAAATCGCCGATTCCGAGGCGCAAGTCGCGGCGGAAAAGCGGGATAGCGATTTTGGCGAAGCGGGAAAAAATGAGAAAAACGGGAAGAATAGCGAAAATAAGAAAGGCGGAGCAAACGGCGCCGACGTCGCCGCCTCGAAAGCCGCGGAGCTTTTAGGCGGCGCGACCGACCGCTTCGCCGACGTTTTTAGCGAAGAGGGGAGCAAGGAGGAGACGGTCGGGTTCGACGAAACGCTCGTCGACGAGGAGACGCGCCAAAAATACGCCGCCGACCGAACGACCGTCGCGCCGACCCTCGCGTCGCGTTCCGAAGCGGAGGACGCCGACGAACGTCCGAAATATCGACTTGAGTACAAATTTCAACCGAACGCGTCGCTCCGTTGGAACGTCGTTCATCAGGTGCGCAAAAAGGTCTCTTACGCCGGGAAGGAAACGACGACCGAAACGTCGTCGACGGCGTTCCGACGTTGGGATTTCGGCGAACGCGGCGCCGACGGGAAACTCGCGGCGCGACACGAGATCGACCGGATGATTCTGCGCCAAAACGAAGAGGGCAAAGACCCGATCGACTTCGACAGCGAGCGCGATTTGGTCGTTCCGAAGGAGATCGCGGCGTTCGGAACCGAGAAGGCGATCGGCGTCGTCTTGGAGACGTTCGACATTAATCCTTGCGGCGTTATGTCCGACAAAAAGAAGCTCGTCGCCGAGTACCAAGGGCGCGAGGGGGACTCGAACGTTTTGGTTCCGTTTCCGACCGAACCGGTCGCGGTTGGCGACGTTTGGACGGTTCCTTACGCGCTTTACTTGAAGGGCGGGGACGAGGTCGTTCGCCCGTATCGCGTCGTCGAGCGGTTCCGCTTGGAGAGCGTCGACGAAAAATTCGCGACGATTTCCTTTACGACGACGTTAATGTCGATCGTCGACGACCCGGTCGTCGAGGGCGCGCTCGCCGAACGGCTTTTTAGCGGACGCGCGCTCTTCGACCGCGAACGCGGACTGACGTTGCGAACGGAGCTGACGTTCGATCGTCGGGTCGCGAACGCGTTCGGTTTTTCCAGTTATCTCGAATATAACTGCCAAGTCGTCGAAAAATTGATTCGCGACGACGAACCGACGGAACCTGCGCAAGACGGGGAATCGGCGACGGTCGCGGAACCTGCGCAAGACGGGGAATCGGCGACGGTCGCGGAACCGGCGGAAGACGGGGAATCGGCGACGGTCGCGGAATCGGCGCAAGACGGAGAATCGGCGACGGTCGCGGAACCGGCGGAAGACGGGGAATCGGCGACGGTCGCGGAACCGGCGGAAGACGGGGAATCGGCGACGGTCGCGGAACCGGCGGAAGACGGGGAATCGGCGACGGTCGCGGAACCGGCGGA
>JAFSDX010000248.1 GCA_017436025.1 Thermoguttaceae bacterium
GACGCGTACTATTCGGTCGACGGCGGCGAAACGTACTCGCTTTGGCTCGAACGAACGACCGAAACGAGCGCGACGATTTTGGCGTCGGCGGAGCGTTACGTCTTTAAAATCGTCGCTTACGACAACGTCGGACACTCGAGCGCCGGCGTCGACGCGACGTTCGAGATTATCGGCGGCGACGTTACGCGGCTCGGGGCTTCCGAGTACGTCGTCGAGCAAAACGCCGCGCTTTGCCTCTCCGCGACCGGAGGCGCGCCCGAAGGCTGGACGTATTACTGGGATTTGAGCGGTTCGGAAGTCGAGCTTTCGTCGAACTTTATCGAACGCGGCGCCGAATTCTGGACGACGGTCGAGGAACTCGGTTTCGGCGTCGGCGAACACGCGATTCGAATGCGTCCCCGCGACGCGAGCGGAATTTTCGGCCCGACCGTTACGGCGACGCTGCGCGTTGTCGCGACGCAGCCGACGTTTAACGTAACGACGTTGAGTAGCGCCGACGGTTCGATTTTGCGCCTGAACTTGCAAGCGACGACGCCGGACGGAACGCCGATTACGTGCTGGCGGCTCGATTGGGGCGACGGGCAAACGTCCGATTTCGCGGAACTTAGCGACGCGCTGACGGCGGGGCATTATTACGCGCCGACCGCCGAAGACGCGGTTTACGAGGTTTCGCTAACGGCGTTCGACGCGACCGGAAACGGCTCCGACGTCGTTTACGCCTTGACGTCGCACAAGGTCGCGGGAAGCGGCGCGGCGTCGCAAGCGGCGGTCGAAACGGTCGCGAGCGCGACGGGGGCGGAGGAAGCGTTAACCGTCGACGCGGCGAGCGTTTGCGTCGCGGACGCGCCGACGTTTGACTTGACCGACGTCGCCTTGAAGGCGTTAAACGTCGACGCGGCGGCGGTTTGGACGGCGACCGAAACGGCGTTCGACTCGGCGAGTCGCGGCGATTACCGGTTGTCGCTTCCGAACGCGGTTTCGACGACGGAGCGTCGCGACGCGGCGTTTGCGGCGTTCGAAGCGGGCGCGTCGACGAGCGTTTTGGACGGCGGCGAGTTCGCAACCGATTGCGGCGCCGACGTTTGGAGCGAGATCGAAGCGGCGTTGGTCGGCGTTGAAGCGACGCGCAAGTCGAAACGTCGCGACCCGTTCGAAGCGTTGGCGGAAGAGGACGCGTTCGACGTTTGGGGCGACGCCGACGGTTTCGACGGTTGGCGCGGAACGGCGTTCGGCTACTAACGTTAGCGCCGAAAGGCGGCGACGCGTCGAGTTCGTTCGAACGGAACGCGTCGCCGCGCTTTATCGCCGGCGTTTGAGCGCGGCGCTTTAAGATGTGTCGCGCCGACGTTTAGCGTTGCGCTTCGGAAACGTCGGCTTCGCGCTTGCTCTTTGGGAGGCGGGGCTCGCGCCGTCGCCTGCTTCGGCGATTTTTTCTTCGGTTGACATTCGCGCCTTTTACTTTGCTCGAGAAACCGCGAATCGCGCGATTATTGAAGGCTTCTTTTGAATTGCTCGAGCGCCGTTAGCGTTTTCTGCTCCAGTCCGTATGAGGGAGGGCGAAACGGCGTTCGGCGATAATCGCGCCGCAACGGTTAGTCGTTGGGATTATACGCTGTCAAGCGTTCTGGGGAGCGGGCGTTAAGAAAGAATGACGTTGGAATGTATTTAACGTTCGACAAAGATTTTAGCAAGGCAAGCAAAATCGAGTCGTTTTCTATGGAGCCTTGTCATAATTTAGCTTCCGCCTTGCGTAACCGTTGCGAATATAGTATAATGCGCGTGCGGAGATTGTCAAAAAGCAATACAAAAAATCGAGCCGCTTTTGCCGAAACCGCGCGGCAACTTTGCCGTTGAACACTTAAAGGTTTTAAACGCAATACGTTACGTCGCCGAAAACGGTTGTAAACAGCGCGCTTTGCTCCGACGCCTGGGATTAGGAACACGGCCTATCGTCGATTTCGACGTCGGGCCGAAAACGGCGTTTTGTCGCAGGTGTTTGAAGCTCTTCAAAAAGAAGAACTTATCGGCGCCGATTTTTCGGTGTTGTCGTTGGATTCGACGTTTGTAAAAGCGACGCCGGCGCTTTAAAAAAACGGGCCGCAGACGATCGGTTGGACGAAGGGCATAAAACAAGTCGCGACAAAGGTTTGTGTGATCGTCGCCGTTCGCCCTAAAACTTCCGCCTGGGAACGTTGGCGACGCGCCCGTTGGTCGAGAATTTCTCCGAAACCTTAACGTCAAACGACTTAAGTCGAAGTTTGCGTTGGCGGATCGCGCCTTTGGAGGCGACGCGACGCGCTAAACGGCTCGCGTCGTCGGCTTGAAATCGATTGTTTGCTGAGTCGCAACCGACGTAGTTTCAGTGGGTTACGAGCGAGGGCTTTGTAAACGCCGCAATGGAGGCGAACGTTTCTTGCGCTGCGTTGTTGAAGATTTTCGGCGAATCGCGACGCGTTGCGACAAGCTCGACGTTATGTTTTCGGCGTTTTTAACCTTGGTAACAAGCGTTGTTTACTTAAACATTAGCGACAACACGTTCTAACTTTGGCGGCGGAGAAGAGAAAAGCGCTTGTAAATAAACGATTTGCAATTTTAAACAAAGGGACGAAGGCCAAGCGAGGCGGCGACTGTCGGACGATGGGAGGCGGCGTCAAAGATAAGGGACGACTTGCGACGGTTGGCAAACGACGTCGAGAAAACGTCAAAAAAAAGAAAAGCGGCGACGATATGTCGCGTCGCCGCTGGAATGTCGTCGAAGCGTTAAACGTCGTTAGTTCTTATTTTGCAACGCTTCGTGAATCGCTTGAGCGGCGGTTTTGCCGGCGCCCATCGCGAGAATGACCGTCGCGGCGCCGGTAACCGCGTCGCCGCCCGCGTAAACGAACGGTTTCGAGGTCGCGCCCTTTTCGTCGGCGACGATGCAACCGCGTTTGTTCGTTTCGAGGCCCTTCGTCGTGTTCTTGATGAGAGGGTTCGGCGATTGGCCGATCGAAATGATCGCGGCGTCGATATCGATCGTATGTTCCGAGCCTTCAACGACTTGCGGACGACGACGACCGCTTTCGTCCGGTTCGCCCAACTCCATATCGACAACTTCGACGCCCTTGAGCCAGCCGTTTTCGTCGCCGATAAACTTCGTCGGGTTTTGAAGGAGAAGGAACTTGACGCCTTCCTCCTCCGCGTGCATCACTTCTTCGGCGCGAGCCGGAAGCTCTTCCTTCCCGCGACGGTACACGATGTAAACGTTTTCCGCGCCCAAGCGTTTCGCGCTGCGGGCCGCGTCCATCGCGACGTTTCCGCCGCCGAAAACCGCGACGCTATTGCCGCAGTAAACCGGCGTGTCGTATTCGGGGAAACGGTAGCCCTTCATCAGGTTAACGCGGGTCAGGAACTCGTTCGCGGAGTAAACGCCGTTGAGTTGTTCGCCTTCGATTCCGAGGAACGACGGCAAACCGGCGCCGGACGCGACGTACACGGCGTCGTACCCCAATTCCTCGAACAGTTCGTCGACGAGAATCGTCTTCCCGACGACGACGTTCGTTTCGATCTTAACCCCGTATTTGCGGAGTTTATCGACTTCCTGTTGAACGATCGCCTTCGGAAGGCGGAACTCCGGAATCCCGTACATTAAGACGCCGCCCGCCGTGTGGAACGCTTCGTAAATCGTTACGTCGTAACCGAGTTTCGCCAAGTCGCCCGCGACGGTGAGGCCGGACGGGCCGGAGCCGACGACCGCGACCTTTTTACCGTTCGGTTCCGGTGGGACGATTTGTTCTTTGTCGGCGCAGTTTTCGCGGTAATAGTCGGCGACGAAGCGTTCGAGACGACCGATTCCGACCGGTTCGCCTTTGATTCCGCGAACGCATTTCGATTCGCACTGCGATTCTTGCGGGCAAACGCGACCGCAGACGGCGGGAAGGGCGTTCGTTTCGGAGATTTTCGCGTAGGCGCCTTCGAAGTCGCCTTCGGCTACTAAAGCGATAAATTCCGGGATTTTAACGCCGACCGGGCAACCCTGAACGCAAGGCTTGTGCTTGCAGTTCAAGCAACGTTGCGCTTCGTCGATCGCGGCTTCGGCGGTATAGCCGGTCGCAACTTCGAGGAAGTTTTTGTTGCGGACGTTCGGGTCTTGCTCCGGCATCGGATTTTTATCGTTGCGCATATTAGCTTTAGCCACGGTTATTTCCCCCTTCCAATACGGCATTTTCCGTCGGCGCACGATTGTTTTTCGTGCGATTTGTACATTTGTTGACGCTTCATCGCGGCGTCCCAATCGATTTTATGACCGTCGAAGTCCGGGCCGTCGACGCAGGCGAACTTCGGTTGCCCGTCGACGATAACGCGACAGCCGCCGCACATCCCGGTGCCGTCGATCATAACCGGGTTCATCGAGACGGTCGTCGGGACGCCGTATTGTTCGGTCAGTTTGCAGACGGCGCGCATCATCGGGAGCGGGCCGATGGCGATGACTTCGTCGAATTTTTCGCCCGCGTCGAGTTCTTCCTTAAGTTTGTCGGTAACGAAGCCCTTATTGCCGTTCGAACCGTCGTCGGTCGCGACGATTAATTTGTCGGACGCGGCCGTCATTTCGTCGTTGAGAATGATGAAGTCGACGCTTCTAAACCCAACGATAGCGGTAACTTCCGCTCCGAGCTGCTTGAGCTTTTTCGCTTGCGGGTAAGCGATGGCCGTGCCGAGACCGCCGCCGATGACCGCGACTTTTTTGAGCCCTTCGAGCGGAGTCGGGACGCCGAGCGGGCCGACGAAGTCGAGGACGGAGTCGCCGGCTTCGAGCTTCGCGAGGTCTTGCGTCGTTTTGCCGACCGCTTGAACGATGATTGTAACGCCGCCTTTTTCGCGGTCGTAATCGGCGATCGTGAAGGGGACGCGTTCGCCGAACTCGTCGATGCGCAGAATGATGAACTGGCCCGGTTCCGCTTTTTTAGCGACGGCCGGCGCGAGGATTTCCATCAGAAATATCTGAGGATTAAGGGTTTCTTTTCGAAGGATTTCATACGCCATTTGGTTTTCGACTCCAAACGAAGGATTAATGCCGCCGTCCCGAGCGACTCCGAGGAGCCGTCGAGACGAGCGATTAGTTTTGCGTAAGCGTTGCGTTTGCGAGCGTTAGGTTCGACGACGGTGGGGAAAGGCCGCTCAAAAACGCTTTTTCTTGTAAATTATACCCGATTTTCGCCGCCTGTCAACGGGGGACTTGCGAACGCTTCGAACTTTCGCCGTCGCCCCGATTTTGGGTAAACGCCGCTTCCTTCGCCGCTTTAAATATCTTTATCTTGGCGTCGTTTTTGCGTTATTTTTTCACCTTGCGTTCTTTCGCGATTTCTCGAACGCTTGCGACAGCGAGTCGCGCGCCTTCTTGGAGGGCCGCCCAGTCCGCGTCGTCGAGTCGCAGAAAACGATTTAAGAGCGAAGGAACGACGGGCGCTTTATCCCTTGGCTCCGGCTTTTTCGGACGTCGTTTCGACTTAGCGAGCGCCGCGAAACGGTTCGCCGACTCCTTGTAACGTCCCGCTTGGAAAAGGAATAGAGCTTGAGCGAAGTTTTGCGTCGCGGCGTCGTATCCGAACGCGTCGGCGGTAACTTCGTCGGCCTCGAACGCGGACAAAACGTCGCCCGACTCGCGCCAACGGTCGAAAAACGGAAGGATTTCTTTCGTAAACGACGCGTCGAGAAACTTTAAGATCGGCTCGGGCTCTTCTAAGGACGACCAAATGGAAACGGAAACGACTTCGACTTCGTCGTCGCGACGTCGCTCGACGCGATTTATCCAAGGGGCGATCTGTAAGTCGCGCGGCGCCAAACGGTTGACGACGACCGTCTTCATCCGTTCAAACGTTTCTTGCGACTCGGCGTCGTCCGGAATATTCGCCCAAGGCGCGAAGTCGAGCTTGAACCCGTAAGAGCTGCAAAGATGGAAATAGTCGCTCCTAAAAGGCTCGACTTCGAAACCGCAGCGTTGAACGAGCGTTTCCGTTTCGCGGACCCAAACGGTCGAAGCGTCGGCGAGTCTTCTAAAACCTTGCGGTTCGAGGTGTTGCGCGAGAATTTCCGGAAGGCGGCGCAGGTACGCGGCGGCGTCGGCGAGACGCCTTTTCGCGTTGGCCGCCGTTTCTTCGCAAGGGGCCGCCGCGTCTTCTAAGAGACTGCGAACGATTTCCGGCCTCGAGCATAACGCGAGCGATTCCGGAATTTGCGTCGAAGTCGGCTGGATTTGCGCAAGGGACGCGCCTTGCCGGGCGAGCGTTTTTTCGAGCGACAAAAGCCCGACGCGCGCCGCTTCCGCTCGCAACTTTTCCCAGTCGCGGTCGTCGTTTGGGGACTGGTCGACGAGTTCTCGCAAACACGACGCCGCGTCGTCGATTTGGCCCGCTTGGAAACGCAACGTCGCGAGATAACAGAGGTTCCAGCCGGGGTCTTCGGCGATCGCATGGCGTTTATGGACTTCTCCGGCGTCGACGGCGCGCAGGACGTCGGACGTTTCGCGGAAACGCTCGAAAAAGGGGAACGCTTCGTCGCTAAGCACTTTATCGATTTCGGTTAGCGACGTTGCGAATTCTTCGTCGTTCGTCGGAATATCCCAACTGCGGCTCTTATGACCGTTCAAGCTCCCCGTTGCGTAACTTTCCGTTACATACTCTTGCCAACGGTCGATAACTCCTTGCGTTTCGGCGTCTTGCGGCGCGTTTTCCCAAATGGAAAAATCGGGTTTCAGCGCGTAAGCGTAATGAATTAAAAAGCCGTAGCCGTTGTGAAACGAAAACCAACAATAATGGCGAAGCGTTTCGGTTTCGCGACGCCAATCGGTCGCGGAAGAATTTGTTTTAGCAAACCCTTTTGGCGCAAGGAGTTCCTTGGCTTTTTCTCGGAATCGCTTTTTAAGTTCCTTCTTGTAATATTCCAACGTTTTTTTCTCGTCGGGCGTCGGATAAAAGAGGAGGCGACGCCGTTCGACCTCTTTTTGACGTTCTTCCGACGCCGCGTCGCGTTGCGCTTCCGACGTCCGGCGTTTCGCTTCCTCGGCCTTGAGCGTTTCAAGCGCTTTAAGCGCTCTGCTTGCAACGACTTCGTAAGGCGACGCGGCGTTTTCGAGGAGGCGATAAACTTGGTTTCGGTTTGGATAATTGGCGAGTTCCGGCGGGACGTCGAGTTCGCGCCAACAACGTTTCGGACGCGGCGGCGTCGGGCCCGGGCCCTTTTTCTCGATCGTTTTGCGAACGCTTAACGCGCCGATTTGCATCGCTTTAGCGTAAAGTCGCCAATAAGCTAGCGACGCCGTCCAAGAGTCGTTGGCGAGCGCTTTTTCCGCCGCAAGTTCAAAGTGCGTCGCCGCTTCCGCGTACTGTCCGACTTGAAAACGAGCGCAGGCGAGATAAAGATCGGGGCTTAGCCCGTCGATAAAAAAATCCTCGGTGAAAAAATCCCGGACTTCGTCGCGGCTCGGTTGGACTCGCCGTTCGTAATCACCTGCGTCGTAATCGTTTAAAACGACTCCCGGCTCGTGGAAACGTTGAAGAAACGGAACGACGTCGTAGCGTAACTGCGCTTCGACTCGCGCGAAAATTTTGTCGACGTCGGCCTCGGAATTGGGGGCAAAGTTGAATCTTTTCGAACGCGGCGACCAGTTTAACACCTTTAAATCGCCTAAGTTAAAGACGCTGTCGCCGGATTCGAAGGAGCGAAAGAAGCGGTCGAGCGTTTCTTGCGTCTCGGCGTCGCAAGGCGCGTTCGCCCAACACTCGCGACTTAATGTAAAGTAATAGTTGTATTCAAGATAAAAGGCGCTCGCGTAGTTATCGTAAGTAAAGGCGCAGATTTGCGGCGTCGCGACGTTCGGACGCTCCCAACGTTGGCGTTTTCCCGGAGCGAGCGCAAACCCAAGCGGTTCCAAAGTTTCCGCAAAGAGCGTTTTGAGGCGTTTGGTGAACGCGGATTTCAGTTTCGAGAATTGTTTCTTCGCGTCGTCGGCCATCGGGTAATCTCCTTGCGTCAAGCGTTAGTATCGCGAACGTTAATCGGCGTCGATTAAGAATCGCAAACGTTTCGTTCGCCGACTTTATTATAACCGCCGTCGACGTAAAAATCAAGAAGAAAATAAGGGAAAATCCAAAAATTCGCAAGAAAACCGTCGTGCCGTTCGTCGTTCCGAACCCAATGCGGAAAACGTCGAACGGCGCGACCGGCGAAACGATTTTTATAGCCGTTTAAGTAGATTGTTAACAAAACTTGCGAACGCTTTCGACGGCGAGGCGCGCGCCTTCTAGAAGCGTCGACCAAGCGGCGTCTGAATACTCGTTCGGCTTGTCGAGCGAATGCGCGAGGGAGTCGAAACGATTCGCCGACTCGTCGTAACGTCCCGCCTGGAAAAGGAATAGCGCGCGAGCAAAGTTCCGCGTCGCGGCGTCGTTTCCAAAGGCTTTTTCGTCGATTTCGTCGGCGTCGTAAGCGGCGAGGACGTCGCTCGATTCGCGCCAACGTTCGAAGAAAGGCAAAATGTCGCTTGTAAACGTCGCGTCGAGGCTGTTTAGGAATATTTCGGGCGGCGTCGGAAAACCGGGCGCGCGCAACGTAAAACCGGGAACCGGCGAAATCCAAGAATCGCGTTTTAAGTCGAACGACGACAAGCGTTTCTCAACGAGCGTTTTTAGGCGTTCGAGCGCTTCTTGCGACTCGGCGTCGTTCGGAACGTTCGCCCAAGGCGCGAAATCGGGCTTCAAACGGTAGGAGAGTGTGAGATCGAAATATTTCTCAACGGTCGGCTCGACCGTAAAAAAGGAGCGCTGAACGAGCGTTTGCGTTTCGCGAACCCAAACGCTCGGCTTGATTTCGGAGCGCGTAAAACCTTGCGGTTCCAGATGTTTCCCAAGGATCTCGGGAAGACGGCGCGTGTATTCGGCGCTTTCGTAGAGAAGTTTTCGGGCGTCAAGCGCTATGTCGCGTCGCGGAGATTCCGCTTCTTTGAGCAAGGAACGAACTTCGCCCGGGTTCGAACATAACGCATGCGATTTCGGGATCTCGCGTTTGGGCTTGGCTTCTTTGCGAACCGGCGTCGCGTTTTGCTCGGCGAGCGTTTTTTCAATCGCTAAAATCCCGATTCGCGCGACTTCGGCTCGTTTGACCTCCAAATCGAGCGCGTCGGGCGCCGTTCGAGCGACGAGTTCGCGCAAGGAGGAAGCCGCTTCGGCGAGCCGCCCGGCTTGAAAACGTAAAATCGCAAGGTAATAGAGCCGCCAATCTTCGTCTTCGGCGATCGCGTCGCTTTCGTCGACAACTTCGGCGTCGACCGCGCGTAATACGTCGGACGTTTCGCGAAAGCGGTCGAAAAAGGAAAGAGCGTCGTCGCTAAGGGCTTGGTCGATACCGTTTAGAATAGCTTCGAACTCGTCGTCGTTCGTTGGAATCGTCCAGCCGCGTTGCAGAGAGGCGTTGACGGCGCCCGCGTCGAAACTTTTCGTCTGCGACGCTCGCCAATTGGCGATAACCTCTTGCGTTTCGGCGTCTTGCGGCGCGACGTTCCAAAGGGAAAAGTCCGGTTTCAGCGTGTAACCGTAATCGAGCAAGCATCGATAACCCTTGTGGAACGAAAAACGACAAAATCGAACGAGCGTTTCGGTCGCGTGTTCCCAATATGTCGCGGCTGAGTTGGACGAGGCAAAGCCTTGCGGCGCAAGCGTTTCCTTAGCTTTTTCGCGAAAATACTTTTGAAGCGTCGCCTTGTAGCGAGACAACATTTCTTGCTCTTCCGGCGTCCCGTGAAAGAGGATTCGGTCGCGTTCGGCTTCGTCTTGTCGCGTTTCGGCGGTTTTCTTGCGCGTCGGTTTGGAGGTTGGGAAGATTTTCTCCGCTTCTTTGATATGCGATAGTCGTTTAAACGCTTTTTCCGCAACGGGTTGGTAGGGCGACGCGGCCTCTTCGAGGAGTTCGTAAATGAACTCGCGGTTCGGGTATTCGGCAAGCTCGGCGGGGATTTCGAGGTCGCGCCGAAGTTGTCTTGGCTTCGACGGACGCGGGCCGGGGCCTTGGCTCTCGACGGTTTTGCGAACGCTTAACGCGCCGATTTGCAACATCTTAGCGTATTCTTGCCAATAGGGAAGCGCGGCTAAATCGCAGGCGAGCGTTCTTTCCGCCTCGGCGTCAAAATGCGCCGCCGCTTCCGCGTATTGTCCGAGCAAAAAACGCGCGACGCCGAGTTGGAAATCGTCGCGCTTCATACCGGGAAAAGCGTCTTCGCAACTTCCGGCGTCGTAGTTCTTTACGACGTCTTCTATGGAACGATTCCGCTCAAGAAACGGAACGATTTTTTTGCGGAATCTCTTGGCGACATTGGCGAATCGATCGTCGACGTCGTTTGGAACGTTCGCTTCAAATTTCCAGAATTCGAGGCGATCGTTCGACTTGGCAAAGTATTCTAGGTTGTTGATTTTAACAAGTTCCTGGCATTGGAAAAAGAGGTCGAGTTTCTTTTGCGTCTCGGCGTCGCGAGGCGCGTTTGCCCAGCAAGCGCGGCAAAACGGAAGTCGATAACCGTAGGAAATGCGAAGATAATCAAAGGAACGCTCGTAGTTGAAATTGCAGTATTGCGGCGCCGTGTCCAACGCGCGCTCCCAATGCCAACGCTTTTGAGGGACTGGCGTAAAGCCGAGCGGTTCCAAGGTTTCTGTGAAAAGCGTTTTGACGCGCTTCGTGAACGCGGATTTTAATTTCGAGAATTGTTTCTTTGCGTCGTCTGACATATCCGAAAAACTCCTTGCGTCAAAATGTAAAATAAAGTGTGTTAAACGACGTCGAATTAAAAGCCAAACGTCATGCGTTCTCTTGCTTTATTGTAATCGACGTCGATAAGAAAATCAAGGAAAAAGACCGCGAAAAAAATAAAACGCGCAAGAAAAACGCGCCGCCGTTTGACGCTTTGTCAAACGACGGCGCGTTTGCGTTTTAACGTTAACGACGTCGCGTCGTTTTATTGCGGAAAACGGGACGGCGCGACATTGTTAACCGTCTGCTAAATCACCACTTAACCGATTCGAGGTATTTGAGGCTTTGCGGGATTTGGTCGACGACGCGCGGCGATTCGTCTTCGATGAAGTAATACTTGACGCCGACTTCTTGCGCCGCTTTCAAAATTTCGGAGTAGTTCGCTTGACCGGAGCCAAGCGCGACGTCGTTTTCAACGCTGGTGCCGCCGGAGTGGTTCCCTTCGACGCCCTTCTTGAGGTCTTTTAAGTGGAACAACGACCATCGGTTAGGATACTTGCGGAGGAGTTTCGCGGCGTCTTGGCCCGGGAAGATCGTCCAAAGAACGTCCATTTGGAACGAGACGTAGCGCGGGTCGGTCTTTTCGACGAGGAGGTCGAAGTGCGTCTTGCCGTCTTTCCAAGGAAGGAATTCGTAGCCGTGGTTGTGGTAATAGAAGCCGATCCCGTACTTCGCGAGAACCTTGCCGGCGTTGTTGAAAACTTCCGCCGCGGCAAGGACTTCCGCTTCGTCGAGTTCGCCGTCGTGCGGCAGCCAAGCGACGCCCGCGTATTTCAACCCAAGCGCTTTCGCTTCTTTAGCGACCGCTTCCGGGTCGTTTTTGAAGAGATTGTAGTCCCAGTGGCCCGCGATCGGCGTCAGCTTGTAGCTCTTAAGTTTCGCGACCATTTCTTCCGGTTTCATACCGTAAGTCCCGGCCAATTCGACATATCCGAAGCCGAGGTCGTTCGCGGTTTGGAAGCCTTTCTCGACGTCCTTCGAGAACGTGTCGCGGAGGCTGTAAAGTTGGAGACCGACCGGGCCCTTGAAAACGTCGTTCGAGCCGACCTTGAGGCGGGCGTCGTCTTGAGCGAACGCGGAGACCGCTCCGGCGAGGAGGGCGACGAGAGTAAACGCGAATCTTTTCATTGCGTAATCCTTGTGAATAAAAGTGTTAATTAGCGGCGACGCGTTGAAGCGTCGCCGTTGGAAATCGTGTGAAAATCGGCGTCGGAAACATTTGCGGCGTCGAGTAAAACTCCGGCGGCGTTTTCGACGTTAACTTCTTATTTCGCCGGTTTTTCGAGGACGTATTGCGGCGCGCCTTTTTGCGTGAAACCGTGCGTTTTACCTTGATGGACGACCCAGCGGGTTTCGGTCGGAATCGCTTTGAACAAAACGACTTGGCCCGACGGCGGGCAAACGTAATCGCCGAGACCGGAGTAAATCGTAACTTGTTTCGCCTTAATGCGTTTCGCGAAATTCGTCGAATCGAAATAGCCGAGGCCGTCGACCCATTCCGGGAACCAACCGCCGAGGCGTTTGTTGTTCGCTTTGCCCGCTAAGTCGCAGAACCAAGGGACATGCGCTTCGACTTCGGTAACGTCGGCGTCGAGTCCGGCGGCGGCGAGGGATTGGAGCCCGCCTTGGCTTCCGCCGCGAACTTTCAGGTCGACGCCGTTCCATTCCGGTAGCGATTTGACGAACTCGAGCGACCGCATAACGCGCAACATCGCGCCGCGCCAGAAGGAAACGTTCGGGTTCGAGTTTTCCTCTTTGGAGAAACCGTAACTCTTTAAAAACGTGGAGTTAAGTTCTTGGTAATATTCGCGCGACTGCCCGTTCAGAATGCCGTGAACGTTGATTTGAAACGAAATGGCGTTCGGAACGAAGGGCTTGCCGGCGCTGACGACGGAGTAACCTTGGTAGCAAACGACCGCCGGAAGCGATTTGGGCTCGGCGTTTTTCGGGACGCAAAGGTACCCGGAAACCGGCGTCGGACCGGCGCAGTCGACTTTAACGTCGTAAACGTCGAACTTTTCGTTGTCGGCGTCGACTCGCGTAAGCGTATATTTCATCGGGACTTGCGCGAGGATTTCTTTTTGGCGGTTCCAAAATTCGTCGAAGTCCGCCGGTTCGGGCGTTCCTTCGATTTGCTCGAGGAGGACGCCGGCGCCGCCGTTGAATTGACGTTTTTCGCCGCCGAGCGGTTTGCCGTTTTCGTCGAGCGCGTAAACTTGAATGCGAACGAAGCCGGGGACGTCGATGGAAGTTTCGATTTTAAGCGGGTTAGCGGCGTCGGAAACCGCTTCGCCGGACTCCGTTTTGCCGTCGTCGCCGGTGCGCTTCCAGGTCAGTTTCTTGCCGGAAACGGCGGCGCCGTCTTCGAGGCATTGGACGCTGAACGTCATTTTTTCGCCCGGTTCGTACTCGAGCGGGTTTTTGTCGGTCGTTCCGAAGAACGTAATTTCGCCCGCGAAGACGGTCGACGCCGTCAGGAACGCCGCGAAAAGACCGGTTAAAAAGGCGCGTCGTAACATTTGAAAGCCTTTCTGGACAATGTGTTGCGTTGTTTAATGACGCGGAAGCGTTATTTATTGTAATACTCCCGCGTCGCGATGAAATTTTCTTGACGACGCGACGTCGTTTTCGTCGCGCCGTCCTTAGATGCGACGTCTAGTCGAGCTTGAAAAGCCCGTATTCGATGAAGTCGTAAGCGCTTCCCGGAGGCGGAGTTTGCGGCGCTTGATGGAAACTGCCCGGCCAAGCGCTTCCGCGAAGAGCGCCCGCGTGCCAAGGGCCGAAGAGGTTTTTCGGCGTTCCGTAAATCCTTGCGGTCAAAGTAATTTCGGCGTCGTCGGGAAGGGCGGCGATCTTTGCCGTTAGGTCGACCGTTTCTTCCGGCGTCGCGAGCGCGCCGACTTGTTCGCCGTCGACGAGAACCGCCGCGACGGCGCCGTTCCAAGCGCGACGCAAACCCGGGAGCGCAAAGAGGATAGGACGGTCGCTCGGGAGTTCCGACTTCTTGACGCGGAACGTGTAATCGACCGCGCCGGAGTAGAACGGGCGACCCTGCGACGCCCAGCCGCAAGCAACGTCGCCGAGGCCGCTGCCGTCGACGGCGTATTGCGCTTTGCGGTTGTGCGAACGGAAAACGAGTTCGCTCGACGCGGTCGCAACCGGTTTTGCGTCAACGGGTTGGAGCGTTCCGTCGGCGACGCGGGTTAAGAATTGGACTTCGGCGAGCCCGACGAAACCGTTGTCGACGTCGCGCTTCGTCGTACCTTTGAAGTCGGCGGGAAGCGGGTAAGAGAGACCGTTCCAGTTCGAACGGATTTGGAACGTAAGCGGTTTATTGGCCGCGAGTTGGAGCGGCTTGGCGAATTCGAGCGTTTGCGCCGAGCCGTCGCCGCGTTTCAGTTCGAAACCGCCGACTCCGTCGATCGTAAACGCTTTGACGCCGCGGGTTTCGAGGTTGCGCTCGCAGTAGTTCCAAATCCGGACGCCGTCGATCTCGACGTTTTTCGGGAACGCGAACGAAATCGACGGGGCGCGGTCGTCTCCGGCGCCGTGGAAACCGACGCCGGCCGAGAGCCAAGAAACGCCTTCGAGACCGTTCGAAGCGCGCGGAATTGTTTCTTTCGCTTTGGCGTTTTTAAAACTAAGTCCTTTATCGGCGACGATTGCGAAACCAACTTCGCGCGGTTCGAGCGAAAACGCGCCGACGAGCCAAGCGGTCGAAATTTCGCTAAACGGCGTCATTTTCGCGGAGACGAGGCGGATTTCGTTCGTTCCGGTTTTCGCCGACGACGCGACGTCGTAAACCCCGAACGCGCGGTCGAATTTCCAAGCGCCGTCGATTCGCTCGACTTTTTGACCGTTGACGTAAACGTCGTAAATTTCGGGAGTTTCGATGACAAGACGCAGGTCGGCGATTTGCGCGTCCGACTTTTCGAAACGATAAATCGCCTCGAAGCCGGTTCCTTCCGGAAATTCGCGCTTGATCAGCTCGTCGCGGAACTGCACGCCGTTGTCCCAAGGCGACTTAGGAAAGCCGTTTTGCTTCCAAAGCCAAGCGTTGGCGCGGTAAAAATACTCGTTTTCAATCGTTTTGCCTTGCGTTTTCAACGTTAAATAGTCGAGCGATAAGACGTTGTCGCCCAACGCTTTAACGTCGACGCGGTCGGCGAACTTCCAAGGATCGACGACGAACGCTTCCGCTTTTTTGACAAGCGGCGCTTTGTCGATTTTCTTCGACGCGACCAAGACGAGGGAACCGCAGGGCGGAATCGCGAAGTCGGGGCCGCTAAACGCTTGCCGCTCGCCGGTTTGCGGATCGAAAAGTTCGAGCCCGGCGTCGGCCCAAGCGTCCGAAAATTCGAGCGTTCCGGTCGCGTCGGCGTTCATATCGATGTTGCAAAGGAAGAGAATCAGCGCGTCTTCTGTTTCGCGGGTCAGGTGGAACAGGTTGTCGGCGTTGGTTTTAGGAATAACGGCGAGCGGAGCGGCGGCGCGGGCTTCGGCGACGAGCGCGTCGAAATCGAGCTTAACCGTTTTCGCGGCGACGGTCGCGAACTTGTCGCGGAGGTCTTGCGGCAAGTCGGCGACGAGGGAACCGTCGACGCGTTCGAGCGGCGCGTCGAGCGAAATCAAACGCCCGCCGTTACTTACGAACGTCGCCAAGAGTTCGAGCGTTTCGGCGTTCAGGTTTTCGAGATTCGGCGGCAACACGACCGTTTCATACGGAGCGAAACCGACGCAAAACGTTTTGCCGTCGACCTTTCCGACGCGTTGGATAATATCTTCGGAGCCGAGGTCGTAATCGACTTGCGACGCTTCGAGACGGTTCAGCAGGTCGGCGAAATCGTTCCCGATTTTGCCGAGTTTCCCGTTTTCGGCGCCCGCGTCGCGTTGGTAGAACCAAGCGGTCGTCGTCGGTTCGAGGAGGAGGAAGCGTTCGCTCGTAAGGTCGCCGCGCGAAAGGAGATACGACAGACGTTTCCAGTATGTCGCCATCTTGCCGTATTGCTCGAACCAGTCGGAGTGGTACGAGAAGGTCTGCGGGTGGTCGTGCTTGCGGGCGCCGCGAATCGAGACGTAAGAAATGTGTTCGTCGGTCGTGTTGACGCCGACCGCGTAAGACCAATCGCCGAGACGTTTCATATCTTCGAAGCGCAAGTCGTAACCGCCCGCGCCGTAATTCTCGCTGAGCGTTCGACTTCGGCCCGCTTGACGCGCGGCGGAAATCAGCTCGCGACCGGAGCGAACGTTGCCGAATTGCGCGTTCGGCCCGCGACTGTACGTGTTCATCAGGAGGTCGATCGTCGGGCGTTGACGCCAAAACGCGGTCGCCATATTGTCCGGGCAGTGGCTCGCGTTCGGCCAACCGTGTTCCCAGTCGTGCCCGGTATACTCGAGGTCGTATTTCTCGCAGTAGGCGGCTAAAGGCTTGTGCCAACGGTCGATAAAGACTTCGAGCGCGGTTCGATAATAGTCGTAACGAACCTTTTTCCAGTCGCCGACCGGACGTTCGAGCGAATTAAGCCGCGACACGAGGTCGTATCCGCGACGCTTTTTGAACTCCTCGGGCAAGTCCGGCGTCCACGAAAGTCCGCCCGCGGGCGTGATTTGCGGTTCGTCGGTGAAGACGCCGGGAACGCGCTTGCCGAACTCGTCGCCGAAGCGTTTGCGGTAAGCCTCGTGCGTAACGCCGATAAACGCGTCGACGACGCCGGGTCGCATCAAGTCGACGTAAGTCTTGCCGCCGTACCACTGCGACGCTCCGGCGAGGCGTTGGCGGGCGACGACCCAACGCTCGGCGTCGGCGGCGCGGGCGGGAATCGGTTTGCCGGCGTTTTTCGCGTCGAGAATTTCGGCGGTGCGGTCGCGAGCGGAACCGTCGCTAAGTTCTTCAAGGACGTAAATTACGTTGTCGCCCGCCGTCCACTTGCCGTTTTTGTCGACGAGCGAGTCGAGCGCCTGCGTGTCGAGCCCGACGCCGCGCGACTCCGGCATAAGGTCGGGAACGAAACCGCCCGCAAAGCCCGACGGATAAGAGTTTTCGTCGTAAATCCAAACGTTCATATCGAGCTTTTTCGCTTCGTCGAGCGCGGCGCCCCAAAGCGCGAACCAATCGTCGGAGAGATACGGCGTCGCAAGGCCCGGGCGCGGGTGAACGAAAACCTGCTCGACGTCTTGCGACGCGAGATCGCGCATCGTTTGCCTAACTTGTTTCTCGGTAAGGAGATCGTTCCAAGTCCAGAGGGGGCCGGTCGCGAAATTTTTTCCCGGTTCGGCGAAGTTGGCGCGGATTTCGGCGAGCGGCGTCGCTTCGATTCCGTTTTGTTTCGAGTCGGTCGGGAGATAATTCGGATCGTATTCGATTTTCGCAAACTTCGGCGGCGCAACGCTTTGCGCGAACGTCGGCGACGCGAAGAACGTCGGCGCGCAAAGAGCGGTCGAAAGGACGAGCGTTTGAAGGAACGATCGTTGGTGGCGAGGGCGCTTCATTGTGTAAACTCCGGGTTAAAGGAAGGACGCGGCGTCGGTTGGAAGTCGCGTCGTCGAAAGTTTTACGTTGTTCGGGTAAACGCGGCGCAAGTCGGCGGAGCGAACGAGCGACGCGGCGTCAAACGCTAGGCGGCGGGGGTTACTCGGCGTCAAACTCGTCTTCGTCGACGTATCCCCAATACTCGTCGTAAAGCGTCCCGGCGTCGGACGTTACGTTTTCGTCTTGAATGGAGCGCAGGCGACCTTTCGCGGTTTGCAGGTTTTTGCGTTGCGCGGCGATTTTGTTCGCGGCGGCGAGGAATTGGCGCAACGCGGCGCCGACTTGCGCGTTGCCGTCCGGCTCGAACATGCCGAACGTCTC
>JAFSDX010000249.1 GCA_017436025.1 Thermoguttaceae bacterium
ATAATGCGGGTAGACTAATAAAAAGGTTCGCGCTTTGCGGAAAAATTGTGCGCTCCGCTCGCGAATTGTCCGAAAAGGATAACGACGCGTCGCGTTGGCGCGTCGCGGTTTGTTCGAAAGCTCCGCGCCGACGTCGCTTGAGCGGCGCCGGGTCGAACGTTTGAGCGTCCGAGTCGGGCGCGTCGGCTTCGGGAACGCGTCGGCGTCGGCGAAAAGCGTTGAAATTTAAAGATTTGGAACGTCGTTAAGGAAATTTCATGGCGAGACTGAATTATCTTGGAATTCTGAACAGACAAGGGCTTTTGAGCAAAAATCAAGTCTTGGAAGCGCAAGAACTTGCGAAAAAGACCGGGGTTAAACTGCCGGAAGCGCTTAAACAGCTCGGGTACGTAACGGCGGAACAAATCGCGCAAGCGATCGCGGCGGAACACGGGCGCCGTTACGTCGATTTGAACGACGTCGCGATTCGTCCGGCGGTCGTCGAGTTGATTTCGGAGTCGATCGCTCGCGAAAACTGCGTTCTCCCGTTCGAAGAAGACGGCGACACGCTGCAGGTCGTCGTCAGCGACCCGGACGACGTCGAAGTCTTCGAAAAGTTGCGCTTTATTCTCCAACGCCCGATCGAAGCGTTGATTTCGACCCGCGAAGCGATTCAAGAAGCGGTCAACCGCCATTACGGGCAAAACGTCGGCGAGTCGGCGGACTCGATGATTCACGATATGACCGACACGGCGATTAACTTTACCGTCGTCGAAAACGACAACGACGCGCTCAACAACGTCGCCGGAGGAAGCTCCGAAAGCGACGCGCCGATCGTCCGCCTCTGCGACCAAATCATCGCCGACGCCGTTCACCTCCGCGCGTCCGACATTCACATCGAGCCGTTCGAAGACCGCGTCCGCATCCGTTACCGCATCGACGGCAAGTTGGTCGAGCGCGACTCCGTCCCGAAGCGTTTCCAAGGGGCGCTGATGTCCCGCTTCAAGATTCTGTCGCGCCTCGACATCGCCGAACGCCGCCGAACGCAGGACGGTCGTATTAAGTTGACGCTCGGCGAAAAGGAACTCGACTTGCGCGTCTCGGTTATTCCGACGAACCACGGCCAGTCGATCGTTATGCGTATTTTGGACAAGGACAACATCCGCATCAGCCTCGTTCAACTCGGCTTTAGCGAACGCGACTACAAACGCTTCCAACAGCTGATCGTCCGCCCGAACGGCATTATTCTCGTTACCGGGCCGACCGGGTCGGGGAAAACGACCTCCCTCTACGCCGCGCTCAACGAACTCAACACGCCGACGCGCAAAATCATCACCGCCGAAGACCCGGTCGAATATTACCTCCCGGGGATCAACCAAGTCGAAATTAAGCACCAAATCGGGCTCGACTTCGCGGCGGTTATTCGCTCGATGTTGCGTCAGGCGCCGAACGTTATTCTCGTCGGGGAAATGCGCGACTTGGAAACCGCGTCGATGGGGATTCAAGCGTCGCTTACGGGCCACTTGGTCTTCAGCACGCTCCACACGAACGACGCGCCGTCGGCGATCACCCGTTTGGTCGATATGGGCGTCCCGGGCTATATGGTCGCCAGCTCCGTCATCGGGATTATGGCGCAGCGTCTCGTCCGCGTCGTCTGTCCGAAGTGCAAACGTCCGTACACGCCGACCGACGCCGAACTGAAGGAAGCGCGCATTACCCCGGAAGAAGCCGCGAAAGCGACCTGGATGAAGGGGAAAGGTTGCGTCAACTGCAACAAGACCGGCTACCGCGGTCGTCGCGCTATTTTCGAACTGATGTATATGTCGCCGAAAGTTCGCGAACTGACGTTCAAAGGCGAGTCGACCTCCGTCATTCGCCGCGTCGCTCGCAGCGAAGGGATGAAAGTCCTCTTCGAAGACGGTATTCGCAAAGCGATGCAAGGTCTCACCACCATCGAAGAGGTGATGCGCGTCGCTCGCCTCGAAGAAGAATGATCGAGCGCCGACGGAGCGAAGCGAAAACGAGCGCGCGGACGTTCAAATTGACCGAATAAGTCGAGATTTCGGAAAAAACGCCGAAAATCGCTCGTTTTCCGAAACGCTTCGCCGCCTCGAGCGTCCAAAATCCAACCGAATTCACCCCGACGAGCGTTCCCCCCGCCGTTTACTCCGCTTGATAAACCGGAGCGCGCGTCGGATACTTGAACAACGAATCGAAACGATTCCAACGATTTTGATAGATTTAGGGTTTAGAGAGATCGAATGGGCACGATTTTAATCGACAAACTCCTCGAAACCGTCGTCGTTCGCGGCGCGTCCGACTTGCACATCGCCGTCGGTCAACCTCCGGTGCTTCGTCTGCACGGGCGCATGGTGCGTTTGGAAACGAAAACGCTCGAACCGGCGGACACCGTCTCGCTGATGAAGAGTATCACGCCGGGCCGCTGCCAACAAGAATTGCAAGAGCGCGGCGGCACCGACTTCGGGTTCGCGTTCGGCGACAAAGCCCGTTTCCGCGTTTCCGTCTTCAAACAGAAGGGGAACACCGGGATGGTTTTGCGTCAAATTCCGAACGATATGCTCTCGATGGAGCAGCTCGGGACGCCGTCCGTTATGCGCGAACTCATTCAACGTCCGCGCGGTATGATCCTGGTTACCGGCCCGACCGGTTCCGGGAAGTCGACGACGCTCGCGGCCTGCATCGACTGGCTCAACACGAACGTCGACCACCACATCATCACGATCGAAGACCCGATCGAATTCTACCACCATCATAAAAAGTCGACCGTCAACCAACGCGAAGTCGGCGTCGACGTTATGTCCTTCGCCGACGCGATCCGCGGCGCGTTGCGTCAAGACCCGGACGTCATCCTCGTCGGGGAAATGCGCGACTTGGAAACGATCGAAGCCGCGATTACCGCCGCCGAAACGGGGCACGTCGTCTTCGGCACCCTCCACACCACCGGGGCGCAAGGGACGGTCAACCGTATTATCGACGTTTTCCCGACGAACCAACAAGAGCAAATCCGCACGCAGTTGTCGACGTCGATTATCGGCATTTTGTCGCAACAGCTCCTCCCGCGCATTCAAGGGGGCCGCGTCGCCGCTTACGAAATGCTCGTCGTTACGTCCGCTATCGCGAACCTTATCCGCGAAAACAAAACGTTCCGTATTAACTCCTCGATTCAAACCGGGCACAAGCTCGGGATGCAGCTCCTCGACGACCACATCTTCCGCCTTTGGAAAGATCAAATCGTTACGAAAGAGGACGCGCTCATCAAGGCAAACGGCCCGGAACAGCTCGAAGAACGGATGCGCCGTTGGGAAGCCGGACTCGGAACCCAAGGCGAAGACGAGGAAGAAGAATAATCTTCCCTTAGCGACCGCGAACGAAAAACGCGCCGTCGGGACGAAACGCTCGACTCGGCGGCGCCGTTCGGTGTAAACGTCGTTCGAAAAATTTTCGACGAAAAAATAAAAACGGCGGCTTTTGGCGCCGACTTTGCTTATTAAGAAACGGTTCTCGCGAAACGAGCGGAAAACTCGCGCAAAACGCCGCCGAACTGTTTCAAAACGATACAAACGACGCGTTTCGCCGCGGCGCTTTGAAGCGCTCGGCGCGACTTGGGGACGCGTCCGCAAACGAAAAAATCGAAACGGAGAAGAAACAGATGGCGCGCAGTTTTGGGCAAGTCCTCGTCGACCTCGGCTATATTGACGAAGAACAGTTGGAGCTTTTGCGCGAAGAGCAGAGCCAACGCTCCGGCGAGCTGATCGGCCAAATCGCGATTAGTATGAATATGCTGACCGAGGATCAGCTCGCGCAGGCGCTCGGCGAACAGCTCGGACTGCAGGTCGTCGCGATTTCCGACTTGACCGTTCCGAAGGAAGTGTTGAGCCACTTCACCGAAGCGATGGCGCATATGTACCGCTCCATTCCGTTGGCGTTCCGCGACGACACGCTGACGATCGCCACGAGCGAGCCGCAAAACCTCTCCGTAATGGACGAGTTGCGCAACTTCCTCGGGTACCAGATTCGCGTCGTCGTTTCGACCCCGAAGGAAATCGACGCGGCCCTCGAACGCTACTACGCCACCGACCAAGGCGACAGCGTCGAGTCGATCCTCGACGACCTGAAAAACGACAAGGAATACCAAGAAGCGCTCGACGAAAACGGCGAACTCGACTTGGCTAGCGCCGAAGCCCTTTCCGAAAGCGCGCCGGTGCGCAAGCTCCTGAATATGGTCTTCCTCCTCGGGATCAAAGACCACGCCAGCGACATCCACTTCGAACCGTTCGAAGACGAGTTCAAAATCCGCATTAAAGCGGACGGAACGCTGTACGAAATGGTTCCGCCGCCGCGCCACTTGGCCAGCGCGATCACGACCCGTATTAAGGTCTTGGCGAACCTCGACATCGCCGAAAAACGTCTCCCGCAAGACGGTCGTATTCGCCTGATGGTCGCCGGGACGCCGATCGACTTCCGCGTCAGCGTTCTCCCGACGATGTTCGGCGAAAGCGTCGTTTGCCGGATTTTGGACAAGTCGGTCATTTCGCTCGACTTGAATAACGTCGGGATGTCGCAAGAGCTGATGACGCAGTTCCGTCAAGTCATCGAATCGCCGAACGGCATTATCCTCGTTACCGGCCCGACCGGTTCCGGGAAAACGACGACCCTGTACGCCGCGCTTTCGGAGTTGAACGTTATCACCGAAAAACTGATGACGACCGAAGACCCGGTCGAATACGACATCGACGGCATCGTCCAAATGCCGATCGACGCGGAAATCGGCAACACGTTCGCGCAGTGCTTGCGTTCGATTTTGCGGCAAGACCCGGACAAAATCCTCGTCGGGGAAATCCGCGACCGCGAGACCGCGCAGATCGCCGTCCAAGCGTCGCTGACCGGCCACTTGGTCTTCAGCACGCTCCACACGAACGACGCGCCTAGCACGATCACCCGTTTGAAGGATATGGGGATTCCCGAGTTCCTTATCACCGCGACGCTCCGAGCGATTTTGGCGCAGCGTCTCGTTCGCCGAATCTGCAAAGATTGCCGAACGGAGGTGAAACCGTCCGAGGAGCAACTCGCCGAACTCGGGCTCACGCCGCAAGACGTCGCCGGGAAACACTTTTACCAAGGCGCCGGGTGCGCGACGTGCAACAACACCGGCTACAAAGGCCGAACCGCGATTCACGAGTTCCTTACGGTCAACGAGGAAATGCGGGACATCATTTTACGAAACGGCTCCGTCGCCGAGATGCGCGAGTCGGCCCAGCGCCACGGGATGCTCACCCTGCGCGACGCCGGTCTCGTAAAGGTCTTCGAGGGGACGACGACGATCGAAGAGGTCGTTCGCGAGACCGTTTTGGACGCCTAAGACGGGCGGCCCGCGAACGGCGGGTCGGCTCGACTTCGAACCTTCGATTCGGCGCTCGACGCGGCGCCCGTCGTCGGCGTCGCGTTGGGATTCGAAAAGAGGAGGTTTGGAGAAAATGGCGAAAGCGATTCGGTTTTGAGACGCGTCGGCGCG
>JAFSDX010000250.1 GCA_017436025.1 Thermoguttaceae bacterium
CGCTGAAAATCGATTACACCGCGACCACCGACAAAGCGACCCCGGTCAACCTCACGAACCACACGTTCTGGAACCTCGGCGGCGCGACCTCCGGCACGATTCGCGATCATATCCTCCAACTGAACGCCTCGCGCTATCTCCCGACCGACGCCGGCCTCATCCCGACCGGCGAAGTCGCGTCCGTCGAAGGCACCCCGCTTGATTTCCGTACCGCGAAACCGATCGGGCAAGATATCGATAAAGTTACCGAAGAACAATTCAACGGCGGTTACGACCACTGCATCGTTCTCGACCAAGCGAAACCGGGCGAAATGGGCCTCTGCGCGATCGCGAAAGACCCGAAAACCGGCCGCGTGATGAAGATCGAAACGACCGAGCCGGCCGTCCAATTCTACAGCGGCAACTTCCTCGACGGTTCGACGAAAGTCGGCGATTACGTTTACGCGAAACACACCGCGTTCTGCCTCGAAACGCAACACTACCCGAACTCCCCGAACCAACCGGAGTTCCCGTCGACGATCCTGAAACCGGGCGAAACCTACCGCCACACCACGGTTCACACGTTCTCCGTCGAGAAATAGTCGATTTTTTCGCCGCGTCGGACGCGTTGAAACGACGCGTTCGACCGCGGACGACGGTTCGGAACGAAAAAATTCGATAAAAAACGGAAAATTTCGCGTTTTTCGACTGTTATTTTCCGACGTTTTTTGATACAATTCGTTTCGACGAAAACGACGGGGCGGCGCGCGATTTTTTCGCCGCTCGCGCCGGGCGTTCGACGTCGAGGCGTTCTCGTTTTCGCCTTGGGCGCGAAACGGGGCGATTCGACCTTATACAAACGAAAGTTTCACCCTTAGCCGTACGGGGAAAAAATTATGGCCTTATTTGAACTTGAAACTCCCGCTCACATCGTCATCGCCTGGGCCGACAGCGAAGAAGGCGCCAAAGCCGTCTTGCGCGAGAACTACCCGACCGAAGAACCGATTCGCGTTACGAAACGTCCGCGCGACGCGTGGGTCATTTCGAAAGCCGCGCTCGGCATCACCGGCAACGGCGCCGAAGTTTCCGACGTCGCTCGCGAATGCCTCGCGAAAGCCTCGGGCGATAAACTGCACGCGATTCGTTTGTTCATGAACGAAACCGGCGTCGACCTCGAAAAAGCGCGCAAAACGATCGAATCGAACATCGTTTACGGTTGGTGATTCTCGCCGCTTTCGTCGTTTCGACGTTATCGATATAACGACAGATCGCGTCGGTTCCCGTCGCTAGCTTCGAACTTATTTCGACGACGGGGCGATTTTCCGACGCGGACGGTCGAACCGTAAAGCGCGCTCGATTTTCTATCGGCCTTTTATGTCGAGCGCGCCGGTTCGGCGTTTAACGCGTTTCTTGCGAACGGACGCCGATTTTTTTTCGTCGCGTCGAGTCCGTTAAATTTTTGGTCGCGTTTTACCGAAAATAGCGAAAACTTCCGATAAACAAATTTCTCGTCGCCGCGCGACGCGAAGCGCCGAATTGAAAGTCGACTCGAACGGTAGAGTCGAGCCGGGCGAACGACGCGGGCGAACGAAAGGAAAAACGAATGAAAAACACGACTTTGAAACGTTGGCGCAACGTCGTCGCGGCGTTGGTCGTCGGCGCTCTTTCCGCGTCGTCGGCGTTCGCGCAAGACGCGGCGCTCAAGAGCGAACACGGCGCGACGCCGGAGCCGATTCAAGAGGCCGCTCTCGACAAGCTGCTCGAAGGCGTCGACGTTTGCGCTCCGCCGAAGGGCGTCGACGAAGAATACTGGGCGTCGCTCATTCCCGAAGGAAACGAAATCACGCCGGAACGTTTCGCGCTCGGAAAGAAACTTTACTTTGAGCGTCGCCTTTCCAGCGACGGCACCGTCTCTTGCGCAACCTGCCACGACATTAAGCGCGGATTTGGCGACGCTCGAGCGACTTCGGAAGGCGTCGGCGATCAAATTGGGAATCGCAACGCGCCGCCGACTTTTAACGTTACGTTCCTGCACACGATGTTCTGGGACGGGCGTTCTCCGACGGTCGAACACCAAGCGATGCAGCCGATCGTCAACCCGATCGAAATGGGGATGCCTCTCGATCCGGAAAAAATTATCGCGGGCATTAAAGACGACCCGGAATACAAAGCGATGTTCCAAGCGGCTTACGGGCGCGACGTCAACTACCCGGACGTCGGGAACGCGCTCGGCGTTTTCGAACGTTGCCTCGTTTTCCTCGACAATCCGTTCTTCCGTTATATGAACGGCGACGAGGACGCGATTTCGCAGGACGCTAAAGAAGGTTGGAAAATCTTCAACAACCAAGGCCGTTGCGCGTCTTGCCACCAAATCAGCCCGTCGAACCCGGTCGGCTCGAACAACAAATTCCACAACATCGGCGTCGCGGCGCACAATCAAGACTTTGAAACGATGGCGGCGCGCGCGCTTGCGGCGCTCGAATCGGACGCGTCGGAAGCGGCGGTCGACGAGCTTGCGCTCAACAGCGACCTGAGCGAACTCGGTCGCTTCATCGTTACGAAAAATCCGACGGACATTGGCGCCTACCGCACGTCGCCGCTGACGAACGTCGGCGTTTCCGGCCCGTATATGCACGACGGTTCGATGGAAACGCTTTGGGACGTCGTCGACCATTACAACAAAGGCGGCGTTCCGAACCGTTACCTCGACGGCGGAATCGAACCGCTCAACCTGACCGACCGCCAAGTCGATCAACTCGTCGCGTTCCTCTTCTCGCTGACCGACGTTCGCTTCGCCGACGAAAACGCGAAAGAGTTCGCAAAACAACGCTCCGCCGCCGCGAAGAGCCGTCCGGAGCGCGACGTCGAAGTCTCGACCCGCCGCGTTTTGTCGTTCGAAAAGTTCGACGCGACCGCCGCCAAGAAAGGAGAATAACCGATGAGCCGTTATCGACGAGAAAACCTTGAAACCCAAGTCGAGCGCGAGCGAACCGAGTTTTTCGCCGCGTTGAACAACCTCGACCGCCGTTCGTTCCTGAAAGTCGCCGCCGCGTCTTGCGCCGCCGCGACCGCCGCCGGCGCGACGTTCGGTTCCTTCCAACCGCTTCGTTTCGTCGGAGCGCAAGACGCCGCCGGAAACGCTTCGAACGCCGGATTTAAAGTCGCGTATATTTCGGACTCGCACCTTTACGTCAAGGAAAAGAACGACCGCTTCGCCAACGCGCTGATGCGAGCCGTCGACGACGTGAACGCGATGGAAGAACAGCCCGATTTCGTCTTTTACGGCGGCGACTTAGCGCAACTCGGACGTCCGGAAGAACTTCAACTCGGGTACGATATTCTGAAAGAGTTGAAGGCGCCGCTCAAGATTATGGTCGGCGAACACGACTGGTATTACGATATGGGCGAGAAGTGGAAGTCGCTTTTCGGCGAACCGCAATGGTCGTTCGATCATAAAGGCGTTCGCTTCGTCTGCCTGATGAGCGTTTTGGAAGAAGACTTCTGGACGGAACGCAAGATGACGCCGGCGGAGCGTATGTCGACGGTCGCCGGGCTCGACAACCGCGTCCAACGTCCGTTCCAAGTCGGCGAAGCGTCGCGCAAGTGGCTCGAAGAAACGTTGGCCGACTGCCCGGACGACAAACCGATCGTCGTTTTTTCGCACTCGCCGCTTTACCAACTCTATAAAGATTGGAACTTCTGGACTGAAGACGCGGAGGAAGTGCAAGCGATTTTAAGCCGTTTCGAGAAGGTTACGGTTATTCACGGCCACACGCACCAGCTCCTGACGAACCAAATCGACAACATCTCCTTCCACGGGCTCCTGTCGACCGCTTGGCCTTGGCCCTACGCGCCGCAAGGGACGCCGGAACTGACCGTTCCGATGAACCGCTCCGATCCGTTCAACGCGATGGACGGTTGCGGCGACGGCGAATTCCGCGTTTCGGCGGAAGGCCTTGTCGACAAGGTGTACAACATCTGGAATCGCAAGCCGATCTTGGTTCCGGCCGCTTACGTTCGCGACGGCGACGAATCGCAAATGCCGCCGCGTCCGAATATTCCGAACTATTGAGCGCGTTTGAAACGAAAGGAAAAACGACATGAAAAAATTGGATTGGAAATCGTTTTTGTTCGGAGCCGCGCTCGGGGTCGCGCCGATCGCGACCGTTGCGGTCGTTTCGCTAACCTCGTCGGAGGCGACCGCGCAACTTTGGGGCCGTTTCCGTTCGCAAGCGGTCGTCGCGGCGCCGGGGCAAGTCGTCGTTTGCTCCGAAACGAGCGTCGACGACGGCGCGAAGTTGAAGAACGAGGAGTTTCCGGCTTCTTCGACGCAGTGGACGCGCGGTTTCGACGATTCTTGGGTCGCGGAGGAGCTTGAGCGCCATCCGATCAAGAAGATCGACGACAACAAAACCGTTTGGAATATCAAAGGAAGCCAAAAGGAAGGCCACACTTACGGCAATTACACCGAAGCGGACGCGCTCCTTTGGAAGAAGGAAACCGAGCGTCTCGTCGCCGAAGGTTCGCTCATTTTCCACAGCGCGGATCTTCTTGGGAGCAAAAACGGCGTTTCCTGCGATATGTGCCATCCGGACGCCGAGGGAACGCACGCCGAAACGTATCCGAAATACCAAGTGCAACTCGGGCGCGTCGCGCTTCTTCGCGATATGTCGAACTGGTGCCTGACGCAACCGTGTCGCGGCGAAGCGATGAGCGGCGACGATCCGCGTATGCGCGCTCTCGAAGCGTATATGCACGCGATGCGCAGCGGCAAGCCGATGAAATACGGCAAACACTAAACTACGTCGTTTAAGCGTTTAGAGCGTTAAGCGAAAACGAGCGCGTTCCTCTTGGGAGCGCGTTCGTTTTTTCTTGCGTCGACGGTTTCTTTTCCCGATTTTACCGCGTTTCGCTTCTTTACTCGACTTTTCTCGACGCGGCGTTTGTCTTTTTTTCGCGATTTCGCTTTGTTTCTCCGGGCGTCGTATTTTTACGTCGGCGCGTCGTCGGGCGTTCGGCGCGTTTCGAAAAACGTTATTGTCGCTTGAAATTGGTAAAACAGGAGATTTTGACGAAAATGGGAAAGAAAAGACGAAGAAGAGGAAGGCGACAAGCTGTCGCCGTGACGGTTCTTAGCGTCGCGCTTGGAGCGTCGTTCGTTTGGGCGCAGTCGGCGCCGTTTGAGCCGACCGGGCCGAGCCGTCCGCAAACGGAGCCGTTCGGAAGGGCGCGAGCGCAAACGACAAGTCGAGCGCAGACGACGCATTACGAAAACGCTTGGACGCGACAAACGCCGAGCCGCGCGGCGACGCGACCGTTCGGAGCGCGTCGATTCGGGCGGTCGTTCGCTCCGGTTTACGGCGGAACGTCGCAACCGGTTCCGACGCAAACGACGAGCGGAACGTCGCAACCGGTTCCGCCGACGAGCGTTGCGAACGGAACGTCGCGAACGGTTCCGCCGACGAGCGTTGCGAACGGAACGTCGCGAACGGTTCCGCCGACGAGCGTTGCGAACGGAACGTCGCAAACCGCGCCGCCGACGAGCGTTTTAAACGCCGCGTCTCAAACGGTTGCGAACGAACAGGCGCCGACGAACGCGGTTCCGCCGACGCAAGCGGGCCCGACGCCGGTTTCGCCGCGGCGCGTTTCGCCGACCGCCGCCGCGCCGACCGTCGGAACGACCCCGACGCCCGGAACGCCGACCGTTCGCGAAGCGGTTCCGATTCCCGGAACGCCGCCGCTCGAAACCGCGCCGTCGCCGTCGACCCGTTCGGCGTTAAAGCCGTTGCGTTCAAAGACTTCGCGAACGTCCGCCGCCGCCGCGCCGAGTTCCGCGTCGCAACCGCCGCGTCAAACGCCGCTTCGACCGGAAAGCTCGTCCGACCGCGCTCGACCGGGCGCTCTCGAAAACGAACGCGGCGCGTCGCCGGAGGAAGTTCAGGAGGCCGCGCTCGACCAAATGTTAAACGGCGTCGACCCGGTCGCGAAACCGGCGGGCGTCGACGCAAGTTACTGGAACGCGCTGGTTCCGGACGGGAACGAGTCGACGCCGGAGCGGTTCGCGCTCGGAAAAAAACTCTTTTTCGACCGCCGACTTTCGAGCGACGGAACCGTTTCTTGCGCGACCTGTCACGACGCGTCGCGCGGGTTCGCCGACGACCGCCCGACCTCCGAAGGCGTCGGAGGCCAACTCGGCGTTCGCAACTCGCCGACCGCCGCTTGTTCCGCGTTCTTTTACCGCCTCTTTTGGGACGGGCGTTCGCCGAACCTCGAACACCAAGCGCTCCAGCCGATCGTCAACCGCCGCGAAATGGGCCGCCCGCTCGACTCCGAAGGCGTCGTCGCGGAAATTTTCGACGACCCGGAATATAAAGCGATGTTTCAAGCGGCTTACGGTCGCGACGTGAATTACGCCGACGTCGGGAACGCGTTGGCCGTTTTCGAACGCGGGTTGAATTTTGTCGACAACCCGTTTTTCCGTTACCTTCGCGGCGACGAAAACGCGATCTCCCAGGACGCGAAAGAGGGTTGGAAAATCTTCAACGACCGCGGACGTTGCGTTTCTTGTCATCAAATCAGCCCGTCGAACCCGGTCGGGACGAATCACAAGTTTCACAACATCGGCGTCGACGACCCGGCGCCGAACTTTCAAGCGTTGGCAAAGCGCGCGGCGACGGCGCTTAACGAAAGCCCGCTCCCGGAACGGACGACCGAAGAACTCGCGTTCGATCCGGAGTTGAACAAACTCGGACGTTTCAACGTTACCGCGCTTGCGAACGACGTCGGCGGCTTCCGGACGCAGCAGATTCTAAACGTCGGCGTTACCGCGCCTTATATGCGGGACGGTTCGCTTGCGACGCTTTGGGACGTCGTCGACCATTACAACAAGGGGGGGACGCCGAGCCTCGCGCACGACGGCGGAATCGAGCCGCTCAACTTGAGCGAACGTCAAGTCGAACAGTTGGTCGCGTTCCTCTTTTCGCTGACCGACGTTCGGTTCGGCGCGGAAAACGCCCGCGAGTTTGAGCGTCAACGAGCGGTCGCGGCGCAACGCCGACCGGAGCGCGACGACGAAGCCGCGTCGCGTCGAACTCTTTTGTTCGAGCGATTTACGCGTCCGGAAAAGACGGGCGTCGCGGACGCCGCCGTCGAGTTAACGCCGACCGCCGACGCGCCGGGCAAGAACGTCGGCTCGATTTCCGAAACGACGACCGTTTCGGCGTCCGAACGCGAACTAGAAGGAGCGGAAAAAGAGACGGACGCCGAAAACGATAAAACGTCGCCTGAAAACGAACCGCCGTTTGAAATCGAAATCGGCGACGACGAAGACGCGCTCTTCCTCCTCGTTCCGGACGAAGACGAACCGACGCAAACCCCCGAAACGAAAGGAGAAAACGAACGATGAGCCGATACCGTCGAGAGAATTTGGAAACCCGCGTCGAACGGGAGCGGAGCGAGATTTTCGCCGCGTTGAAACGGCTCGACCGCCGCTCGTTTTTGAAAGTCGCCGCCGCGTCTTGGGCCGCCGCGACCGCCGCCGGAGCGACGTTTGGGAGCGGAGCGTTTCAGACGTTGCGTTTCGTCGGAGCGCAAGAAAGCGACGCGACGTCGACGAACGCGAGCGCCGCAAACGCCGCAAACGTCGAGAACGGCGCAAGTAACGCGAACAAAGGGGTTCGCGTCGCTTATATTTCGGACTCGCACCTTTACGTCAAGGAGAAAAACGACCGTTTCGCCAACGCGCTCGTTCGGGCCGTCGCCGACGTCAACGCGCTGGAAGAGAAACCGGACTTCGTTATTTACGGCGGCGACTTAGCGCAACTCGGTTCGCTGGAAGAACTTCGGTTGGGGCGCGACATATTGAGCGACCTCGACGCGCCGCTAAAAATCATCGTCGGCGAACACGACTGGTACCTCGACCTCGGCGACGGTTGGCGCTCCCTTTTCGGCGAGCCGTTTTGGGCGTTCGACCTTAAAGGCGTTCGTTTCGTCGGGATTATGAGCGTTCTCGAAGACGACTTTTGGACGGCGCGGAAGATGACGCCGGTCGAGCGGATGCAGACGGTCGCCGGGCTCGACAACGGCGTTCAAAACCGTTTTAAAATCGGCGCTTCCGGCTTGCGTTGGCTCGAAGAAACGTTGGCCGATTGTCCGAACGAAAAGCCGGTCGTCGTTTTTTCGCACTCGCCGCTTTACGCGTTGTACCGCCCTTGGAACTTTTGGAACGAAGACGCCGCCGAAGCGCGCCGGATTTTGAGTCGATTCGACGCGGCGACGGTTATACACGGGCACACGCACCAGCTGTTGACGCATCGGGAAGGGAATATCGCGTTTCACGGGCTCCTTTCGACCGCTTGGCCTTGGCCGTATCCGCCGACCGGCGTTCCGGAGTTGACCGTTCAAATGAACCGTCCCGACCCGTTCAACCCGAACGACGGTTGCGGCGACGGCGAACTGCGAATTTCGCCGGACGGGCTCGTCGACAAAATTTACCGCTTTTGGAACCGCGAACCGATTTTGGTTCCGGCCGCTTACGTTGCCGGCGACGCGACGAAACGTCCGAAACGCCCGAATTTGCCGAGTTATTGAGCGCGGTTGAAACGCTAAACGTTGAAAAAGAAAGGAATGCGAAATGAGAAAATGGAACGCGAAAGAACGGGCGTTCGCCGCGATTTTAGCGGCGCCGTTCGCGGCGGTTCTCGTCGTCGGAGCGACGCCGACGGAGACCGGCGGTCGGTTTAGGGAGCGGTTCGACGCCGCCGTCGCCGCCGCGTCGGAACGTTGGCGCGAATATTTCGGAGCGGAAGTGGAGGCGCAAGCGGTCGAACCGAAAAAATCGGCGCTTCCGGTTCTCGCGCCGGTCGCTCCGAAATTAACGTCGGCGGCGATTTTGGAACCGACGCAAGCGACGCAAAGTCAACCGTTAACGCAAGCGTCGCAAGCGACGCAAAGTCAACCGTTAACGCAAGCGTCGCAAGCGACGCAAAGTCAACCGTTAACGCAAGCGTCGCAACCGGCGCAAAGTCGACCGTTAACGCAAGCGTCGCAAGCGACGCAAAGTCAACCGTTAACGCAAACGTCGCAAGCGGCGCAAAGTCAACCGTTAACGCAAACGTCGCAAGCGGCGCAAAGTCGACCGTTAACGCAACCGACGCGAGAAGAAACGCCGAACGCGGAAACGCCGGAACCCGATTGGACGGTCGCGCCGGACGGAACGCTCGAACGTCGGGAAGCGCGTTCGGCGGTCGATCCCGGACGGCGAGCGGTTTCGACGGCGCCGGACGGAACGCGCGGCGGGTCGGCCCCGTCGCCTCCGGAACGAACGCCGAACGGCTTGGCGCCCGCGTCGCCGCCGGTCGATTTGTCGCAAGGGGCGCCGGTTATCCCGGGAACGAACGACCAATGGGCGCGCGGTTTCGAGGAGCGTTGGTTCGCGGTCGAAAAAGAGCGGCGAGCGTTCAAACCTATCGCCGACAATTCCGACGTTTACGCGCTCGACACGCAACGACCGGGGCACACTTACGGGAACCATACGGAGCGAGAAACCGCGCTTTGGGCCGCCGAAACGGAGCGTCTTGTCGTCGAAGGTTCGCTGATTTTTCACGACGCGAACCTCCTCGGGAGCAAAAACGGCGTCTCCTGCGATATGTGCCACCCGGACGCCGAAGGGACGCACGCCGAAACGTACCCGAAATATCAGGTTCAGCTCGGACGCCCGGCGCTCCTCCGCGATATGGCGAACTGGTGCCTGACGCAGCCGTGTCGCGGCGAACCGATGAGCGGCGACGACCCGAGAATGCGCGCGCTCGAAGCGTACATGATTTCGGCGCGGGCCGGGAAAACGCTCGAATACGGGAAACGTTGAGCCTTGGACTTCCCGGGTTTTCGGGGGCTTGCGGGATAGGACGAACCGGCGTCTGACGCGGTCGGCGTCGCGGCGAACCGATGAGCGGCGACGACCCGAGAACGCGGGGCTCGAAGCGTATATGACGTCGGCGCGGGCCGGGAAAACGCTCGAATACGGGAAGCGTTGAGCCTTGGACTTCCCGGGTTTTCGGGGGCTTGCGGGATAGGACGAACCGGCGGCTGACGCGGTCGGGGGCGCGGCGAATCGCGAACGCGGGCGCTCGAAGCGCATAAGATTTCGGCGCGGGCCGGGAAAACGCTCGATTGTGAGAAACGTTAAAAATAAAACGTTGCGATTAATTTGAAACGCCGCGATAAACCATCAGACGCTCGACGCCGCGCCGGGCGTTTGAAACGTCGGGCGTTTTTCTGCTTTTTCTTGTTAAATTTTTCTTGTTAAAATTGTCGCGGTCGTCGCGATTTTACCGTTGTCGTGAAACGTTTTTTCGGAAAATCGCGCTTAGCTCGACGCGGGCCCCCCGTTTTCGTTCGGCGAAGAGACGTTATAATAACGGCGGCGTTTCGGAAAACCCGCGCTTGGCGCCTCCGGAACGTTCCTCCGACTTTCAATCGAACGGTTGAAAGCGGATTCGTTCGATTTTCGACGTTTCTTGGGCGAATTTCTAGCGAATCGGGCTCGAGAACGCCGATAAATTAAGCGAAATCGCGATTCCGTCGACGCAACGCGCGCCGACGATAAACGTCGCGATAATTAACGCCTTCGGCGCCGCGCCGGCTAAGCGCGACCGCCCCCAAAAACTTCAAGCGTATCGAACTATGAGCTGCGAATTACACGAAGAATGCGGCGTCGTCGCCGTTTATCACTTGGCGACCGACGAACCCTCCCCGTTGTGCCCCGGGCAAGGGCCGAGCGAAGTTTCGCGCCTTCTCCCGAGAATGCTCCTCGACCTGCAAAACCGCGGGCAACTTTCGGCCGGTCTGACGACCTATAATCCGGAACGCCAAAGATTATTGTCGACGTATAAAGACGTCGGCGTCGTTTCCGAAGCGTTGTGCTTAAACCGCCCGGAAAAATACGCGCGGCTGATGGAGGACTTGGCCGGACGCGCCGCCATCGGACACGTTCGATACGCCGACTGCGGCAAAGACGATCCGAGTTACGCGCACCCGTTCGAACGTCCGCATATCAAGAAAAACAAGTGGTTTAGCTTCGCCTTTAACGGCGCGCTGACGAACTACGACGAGCTGAAAAGCAAACTCTTGGCGACCGACGAAAACACGCATTTCGCTCGCGACTGCGACTCGGAAATCTTAACGCATTATCTCTGCGCGGCGCTCAAAGACTCGGAGCGCGATCTGTTGAAAATCTGTCAAAAGTCGACGGCTCTGATCGACGGCGGTTACACGATCGTCTTTTTGAACGCGCTCGGCGAAATGTTCGTCGCTCGCGACCCGCACGGCTTGAAACCGCTTTGTTACGCGTTCGACGGCAAGCTCTTCGCCGCCGCCAGCGAAAGCGTCGCGCTCTTCAATCTCGGCTTTTCGCCGGAGCAAATCAAGGACGTTCCGCCGGGGTACGTCGCCATTGTTACTAAAGACGGTTTCGAGTTGAAAGAATTCGCGCCGTCGCCGCGCACCGCGCACTGCTTCTTCGAATGGGTCTACTGCGCGAACGCCGCCAGCGTCATCGACGGCAAGAGCGTTTACCTCGCTCGCAAACGACTCGGCGAAGAGTTGGCGCGCCGCGAAACGGTCGAACTCGACGAAAACTCGATCGTCGTTCCGGTTCCGGAAACGAGCAAAGCCGCCGCCGACGGGATGGCTTACGCGCTCGGGATTCCGTGCCTCGAAGGCCTGATGCGCAACCGCTACACCGGGCGCACGTTCATCGAAGGGGGCGAAACGCGCCGTCGCAAAGCCGAAACGAAATACACGCCGCTTCCGCAAATTCTCGAAGGCAAACGCGTTTTCCTCGTCGACGACTCCATCGTTCGTTCGACGACGATGCGCGTCCTGATCGAGCGTATTTACGAAGTCGGGCGAGCGAAAGAAATTCACGTTCGCGTCGCGTGCCCGCCGGTTGTCGCGCCCTGTTTTTACGGGATCGATATGTCGACGTATTCCGAACTGTTCGCGGTCAAATTCTTGGCCGAGCGATACGGTTTCGCGCCGAACGGACACGGCGACGACCCGACGTCGTACTGGAAGGTTACGCCGGAGATCGAAGCGGAAATGGCCGCCGACATTGGGTGCGACTCGCTCCACTTCCTACCGCCGAACGCGATTTCGCGGGCGATCGGGATTCCGTCGCTGAACCTCTGCGAAGCCTGCGCGAATCACGAGTACCCGACCGAGTGGGGGTGCAAGTTGATGGAACAAGCGCGCCAAAGTTACCTGGATAAGTTTGGTAAGTAGCCAGAATAAACGAGTTAACGCGAACGTCGAACGAGCGGCGTTCGCGTTTCGTTTTGAAGCGACGAACGCTTGCAACCGAAAAACAAGCGGCGCGGTGAGCGTTTGACGCGTTGTTGCGTTAAGTTGAGCGATTTAAAATGTTTGCGTAAAGAGCGAGGCGGAGGGGAAAATGCCGTTGAAAGTTTTTCGTAAAGATTTGCTGGAAGTCGAGGTTTGCGCCGACCGTCGCGAGTTGGGCGTCCGAGCCGGAACCGCCGCGGCGGAGACGATTCGCGCCGCGATTGCAGAACGAGGCGAAGCGCGGGTGATTTTCGCCGCCGCGCCGTCGCAAAACGAGACGCTGGAAACGCTTGCGTCGGCGCCGGACGTCGACTGGAGCCGCGTCGTCGCGCTGCATATGGACGAGTACGTCGGCTTGCCCCGGGGCTCCGAA
>JAFSDX010000251.1 GCA_017436025.1 Thermoguttaceae bacterium
ACGCGTCGCGTTTTGCAAGGGCGTCGAAAAACGTTTTGCGTTGCGGCGCGTCTTCCGGGAGCGCGGAAATCCAGTCGAACGGCGACTCTCGGTCTTCAAGGCGCCAGTGTTTGGGTTCCTCGTATCGGCGATAAACGTCGGCTCCGCCAAGGATTAACGCTTCGACGCAGCGAGCGCGCTTTTTCGCGGGACCTGTGTAATTAAGGTGGTATCTATGATAATAAATTGCGTAATCGAGCGGCGTTTGCCCGTCGTTGTCGAGAGGATCCGGCGTCGCGCCCGCTTGTAAAAGAAGCTCGCAAACCGCCCCGGATTCCCTGTCGACCGCGTGGTGAAGGAGCGAAAGACCGTATTTGTCTTGGGCGTCGACGTCGGCGCCGGCGTCGATTAACGCTTGAATTAACGCGAGATACGGCTCTTGTTCTTCCGGTTCGCTGTAAACCCAAGGGCCGTAGTCGATAACGAGCTTGACGATCGTTCGCCCTCGACCGGCGTACTGCGTGTGCGGGCCGATGCGATAACTTCGCAACACGTCGAGCGCGTCGTCGACGGAGTAGGGCGCGCCGTCGTTACGCGCTTGGTCGATAAGATTGTCGATTTTTCCCAGCGCTTCTTGAGCGGTCGCGAGCGTTACTTTTTTGAGCGGTTTAGGTTCGGTCATCGTTAGTTTCTCCTTGCGGGGTAAGCGGTTGCGTCGGCGGCGTAGAGTAACCGACGACGGCTTGTCGTAATGCGGCGAGAAACGTCGACAAAATGTCGACAAAACGACGGAAAAAGGAAAGAGGGGAACGCGGCGGCGCTTGTCGGGAAACTCCGCAAGCGCCGCCGTTAGGTCGGTTGCGTTAACAGCGCGTCAGTCGACGAGTTCGATCTCGACGCCTTCCGGCGCTTCGACTTGCGTTTTCAGCGAGCCGTCCGCTTGTTTGTCGCAACGCACCTTGATCGGGCCAAACGGCGTCGGAACCGCGCCTTCGACCCAATCGAGGTCGCCCAAGAACGGTTCGACGCGAGCTTTCTTAAAGCCCGGTTCGACCGGAGTTACGCCCAAAACATGCGCGCTCAACCAAGCCGCCGGGCCCGACGCCCAACCGTGGCAGAGCGAATGACGGTACCCGATGTAGCAGTGGTCGCCGTAGTCGCCGTGCAGACTTTTGAGCCCTTCCGGCGTCGGTTCGTCGATGCGGCCCGAGTCTTTCAGCCATTCGAGGTTGAAATCTTCCCAGAACGTCGTCGCGCCGACGTCGAGCATCGCGCCCCAATACTCGCGAACGACGTCGAGCGCCGTTTGATCCGCGCCCCCTTCCGAAAGCGCTTCGAGCATAAAGTAACCGTAGAACGTCGAGAAGTTTTCGCCGCCGTTTTTCGCGACCGTCGCGACGTTCGACTCGCCGTCGCGCTCGATTCCGGCCAAGAGAAGAAGCGCCGCCGCTTGCTTGTTGCCGACGTTCGAAGGCTTGTAAGAACGGACTTTAGCGGCGTATTCGAGCGCGGTCTTCTCCGTTTCCTTGTCGTCGACGATGCGCGCCATTTCGGCGACGCGGTCGAAACCGAGCGCGAAGAGGGCGTGCGTCCCGGCGTCGAGCGCGGGACGGTTGCGGGCGGTCGGCCAGTCGAGGAACGGATTCTCGAACCCGGCGAAACCGTTGTCGGCGACGCACGGCGTAAGTTGTTTCATCAGGCCCTTAACGTAGTCCCAGTTTTCCGCGACGAGGGCCGGGTCGCCGGTGTGGCGGTAGAGGTCGCCGACGGTGATAATCCACCACAGCGAGTAGTTCGGCATCCCGTTCATCCATTTCGGGAGCGGCCAAGTTTCGCGAGCGTAGACGCCGAGCGTGTCGCGCAAGACTTTAGAGTCGCCGAAAACGCGGAGCGTCGTCATCGTTTGCGGGGCGAAGTCGCCGTACCAAACGAGGCGGTCGCGTTTCGCGCCTTCGAAGACAAACTGTTGCATCGTCAAGAGTTGCGTGCGCGCGGCGACGTCCCAAACCTTGTTGAGGCGTTCGTCGGAGGATTTGAAGGCGCCGATTCGCGGCAGATCGCGATAAATGAAGATCGCGCGGGCCGAGTCGAAAATCAGCTTCGCGTCGTCGTCGACGAGATCGAGACGGACGAAACGGAACGCCGACTCGCCGACTTCGACCGCGCCAAGCCAAGGAACGGCAACGATTTGGTCGCGCGTCGAGTGTTCGTTGACGGCGCCTTTTTCGCCCATCTCCGCCGACGCTTCGTCCGCCGACTCGCCGAAACGAACGCGAACGCGGACGGTTTTGCCGACGCTGTTTTTACTCGGCGTCAGGTCGCGCGCTTCGATGCGGAACGAACCGTGGATTTCGGCGCCGAAGTCGAGGAGAATCGAGCCGCCCTTCGAGAGGACGCAGCCTTGCGTTTCGTCCCCCATAATCGAGGTCGACGTTTGCCCAAGTACAGGCTTCAAAAGGAGTTCCGCGTTTTTGACGCCGGTTTCGGACGTCCAAAGAACGCGTTTCGGGAGGAGATACTGGCGGACGCGTTGGTCGTGAACGGCGCCGGGCGCCAAGTCGGCGGCGAAGCCTTCCGGGAGCGGAACCGCTTTGGCCGGGTCGACCGACTGCGCGAAAACGGACGGAACGCAAGCGCTCGACGCGATAAGAAGCGCGGCAAGGCGTCGCAACATGCGGGAACGTTTCATAAAACTTCCTTTGTCGTTGAAAATTAACGGGTTAAATGAAGTGAAAATGTGCGGATTCGGCGCGCTCGAACGACGGAAAACGGTTCGCGGAACAAGACCGAGAAAACGTCGCGTCGAGGCGGGCGCCGCCAACGCTCCCATTATAACAGAAACGACGCGGAATTTCGAGCGCTTTTTCGAGATTTTTGCCGATTCCGCCGTCGAAAAAAAAGCGCGGAGAAAAGAAACCGCCGACCGCTCGCCGGGAACGAGAAACGGTCGGCGGTAAGTTAAGGAAAGAAAACAAGTTAGCGTTGGCCGCTTTGCGCCTTCTCTTCGGCGATTCGCGCTTCCAACTCGGGGCGCAACGGGCGCGCGGAGTCGGCGAACGCGACGGCGAGACGCCCGGCTTTCCAGTTCCAAGTGGTCGCCAGTTGTTCCAACGTCAAAAAGAGGTCGCAATCGACCAAAACCGCGTCGGTAAAGTCGGCGTCGGTCAGGTCGAGGTCGCTAAAACGACAGCCGCGCAGGAGGGCGCCGGAAAAGTCGAAACCGCGATAGTCGAGCGTTTTTCGCTCGGTTCCGAGATCGGTTCCGAGAATTGTAAGACCTTCGTAACGCTTGGTTTGGAAATTGCGCGTTTGGCGAAGTTGGTCGCTCGTTAGGTCGTAAAAGACGCCGCCGACCAACGTCGCGTCGGTCAAGTTCCGCCGCGCCGCGCCGAGCGAACCGCCGAGCGTAAAACCTGATAAATCGGAGAGATAAGGACGGTCGGCGAATCGAACGCCCTTCAACGTTTTTTCGCGAAAAGAACGAGTCGAGCGCAAAACGTCGAGCGGGAGCGGCTTCGCGTTGAAATTTTCGAGCGTCGCGTCGTCGAAAACGCAGTCGACGTAAGACGTTAGCTCGTCGGAGCGAACGTCGCGCAAGACCGCTTTCGAGAAATCGCAACGAACGAAAATCGCTTGGCGGAAGTCGGCTCCGGTGAAGTCGCAACCGCTAAAATTCGCGTTTTCAACCTTTACGTTGCGGATTTTGACGCCGCGGAAGTCGGCGTTCCGCGCGTCGAGGCCCGGTTCGAGCTTGACGAAACCGGGAAGCTCGCCCGTTTTGGCGTTCGGGACGGGAAGAAACGCGGTCGGCGGGAACGGGTCGCAAATCGTCGCGTTATGCGCTTCGGAAAACGACCAGTCTTGCGCGACGCAAATATTTGCGGCGTTTGATGTTGCAAAGACGAGCGCCGCGAAGAAAAACGGCGCGGCGAAAGCCGAAAAATAGGCGGATTTCATTGGGCGGACTCCTGAAATTTTGAAAATGGAGCTGGTGCAAATGCCGGTATAGCAACAGGTTAAGCGTCGCGCTTAACGGGGATCGAGATCGGGGCGGTTGAGTTTGAGGCTTCCCGCGACGCCGCTCGGTCGCGCGAGGTAACGACGAACCGCTTCCGCTTCTTCGGGCGACGTCTTGTCGTCGAAGGTAAGGTCGTAAATCGCGCCGTCCAAAGTGAAGAGGAAGCGCGACTTATGCGCGTCGCCGGTCGCGACGAAACATACGTCGTCGAGCGCGCTCTTTTTCGCGTCGAGTTTCCAACGCTTTTCGCCGTCTTCCGCCAAGACGTCTAACAGACGGTCGCGGCAAGACTTAGCCGTTGCAAAATATTCGATTTGGAGCGTCGCCGTTCGCAAATCGTCGCCGACTAATTCGACGACGAAACGCTCTTGCGGCGGGCGCGGGGCTTGGATAACGACCGCGTTTTCGGGGTTTAAGCGTTGGGAAACGAGCGCGTCGCCGCTTGCGTCGGCTCGATAACGGCGCTCGATCGACGCGACGCGGAAACGCGGAATCGCGTCGAACGTCGAATTTGACGGAATATAGCGTCGATGGAGACTCGACGATGCGGGGTATTTAAGGGGGGAAAGACCGAACGCGGCGGCGGTTTCGGCGCGGCGAGCGTTTGCAACGTCTTGCGCTTCATCGGTTTGCATTTCGGCGAGCGCGTCCTTAATTTGCGCTTGCAACGCGGCGTCGAACGACGCTAAGTCGAGCGAGTTCGCCTTCCAGTTCCAAGTCGACTTAAGTTGTTCGAGCGTAAGGCCTTCGACGTCGCGGAATTCGCAGTCGTGCAAAACGGCGTCGGTAAAATCGGCGTTGGCGAGATTAATCCGCGAGAAACGACAACGCGTCAAAAACGCGTTCGAAAAGTCGTATTTCTCGAAGTTAGCGTCGGCAAGGCGGAGACCGACATAACGTTTGTGGCGGAAATTGGCCGTTTGCGCCAACTGTCGCCCGGTCAAGCCGGACGCCGCGACGTCCGCAAGGCGCGCGTCGGTAAAATCGACGTCGGCGCCGACGGTTGCGAACGAGGTTCGCGTCAGAACGGCGCCGAATAAATCTTGCGGCGCCTTGTCGAGATCGACGCCGGCGAACTCTTTGTATTTCTTGACGTTAGCGGTCGAGTTAACGTCGAGCGACGAACAGCCGCGCGCGTTGACGTCGGCGAGGTAAACGCCCTGAAAAACGCAATCTTTAAACGTCCAGCGATCTAGTATGACGCCGTATAGCGACGCGTCGGTAAAATCGCATTCGATAAACGTTGGATTTTCAAAGACTTCCTCGTCGCTTAGATCGAGTTTTCGGATTCGCATTCCGTCTTTGTCGTAGTCCTCGGGAGGATTGACGGCGACGGCGACCGGCGTTCGTTTGACATTGCGTAACTTCGCGCCGCGAAGATCGCATTTTTCGAACGTCGTCGAGTCGTTAATTGCGACGTCCGTTAGCGTCGCGTTCGAAAAGTCGCAACGTTGGAAGCGCGCGAAACGCAGGTCGGCGCCGGTTAGGTCGGAACCGGAAAAGTCGACGTCGCGGACGTAAACGTTGTTAATTTGAACGTTGGCGAGGTCGCGGCGCGATAAGTCGAGACCGTCTTCGAGCGGGATAACGTCGCTTTCGGCGCCGTTTTGGACGATAATGCGCGTCGTCGTCGGCGGGAGTTCTTCGTTTGACAAGGCGTCGTTTGGAAGAAAGGCGGCGCCGAGGAGGAACGGCGCGGCGAGGGCGGAGAAATTGCGGTGTTTCATCGGCGGGCTCCTTGCGGCAAAGGGAGAAAAGAGGCGGTTTCGCGAAACGTCGCGGTTGTTATGTCGTTTAGTTTATCGGAACGGCGACGCGGCGTCAAGCGTTTTTCGGGATTTTTTCGGAAATTTTCGGCGCGGCGAGAAAAAAACGGGAGACGACGCAACGTCAAAGAAAAAACGCCGAGCGGGAAAGCTCGACGTTTTAAGGAGTTAAGCGGGCGGCGCGACAAGAGCGCGTCAGTCGGCCAAGGCGTACTTGTTCGCGATCGCGACGCCGCTGACAAGCGCGCCGATCACGCCGACCATACCTTGGTCCGCGCCGCAAACGAAGAGGTTTTTAAAGGGCGTCAAGCCGTCGTATTTCTTGTCCGCGGCGCCGTAAATCGCGCCCCGTTCGCGACCGGTGTAACGTTGAATCGTCAACGGCGTGAACATATCGACGTCGACAACGTGTCGACGGAAGTCCGGGATGAAACGCGCCGCCGACTCGAGGGTGCGCTCGCACCAAAGAAGTTTTTGGCGGCGGTACTCTTCCGGCGAAAGTTGGCGCCACAAGTCGTAGTTCGCCAGCGCGGTGATGCGAATCATATTCTCTTCGAGCGGCTCCGTGTACGCGAAGTTGTTCGGCGAGCAAACGACGCCGCTTCGCAAGTCGACCAATTCGTTCGGGTTGCGGTAGTCGAAACGCTCCGAGTCGTTGAAGAAAACGATCGTTTTGTCGTGCCCGAATTTTTTCGGCGGCGCGTCCAAGACGCTGATCGTCTCGATAAAACCGAGCTTGCCCGCCGGGAGCTGCGCCGCCGCGTCCGGGAGACCGCAGAGCTTCATCGTTTCCGGCCAACCCGCCGACGAGAGATAGCGTTTCGCGCGGATTTCTTCGCCGTTGTCCAAAATGATGCGGTCGACCGAGTCGCCGTCCGAAACGATCTTCTCGACGCCGCAACGCAAACGCAGTTCGCCGCCTAAGTTGCGGAATTTTTTCAGCAACTTCAAAAGGATGTGCCGGACGCCGTCGAACGGGCGCGCGAAACCTTCCAGGAAGATCGAACGGAACATTACGCAGAACTGGCCGAACTCCATATCTTGCTCGCGAGCGCCGCCGTAATAAAGGAGCGGGCAGAAGATCATGTCGACCAACGCCGGGTCGGAAATGTGCGACGAGACGTACTCGCGCGCCGAACCGCCCGCCGTCCCGAGCCCGAGCTGGTCGTAACCGACCAAACCGTCGACCATACGGCGGAAACCGTCGATCTGCGACGGGAACTTTTCCGCGATCTCCGCTTCCAAGACGCCGAAGTCGTTCGTAAAGTTCAAGGAAACGCCCGGGAACGCGATCGACGAGCCGTTTTGCTGCGTTAAACCGAATTCGTCCCAAGACATACGCAAGTGGCGAACGATGCGCGCCAACGGCCCGGCTTTCGTTCCCTTCGGCGCGTAGTTCGTCAGCGCGTGCAAGCCGACGTCGAAGTTGCGACCGTTGCGGCGGTAAAAGGAGTTCAAGCCGCCGATAACGTTGTGTTTTTCAAGAATGCAGACGTTGCGGTCGAATTGCGCCATCCGAATCCCCGCCGCCAGCCCGGACATACCGGCGCCGACGACGACCGCGTCGTAAATTTTATCCGACATATCGTCCCAATTGGAGTTTAACGTGTTAAGAAGTCGTTTTAAGAGCGAAAACGCAAAGGGAGGGAAAAGTTGAAAACGCGAACCGCCGCGCCCCTCCGGAAAACCTTATTATATCCGATTTAACGTTCGACGCAAGCGGGGGGAAGGGCGCGAAAAAGAAAAAAACTCCGCCGCTTCCTAAAACGACGGAGTTTTAAAGGGCGGGCCGTCCGCTCAAGGGAACGGTCGCGACGTTACTTCGTTAAGCCGACCGCGTTGGCGATCATATCGAGAATCGGGCCGGAAATGTCGAACGTCGCTTCTTCGTAGCTCCAAATGGTGCGGCAAAGCTCGTAGGCGCCGATCGTCGCGAGGAGAACGAAAACGAAGCAAGGAACGAGGAAAAGGAAGTCCTTGCCGGTATATTCCGTTTGCGGAGCGCGCGCGGCGACCGGAGCGGCTTCGGCGTCGCCGCCAAAACCGGCGTCGGCGGACGGCGAGTCGAAGGACGAAGCGCCAAACCCGGCGTCGTCGTTTCCGCCGAAACCGCCGAAAGCGTCGCCGGGCGTTTCAACGGCGCTCGCGAACGGGTTTTCGTCGCTCGCGCCGCCGAACGGATTCGCGTCGTCTCCGGACGTTTCGAACCCGGCGAAACTGGCGGAGTCGTCGTCTTTAGTGAAGAAGGGATCGTCTTCGGCGGCGATTTCGATCGATTGCGACGCGCTTTCCGATTCGGAAACTTCGTAAGTCGTGGATTCGTCGGAGGCGAGTTGGAAATCTTCGGCGCCGGTTCCGAGAATCGTCGCGGTGTCGGAGTCGGCGTTTTGTTCGAGTTCGACGACGGCGGCCGGTTTCGATTCGTCGGCGAGTTCGAAAATGCTGTCGTCGTCGTCCGCGTCGGGAGCGAAGGCCGCGTCGTTTTGGAGTTCGACGCCTTCGAGCGCGAAATCTTCCGCGTCGTCGCCGAGCAAGGAAAGACCGCTGTCGCTGCCGAGGCGCAGACCGCTTCCGGAGCCGGAGCCGGAGCCGCCGAGAACGACGTCGCCGCCGTCGAGCGAAACGTTCGAGCCGCTCAAATCGACGTCGTCGAGCAGGGAAAGACCGCTGTCGCTGCCGAGGTGCAGGAGGTCGTCGTCGGAAGCGCCGGCGAGCGCGTCGGCGTCGTCTTGTTCCAAACCGAAGACGGAGGCGGAGTCTTCTTCCGCTTGCGGGGCTTCGTCGCCGCGAAGCAAATCGGCGTCCGCGTTTTCGTCGAGGATTTGCAGGTCGTCGCTTTCCGTTTCGAGGGCGAGCCCGGCGTCTTCGGCGTTCGCGTTTTCGTCGACGATTTGCAGGTCGTCGTCTTCCGTTTCGAGAGCGAGCCCGTCTTCTTCCGCTTGCGGGGCTTCGTCGACGAGTTGCAGATCGGCGTCCGCGTCGTCGGTTTCCGGGGCTTCGTCGACGAGTTGCAGATCGTCGCTTTCTATTTCGAGGGCGAGCCCGTCGTTTTCCGCTTGCGGTTCCGCGACGATTTGCAGATCGGCGTCGTCTTCGGACGGGTTGGACGCGTCGTCGAGGACGAAATCGGGTTCCGGAGCGGCGTTCGTTTTAATTTCGAGCGTTTCGGCGGTCGCGTCGATCATCGCGTCGAAGGACGCGGAGTCGGCGAGCATCGTCGGGAGTTCTTCGTCGTCGGAGTCGTTTAAGAGATCGTCGGCGCTCGGCGCGGCGGGTTTGGAACGTTCGCGGATGAGATCCGTTAAATATTTTTCGACGTCTTCCTTGCGAAATTTCCAACTCGCTCCGTCTCGAAACGCGCGCAGTTTGTTCGCTTCGCGCAGACGGTTGACGTCGCCCGGGGTGCAGTCTAAAATTTCAGCGGTTTTTTCAAGGGTATAATACATTCGAACATTCCTAAATTTTAAACGAATTCGACAAAATGGTTTTTGACGCGTCGTCCGCGCCGTCGGCGGCGCGTCGAAGTCCGTCGAGCCCGACGACAAGGGCGTTCGATCGGTTATAAATAGGGGGGGAACGGGGCGCGAACGCGTTGCGAAACGCGACGGGGCGAAAAATCGCAAACGGGGTTTCGGCAAGCGAACGCGAAAAACGAGCGACGAAACGTTCGAACCGACGTCGAAAAGACGCTCCTTCGCATTATTTCGGCGCCGTCGCGCAAAAAGTTCCGCGTCGACGATTTTTTAACGAACGTCGCGGTCGTTCCGGTTTTAACGGCGCCGCGTTTCGTTTTACGTTACAGGGACGGCGAGTTCGCTTGTTCGCGAATTTGCGCGGGCGTCAGGCCTTCGCCGTTAAAGTTTTCGAGTTTCAGGTCCATTTCGAAAGCGCGCGTCGCGACGAGTTCGATCGTGCTGTTGGCGCCGCGTTCGCGAATCCAGTAAACGCAAATGCGCTTCGTTTCGGAGTCGACGAGAACGATTTGGCGACCGTTTTCGTTGGTCAGCGACGAGTCGAACGCGTACAACGGCGGCACTTCCAACGGGCGCGAAAACTTCGCCGTTCCGTCGGTTCCGAAGGAAACTTGCGGAGCGGCGTCGGCGATCAACGCGTCGCGCGGCGTCGCGTAAGGGGCCTGTTGCGCGTCGGCGCTCGACCGGAAATCGTTCGTCCAAACGCCGAGCGCGAGGCCGAAAAGAACTAACAAAACGGGTTTAACAAGTCGATTCATCGGGGTCTCGCTTCTGAACGCCGGGACGCGTTTCTTGACGGTCGGCGCAAATAAACGTCGGTAAATCCGGTAAACTTTGCTTGGTTTGCGCTTTTTAGTCAAGCTACGCGTCTATTTTATTCCAATTATTTTAAAAAATCAACAATAGTTTGCCTATTTTAAAACGTTTTTTTTTCATTCTTGCGTAAAAACGCGCCGGTTGTGCGGATTCTAAGGACGTTGCGGCGAAGGAAAACGCGGAGACCGTCGCCGACGACCGTTCCTTATATTTATTATACGTCGACCGACGGCAAAGGGCGCGTCGGCTTTTGTCGATTTTGTCGAAAAAGCGGAGCGAGCGTTGCGGAGAGGAGTAAACGGAAAAGAAAAACGTCGTTCGCCGACTCGGAAAAGTCGAACGAACGACGTTTGAAAAACGGCGCTTTTTCTGAAAACGGCGTCTAGAAAAGTTCGTCTTTCAGAAAACGGAAAAACGTCGCGTTAAAACTGCGGCATTTTCGCGCTTTGACCGCCGGCGGCCGGGAGGTACGCGTACTTGACGTAGTCGGCGACCATACGGTGCGCGCTGAAGCGCCAAGCGAGCGTCGCGATCGAGTTCTTCATGCGGCGAATCCAGCGAACCGGGAGGCCGTCTTTGTCGCGGTCGTAGAACATCGGAACGACTTCGTTTTCGAGCGTTTTGAGGAGGTTGGCGTTGTCGCGTTCGTCCATAACGCGCAGGTCGGTGTGGATCGAGCCGTCGCCGATGGCGAAACCGTTCGAACCGTCGTAGGCTTCCGCCCACCAACCGTCGAGGATGGAGAAGTTGAGCGCGCCGTTGAGGACGACCTTTTGGCCGCTCGTCCCGGACGCTTCGAGAGGACGACGCGGGTTGTTGAGCCAAACGTCGACGCCTTGCACCAAACGGCGCCCGACGTTGATGTCGTAGTCTTCGAGGAAGACGATGCGCTTCGAGAACTTCGGATTGCGTTGGAGCGCGATGACGCGGCGAATGACCGCTTTGCCGAGGTCGTCGGCGGGGTGCGCTTTACCGGCGAAAACGAATTGCACCGGGCGTTCCGGGTTGTTGACGATGCGGTCGAGGCGCTCTTCGTCTTGGACGACGAGGTAAGCGCGCTTGTATTCGGCGAAGCGACGGGCGAAACCGATCGTCAGCGCTTCCGGATCGAGAATCGTTCGCGCTTGGGCGATCGCGTCCGCGTCGGCGCCGACGCGTTCGAGTTGGCGAACGGTGCGGCGGCGGGCGAAGTCGACGAGTTGCGTTTTGAGGGCGCAGTGCGTTTCCCAAAGTTCGCCGGCGTCGACGTCGTAGACTTGCGACCAAACGGCCGGGTCGATCGATTCTTCGGTCCAGCCCGGGATCGTGCGTTCGAAGAGCGTCTTCATTTGCGGCGCCATCCACGTCGGAACGTGAACGCCGTTGGTGATGTGCCCGATCGGCGTTTCTTCTTCGGTTTTTTCCGGCCAGAGCGAGCGCCACATACGACGGCTGACGACGCCGTGCAGCGAGCTGACGCCGTTGGCGTAGCGCGAGAGTTTCAGACCGAGGACGGTCATGCAGAACTCTTCGTTCGCGTCGAGCGGGTTTTTGCGACCGAGCGCGAGGAATTCGTCTTCCGTGAGGCCGAGTTTTTCGCGCAGCGGAGCGAGGTGTTCGTCGACGAGCGCCGGGTCGAAGTAGTCGTGGCCGGCTTCGACCGGGGTGTGCGTCGTGAAGACGGTTTGTTGCGCGACGTCGGCGACCGCCGCTTCGAACGTCATGCCGCAGTCTTCCATCTTTTGACGGACGGCTTCGAGCGTCGCGAAGGAGTTGTGCCCTTCGTTGAGGTGGTAGACGCCCGGCGCGATTCCGAGAGCGCGCAACGCTTTGACGCCGCCGACGCCGCAGACGATTTCTTGGCGAATGCGGGTGCGTTTGTTCCCGCCGTACAAGCGGCTCGTCAGTTCGCGGTCTTCTTGCGAGTTCGCTTCGAGGTCGGTGTCGAGGAGGTAAAGGTCGACGCGACCGACGCGGAGGCGACGGACTTTCGCGTAAATCGTTCCGGTCTTCGTTTCGACTTCGACGATAATTTTCTTGCCGTCGGCGTCGAGGGCCGGTTCGAACGGGAGGTACTCGACCTTCGTGTCGACGTAATTTTCGGCTTGCCCGCCGGTTTCGTCGATCAGTTGCTTGAAGTAGCCTTGGTCGTAGAAAAGACCGATCGCGACGAGCGGAACGCCGAGGCCGCTGGCGCTCTTGACGTGGTCGCCGGCCAAAACGCCGAGACCGCCGGAGTAGATCGGAACCGATTCGTGGAGGCCGAACTCGAGCGAGAAGTAAGCGACCGGGCGCGAGCCGAGGACGCCGGCGTTTTGGCGCGCCCACATCGGACGTTCCGAAACGTATTTCTTAAGGCGACGGTACGCCATATCGATACGCGTGTGGAGCGTCAGCTCGAGAACGCGGCTTTCGAATTGTTCCGGCGTGTATTCGCGCAACAGAGCGATCGGGTTGTGTCCGAGTTCGCGCCAGCGAATCGGGTCGAGAAGTTGGAAAATTTCGACGACTTCCGGGTGCCAGCTCCACCAAAGGTTATGCGCGATTTCGACGCACTTTTGGTAAGCCGTCAGGCTGCCGTCGCGGAACGACGGGGTCGTTTCGGTCATATTGTTCTCC
>JAFSDX010000252.1 GCA_017436025.1 Thermoguttaceae bacterium
AAGGGGCGGGCGGTCGCGTTTTGCGGCGTCTTGGTCGCGGCGATTTACCTGTCGGTCGGCGGAGCGGTCGCGCTGCAAGTCCTTCCGACGTCGACGCTTATCGTCTTTGCGACGCTTCCGTTAGGCTGGGCGTATTTCCGAGCGATGCGACTTTACGCGGTCGACCCGGAGCGCAAAATCGAGCGGCGTCGGTGGTTCGGCCCGATGGAATATTGGGACGTTTATTTGCAAAAGAACGTCGATTGGTTTATGATTCGTTGGTATTTGTCGCGAAATTTAACGATCGCGTTCGCGCTTTGCTTGTTGGCGGCGTTGGCGTTCGAGCGCTTCGTCGGATAAGGGCGTTAAATTTTGCGCGGTTTCGCTGTTTTGACGCCGTTCGCGTTGTTGTTTGGTTGGTTTAATTTGGTTAGTCGCGGTTAATTTTTGAGGTTCGCGTCGCGTCGAAGTCCGTCGACTTTTCGCCGCGACCGTTTCCGTTTTCGGTTCCTAAGATGTCGATATTAAAGCGTTTCGTTCAGCATTTGTCGTTTGTCCGTTGGTTTTTCCGCGTTCGCGTGTTGGGGCGTCGCGAGCCGCTCCAGTCGGTGATTTTCATTACGAACCGCTGCAATTTGCGTTGCAAACACTGCAACGTCGTCGAGGAGCGCGACTGTACGACGAAAAGTTGGGCGCAAATCGAGGAAGAGCTGAAAAAGTGCCGGGCGATGGGCTCGCGTTTCGTCGACTTCGAGGGCGGCGAACCGTTCATTTGGCGCGACGGCGACAAAACGATCGACGATTTATGCGTTTTGGCGAAGAAACTCGGCTTTTTCTCGACGACGATTACGACGAACGCGCAGATTCCGTTCGACGCGCCGAACGCCGACCTGATTTGGGTAAGTCTCGACGGAATCGGCGCTTATCACGACGCGGTGCGGGGCCCCGGCGCGTTCGAGCGATTGGAGCGGAACGTCGCGGCGTCGACGCATCCGTTTTTGAACGCGAATATGGCGATCAACCGCTTGAATTACGAGTCGGTCGAGGAAGTCGTGCGTTACGTAACGGAAAGCCCGCGCTTTAAGTACTTATCGGTCAACTTTCACACGCCGTACCCGGGCACGGAAGACCTCGCGCTCGACTGGGAGACGCGTTGCGCGGTGATTGACAAGTTGCTGGAACTGCGCAAAAAGGGCGCTCCGCTGATGAACTCGGCGCGCGGCATTCGCAAGTTAAAGGACATGAACTTTACGAAGCGTTGCTGGATTTCGAACTTCGTCTCGGTCGACGGCGTTTTTCATAAAGCGTGTTTAGGCGAAGAGTTAGGTCTGTGCGACCGTTGCGGTTTCGGCATGGCGACCGAGATGACCGGCGTCTACTCGCTCCACCCGGAGACGGTGATGGCGGGCCTCCGCGCTCGAATGTAAGCCGACGCTAACTCCTCCGTTAGACGTTTCTAACCGACGCGCCGCGAGTTACCCTAGCGGCGCGTTTTTTTGTCGACGCGTCGAGTCGGGACGTCGGGCGTCCCGGGTCGGGCTCTTTTCGCGGAAAAAACGGCGGCGCGTCCTTGCGTTGGCGCAAAATTTGCCGTATAATAGCGTTTTACGGGTGGTTTCGGCGTCCTCGGAGCGGTTCCGAGCGGCGGCGATTCGAAAATCGAACGGAAACGAAGCGCAAAATGGCGGCGAAAAAAGAGGCGAAGGCAAAGGAAACGAACACGGCGAACATCGGGTTCGAGGACAAAATTTGGGCGGCGGCGTGCATTCTGCGCGGCAATCTCGACGCGTCGGAGTACAAGCACGTCGTGCTGGGGCTGATTTTCCTGAAATACGTTTCGGACCGTTTCGAAGCGCGGCGCGCGGAGATTCTCGCCGACCCGGAACTCGGGGAGGATTTCGCCGACGACCGCGACGAGTACGAGGCGGAAAACGTCTTTTGGGTTCCGGAAGTCGCGCGTTGGCAAGCGGTTGCGTCGGCGGCGCGGACGCCGGAGATCGGCGCGACGATCGACGCCGCGATGCGCAAAATCGAACGGGAAAACGACGCGTTGAAGGGCGTCCTGCCGAAAAACTTCGCGCGACCGGAGCTCGACAAGCGGCGTCTCGGCGACGTCGTCGACCTCTTCACGAACGTTCAAGTCGGCGGCGCGGGCGAATCTAAAGACTTGCTTGGTCGCGTTTACGAGTACTGCTTGGCGAAGTTCGCGGAGCAGGAGGGGAAACGGGCGGGCGAATTTTACACGCCGTCGAGCGTCGTTCGGGCGCTGGTCGAAATCTTGCGACCGTTCAAGGGCCGCGTGTACGACCCTTGCTGCGGTTCGGGCGGGATGTTTGTTCAGTCGTCGAAATTCGTCGAGGCGCACGGCGGTAAGTTGAACGATATTTCGGTTTACGGTCAGGAGTCGAACCCGACGACGTGGAAGATGGCGCGGATGAATTTGGCGATTCGCGGGATCGAGGCCGACCTCGGCGCCGCCAACGCGGACACGTTTTACGACGATTTGCACCCGCGTTTGAAGGCCGATTTCGCGATGGCGAACCCGCCGTTCAACCTTTCGAACTGGGGCGCGGAGGCGTTAAAGGACGACGTGCGCTGGACTTACGGCTTGCCGCCGACCGGGAACGCGAACTTCGCTTGGCTGCAGCACATCGCGTCGCATTTGAATCCGAGCGGCGGGCGCGCGGGCGTCGTGTTGGCGAACGGCTCCTTGTCGTCGCAGACGGGGGACGAGGGCGAAATCCGGCGCAAGATGGTCGAGGCGGACTTAGTCGAGTGCGTCGTTTCGTTGCCGAGCCAACTCTTTTATTCGACGCAAATCCCGGCGTCGCTTTGGTTTCTGGCGCGCAAAAAGAAGCGGCCCGGCACGACGCTCTTTATCGACGCTCGCAACATGGGGACGATGGTAACGCGCAACTCGAAGCAGCTGACGGACGCGGAGATCGCGAAGTTAGGCGAGACTTACGAAGCGTACGCCGCCGGAACGTTAGAAGACGTCAAGGGTTACGTCGCGACGGTCGAGACGGCGCAAATCGCGGCGCAGGACTATATTTTGACGCCGGGGCGCTACGTCGGCGTCGAGGAGCGCGAAGCGGACGCGGAGCCGTTCGAGGACAAAATGGCGCGCCTAACCGCCGAACTCTCGGAACTTTTCGCAAAATCCCGCGAACTCGAAACGACGATTAAAAAGAATCTGGGGACGCTCGGGTTCGAGCTGTGAATATAGGCGTTGCGAAATCGATGTTTAGGAATGAACGGCGGCGTTAAAGATGAAATTTAAAACGATGAAATTAAGCGAGCTTACCGTCGACGGGCGCGGACATTATGGAATCGGCGCGTCAGCCGTCGAAAAAAGCGACGAACTCTACGCTTACTTGCGCATTACCGACATTTACGACGATGGGACGTTAAACAAAGCCGGATTAAAGAGCGTCGACGACCCGGACGCTGAAAAATATTTGCTAAAGCCGAACGATATTGTGTTTGCGCGAACGGGAAACAGCGTCGGTAAAAGTTATTTTTACGACGAAAGGGACGGTTCCTTTGTTTACGCGGGCTTTTTGATTAAATTTAGCCTTGATCCGGCGAAAGTTAACCCGCGTTTTGTAAAATACTACTGTCAGTCGCAACGCTATAAAAACTGGGTGGCTTCGTTTAGCACGGGAAGCACGCGCGGCAATATTAACGCGCAGACCTACGGCGATATGGAAATTTTGACGCCGTGTCGCGCTCAACAAGATTTTCTTGTTGAAATTCTTTCCGCGTTGGACGATAAAATCGAACTCAACCGCCGAATCAACGCGAACTTAGAACAACAAGCCGCCGCGATTTTTAAAGCTTGGTTCGTCGACGCGCCCGAGGCTGACGGTTGGAAAAAAGGAACGTTCGCGGATTTAATCGAAAAAATCGTTAGCGGCGATTGGGGGAAAGAAACGCCTTCCGGAAATAACGTCGAAATGGTTTACTGTATTCGCGGCACGGACATTCCGGAAGTGCGCGCCGGAAATAAAGGGAAAATGCCGACGCGGTACATCCTTCCTAAAAACTATGCGGCAAAACAACTTACGGACGGCGATATTGTCGTTGAAATTTCGGGAGGAAGTCCGACGCAATCGACGGGCCGCGCCGCCGTTATTTCTTCCGCGTTGCTTAACCGTTACGATAAAGGAATGGTTTGCACTAATTTTTGTAAAGCCTTGAAACCGGCGCCCGGTTATAGTATGTTTACGTACTATTATTGGCAGTATCTTTATGCAAACAACGTTTTTTTCGCTTATGAAAACGGCACTACTGGAATTAAAAACCTTGATATTTCAGGGTTTATCGAAACGGAACCGATTGTCGTTGCGCCGCGAGAGCTGGTTGCGCGGTTCGAAACTCTTTGTCGGGAGTATTTTGCGACGATTTACGCTAATGGTTTAGAAATCGAGAAACTCGCCGCCGTTCGCGACGCGTTGTTGCCGCGGCTAATGTCCGGCGAAATCGACGTTTCGGACGTTTCGCTTTGAATTGCGACGGCTCGACGCGGGGAGCGGCGCGTCGGGGCGATCGGGGGTTCCGCTCGCGAAATCGTTCGACGTAAATTAAGGAATAACGCGAGATGAAGATCGAACATTACGACGAAAATTGTTTCGAAAACGGCGTTATGTCGCTTTTCAGGGAGGAACTCGGGTACCAAACGCGACGCGGCGCCGAGGTCGAACGGGATTATCGCGAGCCGTTTTCCGAAGTCGAGCTTTGGCAAGCGTTGCGGCGCGTCAATCCGAACCTTCCGGACGAGGCCCTCGACGACGCCGTCCGCAAGATTCGGCATATCGAAATCGGAACCTTAACTCAACGGAACAAAGAGTTTACCGACTACCTCCAAAACGGCGTCGAAGTCCGATATTTCGAACGCGGCGAGGAGCGCTACGCCCGGGCGTATCTGCTCGACTACCGCGACCCGGAGAATAACGAGTTCGTCGCCGTCAACCAGTGGAATTACGTCGAAAACGGGCTAACAAAGCGTTTCGACGTCGTCGTTTACGTCAACGCGTTGCCCCTTGTCGTCGTCGAGTTGAAGTCGCCGGTTCGGGACGGCGTCGACGCAAGCTCCGCGTATCGGCAGTTGCGCAATTACATCGCCGACGCGCCTAACTTCTTCGTTTACAACGCTTTTTGCGTGATGAGCGATATGGTTCAGTCGAAAGTCGGGACGATTACGTCCCCCGAAACGCGCTTCGCCGAGTGGAAGTCCGAAAACGGCGAGCGCCGAAGCGGCGAAACGACGGGCTTTACGCCGTTCGACGTTTTCTTTCGCGGCCTTTTCGAGAAGCGCCGCTTCCTTGATCTCGTCAAGAACTTCGTTTGCTTCGCGTCCGACGGCCGCTCCGACGTCAAAATTTTGGCCGGCTACCACCAATATTTCGCGGTCAAAAAAGCGGTCGAGTCGACGCGCCGCGCTCGCGAACTCGGCGACGGGAAGGGCGGCGTCTTTTGGCACACGCAAGGAAGCGGAAAGTCTTTCTCGATGACGTTTTACGCCAAAGCGATTCAAGACGCGCTCGACTCGCCGACCCTCGTCGTCCTCACCGACCGCAACGACTTGGACGACCAACTTTTTCTGCAGTTTACGAAATGTCGCGACTTTTTGCGTCAGACGCCGGAGCGCGCCGAAACGAAGGAGGGCCTGCGCGAACTTTTGGAAGGGCGAAAAGCGAACGGGATTTTCTTTTCGACGATTCATAAGTTCTTGCCGCCCAACGAGAAAGACGAAGCGAAACGCGCCGAATGGCTCGCCCGAATTAACGAGCCGCTAACCGAGCGACGCGACGTCGTCGTTATCGCCGACGAAGCGCACCGGAGCCAATACGGGTTGCGCGAAAAGTTCGATAAGGAAAGCGGGAAAACGTCGTTCGGCGCCGCGCTCTTGATTCGTAAAGCGTTGCCGAACGCGGTTTACCTCGGCTTCACCGGAACGCCGATTTCCGCCGCCGACCGCGACACGCGCGAGGTGTTCGGCGATTACGTCGACGTTTACGACATGACGCAAGCGGTTCAAGACGGCGCGACGAAGCCGGTCTATTACGAAAGCCGCGTCATTAAGCTCGGGCTAAACGCCGAAAATCTGCGACTTATCGACGAAGAATACGACAAGTTGGCGCAAAACGCCGAAGCGGAGACGATCGAACGGAGCAAGCGCGAACTGTCCGGACTCGACGGCGTTCTAGGACACGACGCGACCGTAAACGCCTTGGTCGACGATATTCTGTCGCATTACGAAGGAAACCGCGCCAACCTCTTGACCGGCAAGGCGTTAATCGTCGCGTACAAACGGGAAATCGCGATGAAAATTTATCGCCGCTTTCTCGAACTTCGGCCCGGTTGGGGGGAGAAGGTCGCCGTCGTTATGACCGGTTCGAACGACGACCCGGAGGATTGGAAGCCGATTGTCGGCGATAAAAAGCGGAAAAACGAGTTGGCGCAACGCTTTAAGGACGACGCCGGGCCGCTGAAAATCGCGATCGTCGTCGATATGTGGCTGACCGGATTCGACGTCCCGTCGCTGGCGACGATGTACGTTTATAAACCGATGAAGGGACACAACTTAATGCAGGCGATCGCCCGCGTCAATCGCGTTTTTCCGGAGAAGGAGGGCGGCCTCGTCGTCGACTACGTCGGGATCGCGTCGGCGTTGAAGGAGGCGATGAGCGAATACACCGTTCGCGACCGCGAAAATTTCGGCGACTTAAACGTTGCCAAAACGGCGCTTGCGACCTTCCGCGCTAAACTCGAAGTTTGTCGCGACTTGACGAACGGCTTCGATTATTCGGAGTTTGCCGACGGTTCCGACCTCGTTCGCGGAAAGATTATCGCCGACGCGGTCGATTTCGTTTTGGCGAAAGACGCGTCGCAAGTCGGTCTAAAAGAAGAGGATAGGTTAAGCCGCGTTTTGGCGAAAGAGGCGTTGGCGATGAAAAAAGCGCTTTCCCTTTGCGCGTCGCTCGTCGGGGAGACGGAGCGTCGCGAGGCGGCGTTTTTCGAGGCGTTGCGGTCGGTTTTGGTTCGGTTCGCGACCGTCGGCGGCGCCGGAGGGAAGAAACTCGGACTTTTCGAAATCAACGACCAAATCAACGAGCTGTTGAAGCAAAGCCTTAAAAGCGAAGGAGTTGTGAACCTCTTCGCCGACGTTCGCGACGAGTTTTCGCTCTTCGACCCGGAGTTTATGGCCGAGATCGCGAAGATGAAGCGGCGGAACTTGGCCGTCGAGTTGCTCAAACGCCTAATCGCCGAGCAGATCAAGGTTTACCGTCGGACGAACGTCGTTCAAGCGAAGAGATTTTCGGAGCTTTTCGCCGACGCGACGCGGCGTTACTTCGACGGCCTTCTCACCAACGAGGAGACGATCGGCGAACTGTTGAGCCTCGCGAATGAAATCGTCGACGCGGCAGCCCGGGGCGAAGAGATGGGGCTAACTCCCGAAGAAAAGGCGTTTTACGACGCGCTCGCGCAGCCGAAAGCGGTTCAAGATTTTTACGAGAACGAACAACTCGTCGCGCTGACGAAAGCGTTGACCGAGGAACTGCGACGCAATTTAACGATCGACTGGCGGCGCAAAAAGAGCGCGCGGGCCGATATGCGCCGGATGGTAAAGCGTTTGCTGAAACGGTTTAAGTATCCGCCGGAAGGGGCCGACGACGCGCTCGACGCCGTTTTGGCGCAGTGCGAAACTTGGGCCGACAATACGCCGGTCGCGCTCGACGCCGAGCGAAATTGACGCGGCGTCGCGACTTGGGACGCGCTAAACAACGCGGCGAGGCGAGTTAAGCCGTTTAAAGACTAAGCGAGTCGGCGTCGCGGCGGGCGAGTTCTTCGGCGATTTTTTCGACGGCCAGCTCGATCGGCGAGTCGACGAAGTCGGTCGCTTGGCGGAGCGTTTCCAGTTCGGCGATTCGGCGGTTGCGCGACGCGGCGTCGAGGAACCAATCGGCGAGAATCGCGGCGGCTTCGTCGCTGCGGTCGTTCGGCGAAATGAACTCCGGGAAGAGCATCAACGCGCGTTCGCGGGCGGTGGGTTCCGTCTGCTTCGCGAATTCGCCCTTCGGGTAAAACGGCGTTTCGCCCGGGACGCGGGAAACCGCCAGCAGGTTCGTTAGCGTGATGTATTTGACGCGTTTCAAAAATCGAAGCGCGAAATTTTGCGGTTTTCCGATGCGATAAAGAATAACCGTCGGCTTGCAAAGGGACAAAAGCTCGATCGAAACGGAGCCGGAAACCGCTAAGCAACACGTCGCCGCGCGCATTAATTCCGGCGTTTTGCCGACGTGAACCGGGTAGTCGAGCCCGCGACGCTCCAACTCGGCGCGAACGACTTCCGCGTGTTCCGCTCGAAACGCCGCGACGACCGGGCGAACGTTCGGCGCCGCCGCGACGACTTTTTCGGCGGTCGTTAGCAAGTCGGCGATGTTGCCGGTTACTTCTTGGTTGCGCGAACCCGGTAAAATCGTTAAATATTGCGCGCCTTGACTCGGCGATGCGGGAGACGGCGGCGCGACGGCGTTCAAAGCGGGGAAAACGGCGGACTGTTGAATGGTCGCGGCGGCGGTTTCGTCGCCGACTTTTGCGTTAATATCGGAGGTTTTGGAAAAATCGGCAAGAGACGGCGCGGTCGAACGACCGTTTTCAGCGCTTCCGAGGTCGGCGAGGAACGCCGCGTCGAGCTGCGGGTTGCGCGTCGACTCGAAAAACGGGTGCCCGACGAGGGTCGCGCGGACGCCGTTTTCGCGGAACCAAGCGTCTTCGAACGCGAAACAGGAGAGAACGAGATCGGTTAAGCGACGCATTTTCTTGACGCGCCATTGACCCCAACCCCAAATTTGCGGCGGCATAAAGTAAACGACCGGAACGCCCGCCGCCTTCGCTTTTTTGGCGATCTTCCAGTTAAAACCGGGAAAATCGACAAGAATGACCGCGTCCGGACGCTCGTCGCGGAAGATTTTGTCGGCGTTTTTCAAAATACGGACGAAATTCGGCAAGTTCGCGACGGCGCGCCCGATCCACATCACCGCGAATTGCGTCAAATCGACGCGAACGTCGCAGGAGGTCGCCGCCGTTTTCGGGCCCGCGTATCCGACGAAACGGGCGTTGGGGAAACGACGCTCGAGCGCTTCGACGAGCCGGGCCGCGTGCGCGTCGCCGCTCGGGTCGCCGGCGGAGATAAAGAAAAAGGGGCGGCGCGGCGTTTCGGAAGGGGCGGCGGAAGCGTCGAAAGGAACGGACGTCATTGGAACTTGTTTTATTAAAATAGGAAGGTAAGGTTAAATAGTGAAATCGGCGGGTTCGTCTTTTCGAGCGTCGGCGAGGAGGTCGGAGATTAGAATCGCGTTCAAAAATTCTTGACGCTTCGTTTCCGCCTCTCGCCAAGCGCGGTCGAAAAGGGCGCGCGTCGCGACGGCGGAAGCGTCGGTCGCGGTCGAATCGACGACTTTGCGGCGTTTGTCGGTCGCGCGGTTTTTGCCGAACGCGGGCGCTTCGGTCGAGTCGACGGCGGGGGACGGAGGTTCGGATTGTTCCGACGTCGGCGTTTTTTGGGGGGACGGCGGCGACGTTTCGGCGGCGGCGACGACGAAACCGAGCGTTATTTCGGCGGGATCGGCGATTAAACGAAAACCGCCGAACGAACCGCGCTCCGTTTCAACGATTCCAAAACGACGCAACCGTTGCAACACTTGCGTTAAAAAACGCTCCGAAAGGCCGTATTTTTCGGCGATTTTGCGCGCCGACGTCGGTCGACCGGTCGGGCGTTCGAGCGCCAACTCGAAAACGGCCAACGCCGCGCACTCGGCGCGCGCCGACGGTCGCGCCGTTTCGGACGGCCAAAATTGAACGGACGTTTGCTGTTCCATTAACGGCGTTAAAATCGTTAAAGTTTGAATCGGGCGCTTGTACTGCGGGAGCGGCGCATTTTGCCTAAACGACGCGTTTTGTCAAAAGCAAAGGGAGAATAACCGCTCCGAGCTTGACGCGGCGCCTAATTGACGACGTTGACCGGGCGCCCGGCGGCGAACGCGCGCAAATTCTCGGCGGCGACGGCGAGCAACCGGGTTCGCGCTTCAAGCGTCGCCCAAGCGGTGTGCGGCGAAATGAAACAGTTCGGGGCGCCGATCAACGGGTTGTCCGGGGCGGGCGGCTCGGTCGAGAGAACGTCGACGCCGACGCCGCCCAACTTGCCGGAGGCGAGGGCCGCCGCGACCGCCGCTTCGTCGAGCAAGGGGCCGCGCCCGGTGTTGATCAGCCAAGCGCCTGTTTTGACGCGACTTAAACGCTCCGCGTCGACGAGATTTTTCGTCGACGGAGTTAGCGGGCAATGCAGCGAAATCGCGTCGCTCGTCGCGAAAAGTTCGTCGAGGCTAACGGCGCGAACGCCCGGCGCGGGCTCCGAACCGACCGTCAAACGGGGGCCGAACGCGACGACGTCCAACCCGAACGCCCGAGCGACTTCCGCGACGCGGCGACCGATCGTTCCGAAACCGACGATTCCGAGCCGCTTGCCGAAAAGCTCCGTCAACGGGGCGCGGGTGAAGGTGAAATCGGGCGCGGTCGACCAAGCGCCGTCGCGAACCGCCGCCGCGTTGACGGCGAGACTCGACGCGAGATTCAAGAGGTGCGCGAAAGTCGATTGAACGACCGATTCGGCGCTATAAGTCGGCACGTTGGTAACGACGACGCCTTGTTCGCGCGCTTTTTTCAGGTCGACGACGTTAAAACCGGTCGCTAAAACCCCTACATAACGCAAATTCGGAAGCGCGGCGAGCGTTTCCGCGTCGAAAACGACTTTGTTCGTCAACGCGACGTCGGCGTCGGCGGCGCGAGCGACCGTTTCGGAGGCGGGGGTGCGGTCGTAAATCGTTAGGTCGCCGAGTTCGCGAAAGGCGTCCCAACTCAAGTCGCCGGGGTTGGCGGTATAACCGTCTAAAACGACAATTTTCATCGGTTTTTGATTTTGGTTTAGCGTTGCGTTAATCGTTCGTTTGAGACCGCTCGAACGGCGGGCGCGAAACGACAAAACGAGCGTTGCGGAAAAACGACGCGGACGCCGGGCGGTTAGGCCAACATAATGTCCATCTGCTGTTTCATTTGGTCTTCGATCATTCCCTTAACCATCATCGCGACAAAAGGCAGGTTAAGGTTGACGATAATTTCCGAATCGTCGATCTTCAGCGTTCCGTCGACGCGATAATTGAAAAGCGTCATCGCGAAATCGAGATTATACGGGTCGTTCCAAACCTCTTTGGAAACGGAAGCGACGTTCGCCTTGTTGATTTTTTCGGAGGCGATTCGTTCTTTGATGCGGCGCGCGGCCTCTTCTTTGCCGAGGGAGTGCGGATAGGTTTTCGTCAAATTGGGCATTGAGTTCTTCGTCCTTGAAAGGTTGGGGGGAAGGGCGGCGTTTGGCGCGACGAGACCAAAAGCGCCCCCGTCCGCTTAAAAAGGAACGAATCGCCGAAAAAATCGACGCGACTCGTTCCATTTTAAGCGGAAAAAGGGAAACGTTCTAAGCGACGTTTTCACCGTCGATTAAGACGGCGAGTCGAAGCGACTAAAGGGTTGCTTTGATCGCGTTGATGACTTCGATCGCTTGACCGATTTCGGCCTTTTGGCGTTCCGGTTCTTCCGGAATTTCGCGTTCGATCGTCAGCGGGCCTTCGTACCCGACTTCGGCGAGCGTTTGGAGGAAGAGTTTCGCGTCGACGTCGCCTTGACCGAACGGAACTTCGCAACCCCAATCGACGCCCGGGACGCCGGTCGTTTTCTTCGCGTCTTTGCAGTGGCAGGAACGGATGTATTTCGCGACCTTTTTCAACGATTCGATCGGTTCGCCCATTCCGTACAGAATCAGGTTCGCCGGGTCGAAGTTGATGAAGATGTTGTCGCGGTTGACGTCGCCGAGGAACGCGAGGAGGTTTTCGGCGGTTTCTTGACCGGTTTCGAGGTGGAGGCGTTGGCCGTTCCCTTTCAGGTAGTCGCAGTATTCTTGAATCGCGGCGACCATTCCTTTATAAAGGTCGGAATCGACGTCGTGCGGGACAAAACCGATGTGCGAACCGATCGCTTCGACGCCGAGGAGTTTGGCGAAGTCGGCGATTTCGCGAGCTTCGGCGAGACGAGCGGCGCGCGTTTCTTCCGGAACGAAACCGACCGTTTTCGCGGTGATTTCGATCGTTTCGTAACTTTCGCCTTCGAAGCCGAGGAAGACGACCGTCGTTTTAATGCCGTATTCGTCGAGTTTGGCGAGGAACGCCTTAGCGTTTTCCGGAGTGCGGGACTCTTTCGCCGGGGTGTGCAGTTGAATCGTTTTGACGCCGAGGTCGCGAACGACTTCCAATTTGACGCCAAGACCCGCGTCGATGCTGGCGAAAACGCCGATCGGCATTTTTTCCATTTTAAAATTCCTTTCTTGCGCGCTAAAGCGATTTTCGTTGAAAAATGGCGCCGCGACGCCGGTTTTGCGTCGCGTTGGTATCGATGTTGCGAGTTTTGACGGTTGGGTAAAATATAAGGCGAAAAGCCGTCCGCCGTCGTCGACTCGACTTTTCTTCAGTATACCGCGCGGCGCCGTCTTTTTCAAACGTAAAACGCGATTTTCTCGGAAATTTTTTTATTTTTTGCAGATTTTTGCGCCGTCGACGGCAAAACGGCGGCGTTCGAGGCGGGAAACGGAGGAAAACGCGGCGGATTTGCGTCGCGGGAAACGGAGCGAGCGGGAAAAAAGAGGCGATTTTGCGCGATTTTGCGAATAGTCGGCGTCGGGCGCTTGCTTTTGCCGTCGAGATTGTTTAAGATGAAAGGGCGGGAAACGACGCGGCGCTTTTTAGCCCTTTATTAATTAAGGACAAACGGAGGCAAAACGGTCGTCGCGGACGAAAAAATGTTGGGCGTCGTTGTTGGGTGTTCCGACGTTAAAATAAGCCGAATAGAGAAATTGAGCAAAGGCGAAGGAGTTTAGCGATGAAGCGTAATGAAACGGTTAAACAAAACGGGCGAAGGGGCGGCGGCGTTTTTTCGTCGTTGACGGCGGCGCTTCCGGCGTCGATTCTTTGCGGCGGCGCGTTGGCGTTCGGAGGCGGCGCGCTCGACGGAGGGTTCGGGCTCGAACGGCGCGCGAACGGAGCGGACTCCGCGGCTGTTGCGACGGCGACTTTGGCGTCAAAAAACAACGTTGGCGCTGAAAATAAAAAAACGGCGCGAGAATTCCTCCTTTCGCCGACCTTTTTCGACGAGTTTTTCGCGACCGACCGAACCGAGTTGATCGATTTTAACGGAAAAACGGTCGACTTGAATTACGCGTCGGAGCCGGAAGCGGAGCGGTTTTCGCTCGACCTGCCGTTTAAGGCCGACTGTTCGGCGTTCGACCGGTTCGCGATCTCTTGCAAACTCGAAAATCCGGAGGGGATCGGCTCCGCGACGCTCTATTTCAAAAGCGGCGGCGGTTGGTACTCTATGACCGGCGCGCCCCGACGCTCGCCGACCGGGGAAACGACGTATCTCTTTGAAAAGAACGGGTATATGTCGGAAGGAAAACCGGCGGGCTGGGATAAAATCGACGCGATTCGGGTTTCCTTTTGGCGCGGCAAGTCGACCGACGGGCGCGCCGTTTTCCGGTCGCTCGACGCGTCGCGGTTCGCCTTGCCGATTCTCGACGTCGACGAAACCGGCGGAAACGATTGGGTCGTTTCGTCTTGCGCTCGTTCGTTGAGCCGAGCCGGATTTTCGGTCGGGCAAATCGACGCGAGCGGCGTTTCGGCGGAGGCGTTGCGCGGGCGGCCTTGCGTTTTCCTCCCGATCGCCGAGCGGATTCGGCCCGAGACGGTCGACGCGCTTTGCGATTACGTCGACGACGGCGGGTTCGTCTTTGCTTTTTACAACGCGCCGGAAAAATTGTTGCGAAAAATCGGTTTCGAACGGGGACATTATGTCCGTTGCGACGAGGCCGGGTTCGACGTCGCCGAGATGCGCTTCGACGAAAGCGTTTTGCAAGAGGCGGCGGCGCGCGGATTCGAGTTGCCGTCGACGATCGAGCAACATTCTTGGGCGTTAATGACGGCGGAACCGCTCGCCGATTGGGAGGCTGGGCGAACTTCTCCGATTTTCGGGGATAAACGGGCGCGAAAGCTCGCCGTTTGGTTCGATAAAAAGGGCGAATCGGTCGACAAGCCGGCGATTTTGGCGAGTCCGAACGGCTTTTTCTGTTCGCATATCTTCCTCGACGAGGACGCGGCGGCGCAAGCGACGCTCGTCGAAGCGTTCGTTTCGGCGTTCGACCGGAACCTCGAACGGCGGCGCGCTTGGCGAAGTTGGCGTTCGATTTTCGAAATCGGGCTCGAACCGGAAGCCGACGTCGCGGCGAAGCGCGGCGAAACGCTCTCGGCGCTTGAAAAAGCGTTGGCGAAACGCGGGTGGACGCTCGCCGACGTCGCGCGGTTGATCGGCGGGGAAGAGTTTGCCGATTTTGACGGCGAAAACGCGGGGACGGAGAAGAACGCGGCGGTTGGGCAAGTTGCGCAAACGGCGGAGAGTCGAGCGGATTTGACGGCGTTGCGGGGCGACGTCGAGGCGATTCGGGCGGAATTTGTCGACGCGTACTGCCGTTCGTTGCCGTCGCGAGCCGGAGAAGGCCGCTTCTGGTGGGAGCATTCCGGTTTCGGAATCGAGCGCGGCGATTGGGACAAGACGGCGCAAGCGCTTGCGGACGCGGGATTTAACGGCGTTATTCCGAATATGCTTTGGGGCGGCGTCGCTTATTATCGGAGCGAAATTCTTCCGGTCGCGCCGTCGGTCGAGGAATACGGCGACCAAATCGCGGCGGCGGTCGCGGCTTGCAAAAAACGGGGGCTCGAGACGCATATTTGGAAGGTTTGCTTCAACGCGTCGAACGCTCCGGCGGAGTTTTTAGCGGAGATGCGGGCGCAAGGGCGGCTTCAAGTTTCGCTCGACGGCGAAGAGTCGCCTTGGCTTTGCCCGTCGCACCCGGCGAACCTCGAACTGGAACGGGCGGCGCTCGAAGAGGTCGCGACGAAGTACGACGTCGACGGGATTCACCTCGATTACATCCGTTACCCGGATAACGATCATTGCTTCTGCGACGGCTGCAAGGAGCGGTTCTCGGCGGAATACGAGCGGAAGACCGGGCGCAAACTCGGCGATTTTCCGACTTGCGTTCGCGAGGATAAGGAGATTCGCGCGGCGTTCGAGGAATGGCGGCGCTCGCATATTACGTCGCTGGTTCGCTCGATTCGGAAGACGCTCGACGAAAAGCGGCCGAACGTCGCGCTTTCGGCGGCGGTTTTCTCCGGAATCGACTCGGCGAAGCGGTCGGTCGCGCAAGACTGGATCGGCTGGATCGACGAGGGTTTGCTCGACTTCGTTTGCCCGATGGATTACACGTCGGACGCGACGGGTTTCGCGGCGACGGTTCGCGGTCAACTCGACGCCGTCGCCGGCCGAACGCCGGTTTACCCGGGAATCGGGATGACGGCGACCGGGATTTCGATGACGGCGGAGCAGGTCGCGGCGCAAGTCGTCGAAGCGCGCAAAGCGGGCGCGGACGGCTTTACGATCTTCAATCTCGACCCGCGAACGGCGAAGGTCGCGCTCCCGGCGCTAAAAAAAGGCGCGACGTCAAAACCGACCGAACGTCGAAAAGACGGGTTAGGCGAATTGGGAGAAAACGCGAAGAAATAACGCTTAGTGAAAACGCGTTGCTTGGAGAAGACGCGTCGGCAAAGTAAAATAACGCCGTCGCGATAAACGGCGGCGTTCAAGCGCAAACCGCTCCGGCTTCCGGCGTCGATTCGCGACGTTGAAGTCGGAGCGATTTGCGTTTTAGAGGGGCGTTTCCCGTCGCGACGCGTCGAGCCGTTCTCGTCGCGACGCGTCGCGAAACAGTTGCGACGTTCGATTTGGCGCGGCGGACAATATTTACGTTGTTAAAGTCGCCGCGACGGGAAAGATTGACGCGTTAAAGTCGGCTTAATTAGAATATTTGGCCGATTTGGTAAACTAACGTCGTCAGAACCCAAGCGATCGCGGTCAAGCCGAACCACTGCGCGAACGCCCATTTCCAAGACCCGGACTCTTTCGCCATCACCGCGAAGGTCGCCATACACGGCGTCGCGACGAGGCAAAAGAGCATAATGCAGAACCCGACGAGCGGCGAATAGTTCGCGCGGAGCGTCGCCGCCAACGGTTCCGACGTTTCGTCCGCTTCGCCGACCGAGTAAACGACGCCCATTTGCGCGACGAAAACCTCTTTCGCGGCGATCGCGCCGATCAGCGCCGTCCCGATTTTCCAGTCGAAACCCATCGGACGCAACAACGGTTCGAGCGCGCGACCGACCCGACCGGCGTAACTCCGCTCGAGCGCCGCTTGGCCTTCGGCGACGTCGACCGCGGCCAACGCGTCGGCGACCGGGTCGGCTTCTTCCGCTTCCTCGGCTTCCGCGTCGGCGGTTTCCGCAGTTTTGGTCGACTCGGCGGTTTCGGCGCTTTTCGCAGTTTTGGTTGACTCGGCGGTTTCGGCAGTTTTGGTCGACTCGGCGGTTTCTTGCGTTTCGGCGGGCGAGGCAAGTTGAGCGGCGGCTTCGGCGCGAATTTGGTCGGCGTTTTCTTCAATTTGCGCGCGCTCGGCGTCGAATTTCGCGACCGTTTTCGCGTCGAGCCTCGGGAACGTCGTCAGCGCCCAAAGGAGAACGGAAATCGCGAAGATGATCGTCCCGGCTTTTTTGACGTATTGCCAACCGCGCTCCAACGTGTGAACGCCGACGACGCCGAGCGTCGGGCGGTGATACGACGGCAACTCGATAACGAACGGCGCCGGTTCGTCGTTTTTAAAGACGACGTCCATTACCTTCGCGACGACGGCGGCGAGCAGAATCCCGATCAGGTAAATCCCCCAAAGAACGAGCCCTTGCCATTCGAGCGGAAAAAACGCCGGAATCAGGAGCGCGTAAATCGGGAAACGGGCGCCGCAACTGAAAAGCGGCAATACGAACATCGTCGCGAGCCGTTCCTTGCGGTCGCTAAGCATTTTCGCCGCCATAATCCCCGGGACGGTGCAGCCGAACCCGACCAACGCCGGAACGACGCTCTTGCCGTGCAACCCGACGCGACGCATCCAACGGTCGCAAAGAAGCGCGGCGCGGGCCATATAACCGGAATCTTCGAGAATCGAAATTGCAAGGAAGAGAATAAGGATGTTCGGGAGGAAGACCAAAACGCCGCCGACGCCGCCGATAATCCCGTCGATAATCAACGACTTCGCGACGCCTTCGCCCATCGCGCCGTCGACCCAATCGGCCAACGCGCCAAACCCGGCGTCGATCCAATCCATCGGATAGGAACCGAGCGTAAAGGTTAGCTGGAAAACGAGATACATCGCCGCTAAAAAGATTGGAATCCCGAAATAGCGGTGCGTCAGAATCGCGTCGATTTTATCGGAGCCGCTCGCCGGAGCGTCGGCGTCGGTCTTGACGCAACGAGCGCAAACGCGACCGATTTCCTTGTACCGCGCGACGTCCGCCGCCGTTTGCGCCAGTTCGCATTCGCCGCCGCAATGTTCGCAACTCTTCGCCGCGTCGGAGGGGCAGGAAGCGGAGGACGCGGCGCCCGGCGTCGACGCGGCGTTCGACGCCGACTCGGCGACGCGAACGACTTCCGCCAAAATTTCTTGAACGCCGACCCCGCGGTTCCCGACCGTTTGCAAGACCGGAACGCCGAGTTCCTTGCTCAGCGCCGCCGCGTCGACGTCGATTCCGCGTCGTCGAGCGACGTCGATCATATTCAAAACGACGACAAGCGGACGATTTTGCTCTTTTAAAACGAGCGTCAAATAGAGGTTGCGTTCCAAATTCGACGCGTCGACGACGTTGACGACGGCGTCCGGCGTTTCGTTTTTCAAAAATTCCGCCGCGACCCGTTCTTCGTCGGAGTACGACGCGAGACTGTAGACGCCGGGAAGGTCGACGACCGAAATAGAACGCCCGTCGAACTGCGCGCGTCCTTCGTATCGCTCGACGGTAACGCCCGGGAAGTTGCCGACCGTTTGTTTCGCGCCGGTCAGCCTGTTAAAAATCGTCGATTTTCCGCTGTTCGGGTTCCCGGCGAGCGCGATTTTGATTGCGTTTTTCATTGTTGTTAGCCGCGTCTATTTTAGTAAGACGAATCGGACGAAAAAAACTCCGCGTCGGCTCGTTTCCGATTCCGAAAGCGGCGCGTCGGCGATTCGTCGAAATTAATTGTTAGTTTGGGGTTAACTTGTAAAGCGGTTCAAACTTTTCGCGGAGAACGGGACGACGTTCGCCGTCAAAGGTTGCGCGTCGCGCTTCGCCGATTCCGAAATTGCGCTTGCATCGGAACGCAAGGCGGCGTTAAAACCGTTAAATTTTGCCCGCTTTGTTGTTCATTTAACGACGATAAAGCGAGCCAAGCCGCGACCGAGCGCGAGTCGGGAACCGCGACATTCGATGATCGACGCGTCTTTTAGCGAGTTGTCGACGACGCGAACGCGAACACCCGGCGTCAACCCGAGCGCGGTGAGGCGATTGACGCCCAATTCGGTCAAATTCATCGATATTATCGTTACTTTTTGCCCTTTTAACGCGTCGGCGAGAGTCATTTTGGCGTTCCGGTTTGCAAGGTGGTGCGTGAAATCGGCGACGCGAAAACTCAAACGTCGCCCGAAAAAGTTAGTTTAATCTAAATTTTAATGGTTATTATAACCGCGTCGCGGTGTTCGTAAAGGGGGGAGGGGCGTTATTTTCGGATTTTTTTTCGGCGTCGAGCAGGCGCGTCTTCACCGATTCTTCGCGTCGCGCTTGACTTGCCGGCGTCGAGGCGTTATATTCAAAGAAAAGATTCCGATCGACGTTCGATTCGAGCGTCGAAAGCGTCGGACGGCGGCGACTTAAACGGTCGCGGCGACTTTACGGGCGTCGCGGCGTCGGCGTTTTCCGTTCTCATTAATACTAAAGGGGAAATGAAGATGAAATTTCGAACTTTAAACGGCTTTTTTTCCGGCGTCGCGGGACTCGCGGGCGTTGTTTTCTTGGGGTTGGGGGCGATTTCGGCGCTTCGCGCGGCGGACGGCGACCTGCTCGACGTTCGCGATTCCGTCGACGCGCCGGTGAAAATGATTTTTGACACCGATATTGGCGGCGACATCGACGACGCGTTCGCGCTCGGGCTGATTCACCGCTTGGCCGACCGGGGCGCCGTCGAGCTTCTCGGCGTTACGCTGACGAACGCGAACGAACCGGCGGGGCGTTTTGTCGCGGCGATCAACGCTAAATACGGGAGACCCGGCGTTCCTGTCGGCGTCGCTAGCAAGTCGACGAAGGTTTTCGACGAGTACCCGAGCTTAACGTTGGCGCAAAAAACGGCGGACGGCGCGGCGGAGTATCCGGTTCCGGACGGCTTTAAGCTGGAAGAGTCGGTTTCGCTCCTGCGTCGACTCTTGGCGGAGGCGGAGGACGGCTCGGTCGTTATCGTTCAAGTCGGATACGCGACGAACCTCGCGAAGTTGCTTGAAACGCCGGGCGACTCGATTTCGCCGCTGACCGGAGCGGAACTTGCCGCGAAGAAGGTTCGGCTCGTTTCGCTGATGGCGGGCGCGTTTTCGTTCGACGACTCGACGGCGGCGTACCGCGAACATAAGGAATGGAACGTGATTTGCGATATTCCGGCGATGCAAAAATTCGCCGCCGACTGGCCGACTCCGGCGGTTTTCAGCGGGTACGAGACGGGCGACCGCGTCCGTATGTCGCCGGTCAACCTGAAAAACGACTATCGCCGTTCGCCGACGTCGAAAATTCTTTACGACGCGTTCGGACATTGGACGTCGCGCAACACGAAGGAAGGGTACGACCATCGCCGCCCGACTTGGGACTTGACGAGCGTTCTTTTCGTCGCTCGCCCGGAAGCGGGACGCGGTTACTTTACGCTCTCGGAAGCCGGGGAAGTCGCCGTTCGCGAGGACGGCTTGACGACGTTCCAAGCCGACCCGAACGGTCGCCGCCGCGTCTTTATCCTCGACGAAGCGGCGCGAATCCGCGTCGAAGAGGCGTTCGTCAACCTCTGCTCGGAGCCTTGATTCGCGTCGCGGCGACAACAAAGTTGAAGCGACAAAAACGGAAACGCGGCGCCGAAACGCGTTTCCGTTTGATTTTTAGCGGCTAAAAAACGTCCCGCCGAACTTTCGCAACGAACGCGGAAACTTCGGCGGGATTAAAAAACAAACGCACTTCCGAGCGGGGCGTAAAAACTCCGCGCGCCGCCGTTTCGAACGAAAAAACGTTGAAATTTCGCTTGAAACGGCGACGTTTAGGGAAGCGTCGCGCCGTTAATAATCGACGCGATTGGATTTAACGCGCAATTTACGCTTTCGCGGCGGCTTGCTCCGCTTCCATCGCTTTGAGCGTCGCGGAGACGTTGTCGATGAACTCGTCGATTTCGTGTTTTTCGTTGAAACCGACGATCATCGTGTCGACCGCGTTCAGGCGAACGATCGCGTCGATCGAGCGCTGGCGGTCTTCCAACTTCTTCATCGTTCCTTCGCCGACGACCTTCATGCAGATGACCCCGATATTCTTCTCCGAGGCGGCTTTAGCGAGCGCGGCGTTTTCTTCGAACGAACCGTCCATACGGGCGCCGGTCGTGTTCATCGGAATGTGAATCGCGTCCGTCCAGTCGAGTTCGATCGCTCGTTTGACGGCGTTTCGCGTGTGCGTCGAGACGCCGTGCGCGCGGATAAGGCCTTCTTGTTTCAGCGCTTCGAGGTCTTCCATATATTGGCCGAACTGTTCGTCCCAAGTCGGCGTCGACATACAGTGAATTTGAACGAGGTCGAGATAGTCCGACTTCGTTTCTTGGAGGAAACGCTTGACGACGACGTCGGCGCGCGGACGTTCCTTTTCCGGAATCCCGCCCCCGTGCGGCCAAATTTTCGTCCCGATTTGGAACGTGTCGCGAGCGATACCGGCGGCGGCGAGCGTTTCGGTAACGATTTGGTGCGTGCCGTAAAGGTCGGCGCAGTCGAAGTAACGAATACCGCGCTCGTAACCGTACAGAATCAGCTCGGTCGCCTTTTTACGATCCATTCGGGTGAGGGTGCTGGAGCGGTTGTGCCCGATCATACCGGTGCCGAAGCCGATTCGCGACGTTTTCACTTGCGGCGTCAGTTGGACGAGCGCGCAAGGATCGGTCGAGAAGGGGTTTTTCGGGGCTTTCGCTTCTTCGGCGCGAGCGTTCGGAAGAGGCGCTCCGGCGACCGCGGCGCTTCCGAGCCCGGCGAGCGACGTGCGGAGGAATTGTCGGCGTTTCATATCCATTGTGCGGTTCCTTTTGCGTTGAGCTTGACGATTTTAACGACGGGAACGTCGCGCCGTTTTTGTTGCGAAAGGGCGGCGGCGCGACGTCGGTCGTTTAGCGTCTTGCGATTTTTTAAACGTTGCGAACGTCGATTGGCGTTAGATTTGCGATTTCGGCGACGGTTTCAGGAAAAGGTTGCGAATACGGGTCGCGGTGCGAGCGAATTCTTTTTCGCCGCTCATTTCCTTCCATTCGTCGCTGTTGACGAACTTGCTCCAACCTTCGCGGCGCGCTTCGTCGCTCGGGAAACTGAGCATATAGGCGATGTTCGGCGCCATCGAGCCGAAGAGGGTGCGACCGAAGAAGACCGGCGCCATTCCGCAACGACGGAAGAGGTCGAGTTCGCCGCGAACGTCGAACATCTTTTCTTTCGCGAAGTTGCGTTCGAAGTTCGGGCTGTTGTACGTGCGGAGTTGGAGGACGCGCCCTTCGTTCGTAAACGGAACGGTAATCTGCGGTTGCGTCGGGAAGGCGAGGAGCGCGGAGACTTCTTGGTCGACGAAGTCGAGGTCGTCGCTCGTGTTGAACGCGTTCGAACCTTCGGCGACGGAGCGGTCTTGGAGCGTCGCCAACGCGTCGAGCGTCGCGGCTTCGGAGACGACGAAGACGGCGTTCGCGAACGGTTCGGCGCCGCGGTCGCCTTTGTTGAGATCGGCGTTCAAGGTGAAGACGCCGACTTTGTCGAAGCCGAGCTTATTTCGTTCCGGAATCAAAATCGCGTCGAATTTGGCGGCGAGCGCGTCGCGTTTTTCGGCGCTTTGGGTGAAATACGTTTCCAAAAGGATGTAGCGGCGTTCGGCTTTTTCGGCGTCGGCGGCTTGAGCGGTCGGGAGGACGGCGGCGAGACCGGCGGCGGTCGCGGCGGTCAAAAAGTCTCGGCGTTGCATAATCGGTTGTCCTTGCGGCGATAAAATATCGCGATGATAACGGTTGAAGCGGGCCGGAACGCTAAAAAACGTTCCGCAACGGAACCGCCGCGCCGAAAAAATTGGACGAAAACGGTTCCGGGCGTTAAAATGAAACGATTAAACAAAATAGCGAACGTCGCGTCGCTTGCTAACGCCGGGACGGTCGCCGGGGAAAGAGGTTCGAAAAAGCGATTTTCGCCGATTTTCCCCTTTATTATTAATGTATTATATCCGAACGGAACGCGCGGCGCAAGCGGGCGAACGAAAATTTCTTCGTTGAAACGCAATTTAACGCCGGCGGAGGGCGAACGCTCGCCGTTAACGCCGCCGTTCGAACAGGTCGGACGCCGTCAATTAGCGCGCCGCGTCGAGCGAAACTTCGATTCGCCCGGAGCCGGACGCCGTCAATTAGCGCAATACGTCGAGCGAAACTTCGATTCGCCCGAGCGGCGCGCTGACTTGAACGCCCTGAACGGCGGAGCGAATCGTCGCGAGCGATTCGCGGGCGATTTCGATTCCGGTCGCAAGTTGATCTTCCTTCGAGCGGGTCGCGGCGGCCTCCATTCGGGACATAATCTCGTCCGGAACGACGACGCCGGGCACCTCCTTCCGCATAAAGAGGGCGTTGCGATAACTGACGAAGGGCCAAACGCCGGCGATCACCGGGATCGAAAGCGCGTCGCCGCATTCGTCGAGGAACGAAAGGAGGACGTTCGGGTCGAAAACCGGCTGGGTAACGGCGAAGAGGGCGCCCGCGTCGATTTTGCGTTTGAGGCGGTCGATTTCGCGTGGACGGTCGAGCGCGGACGGGTCGAAGCCGACGCCGAAAAAGGCGTTCGTCGCCGGAGGAAGCGCGAGGCCGCCGAGGTCGAC
>JAFSDX010000253.1 GCA_017436025.1 Thermoguttaceae bacterium
AACGCAACGAAACGCAACGAAACGCAACGAAACGCAACGAAACGCAACGAAACGCAACGAAACGCAACGAAACGCGTCGAAACGCGTCGAAAAAGGAAAAGGACGCGGAAGAAAACGCAAGAAATAAAAAAGCCGTCCCAAAAAGGACGGCTAAAAGCCAGCGGGGAGAATCGAACTCCCAACCTCAGCATTACGAATGCTGCGCTCTGCCAGTTGAGCTACGCGGGCAAAAAGTCGGAAAACTTAACTTCTTATCGCTAAGAGTTTTAGAAGCCGGGGAGGCTTTTGTTTTTGTTTCCCTTAACTCTTATGCCAACATTCTAACCGAGATTCCGGAATCGTCAAGCGGCTTTTTAAAATTTTTTTGAAATTTTTCCGCGCGACGTTTTAGCCGCCGTTTTCCGGGGAAATCAAAGGGGGAAATAAACGAGCGCAAACGACGCGTTCGAGCGGAACCTCCCGCCGTTTTAAGGGGGGAAATAACGACGGGTCGGCTCGCGTCCGTTTTAAAGGAACGGGCGAACGTCGCAAGCGACCTCGACGAGCGCGACCGCCTGCGCGAGAACCGAAACGACGTAAGCGGGAAAACGACGGCGCCGCGCGGCGTTTTCGAAAAATACGTCGAGCGATTCAAAACTCGGCGCCAAACGAGGCGTTCGACTTCCGGCGCGCGCTTCGAGGTCGAAAAGATCGTCGAACTCGCGGTCGTCGCTCAGCGCGTCCAAAGCGACGTCGTCGGGCGGCGTCGCGTCGGCGCGTTCCGTTCGGATTTTGACGAGAAGCGCCGCGAATACGAGAGCCGCGACCGTCGGCGGCGCCGGGGAGAAACGGTTCGTCTCGAAACAAAGCGTCGAAACGACGCATTGCGCGACGAGCCAACCGCCGAAAACGACGATCGCGAGCGCAAATTGAACGACGTTTCGACGCGCTCCGTCGAAAATTAAACGCGTCGAAAAAACGACGAAGAGCGCGGAGGCAAAACTCGCTTCGAGCGTCGCGACCGCTTCGGGAACGAAACCGAACGGGGAAGCGTCGAGCGCCGCGAAAGTCGCGACCCAAAAATAAGGAAACGCCGCCAAACCGAGCGAGCAGAGCGCGACGAAAACGCCGAGCGTCGCGCCGAACGCGCTGCGAAACGTCGCGCCGAACCAACGTTGGAAGAGGCCGAGAACGCCGAGTAAAACGAAAGCGCGAACGTCGAGCGAAAGAGGCGCGAAAAGAAGCGCGACGAACGCCCAAACGCAAACGCCGGAATAAACGGTCGCGACGCTCAAACTCGAGCGCCGCCAAGCCCAATATTCGCCGAGCGCGCAACAGCCGAGCGTCCAACTTTCGAAACGGAAAGCGCAAATCCGACGCTCTCCGCCGTCGAGCGCGACAAACGCCGCGACGAACGCCGCCGCCGAGAAGAAATGGAGCGAACGCGAACGCGACGTTTGCGCCGTCGCGAAAACAAGAAGCGCCGCCGGAGGAAGCGCGCTCGCCCAAAGTTCGCTTCGTCGCGGAAAAGCGCCGCCGACGCAAAGCGCTAAAACGCCGCCGATAAACGTCGCCGCGCCGAGACAATAAAGGAAATGCGCCAAAAGCGGCTCGTCGCGACGCTCGGCCGACGTCCCGCCGCAATACGCGCTTAGAACCGCGACGACAACGAACGCCGTTTTAACGGACAAGGGCCAAGTCGCCCAACAAGCGGCGGCGATCGCGAAAAGCGCTCCGGCGCCCGTCGCGATTCCGAGCGCCGCGAGCGTCGTCGTCGCCCAACGTCGCCGTTCTTCAAAACGGGAAGAGAGCGTCGAGGAACGCGTCGGTTCGTCTTGCGGAGGAGAAGCGACGCGTTCCGAACGCGATGCGGAGCGATCGTCGTCGCCGAGGTAACGCTGAATAAAAGCCTCGCCGTCGTCGGGCGTCGAACGATTCATCGCAGGGACCTTTCTCGAAAACGGAAAACGTCGCCGCGACGCGAAGGAGCGAACGGCGACGTTTTCGCGCGACGTTAACGGTTGAACGAGCGAAAACGCGCGACCGCCGCTCTTTTTCGACTCGACCGAAAAATTATACGCGGCGGCGTCGTTTGCGTCAAGGAGCGAACGCGACGTTTAACGTTCGGCGACGCTCGGCGAAGAAGGCCGCGACGAAGCGTTAAAATCCGAACAACAGGCCTAAACTTCCGACGTGAAACGTTTGCTCTTTGTTGACGAGGCAGTCGTAATCCCCGGCGATCGCGAGCGCGCCCCAAAGGGAGAGGCGCAACCCGACGCCGCCCCAAAAGAAGTTGTCGCCGGCGCCTTCGCCTTGGTAATAAGGACTCGTCGGCGCGAACGTTCCCGGAACGCGACCGAAGCAAAAGTTTTGAATCGACTCGTCTTGCGAACGGAGTTGCGAAACCCAAGCCAACCGTCCTTGCAACGTGAAGGAGTCGAGCCCGGCGAGGTTGACGTCGATTCGCGAACCGAGCGTCATATAACAAGCGTCGTAATTGCGTTTGCCGTCGAGTCTTTGGAGCGAGTTCGGGTCGAAATTGTCGTGTTCGAGGTAAGAATATTGGTACGAGCCGAACGGTTTTAGGACGAAAAGTCCGAGCGTGTGCAGCTCGTAACCGGTTTCGAAGTAGCCGCCCGCTTGGTAGCCGTCGTAAGACGCGGAGCCGACGTCGCCGCCCTTCGCTTGGTAGCCGTCGTCGCCGTAAGCGCCCAACGCGGTGAAGTAAAAACCGCCCGCGTGCAGGTAAACGCCGGCGCCGACGAGGTTGTCGTTTTGACGAACGCTTCGGCCCGAGTATTTAACGCGGTTGCGATGATAATTATAATACGCCGTAAAGTTGAGCGACCCCATCGGCATATTGACGCCGATTTGCGCGCCGGTCGCGTTCGCGTCGATTTCGCCGTCCCAACGGCGCGGACGGATTTCGCCGCTGCCGAGGTAGCCGTTTCCCCAAAATTGGAACGATTTCAACTCCGGAAGCCGAACGGAGCCGCGGACGACGACGTCTTGCGAGAACGCGAAGCTCGACCCGTTAAACGTCGCTTCCGAACGCGGCGCCGCGTCGGAGCGGGGAGCGTCGAGCGGCGAAAACTCGGCGAGCGAAACGTCGGCGTTCGTCGCGTCGAGGCGGTCGAAAGCGCCGAGTTCGCCGAAAGCGCCCTGCTTGCCGAGACGGCGCGATTCGCCGGAATTACCTAAAGTCTCTAAAGCGCTTGAATCGCCCGAATTGCCGAGCGAGTTAACGTCGTCGCTTAAAACCGCGTCGGACGACGTTAGGGCGTCGAAGAGCCCGTTCGAAAAACGCGGCGCGTCGGACGAAGGAAAAGCGACGGCGCCGGACGCGGACGCCAAAACAAACGCGGCGCCGAGGAAAATTCGAGTAAAACGGTGCGAAAGCGACATGTCGGAACCTCCGCGTCGCCGCGACGTTGGAACGCTCGACGAAACGCGATTGGAGACAAAAGGCGAAATTCTTTAAAAAAGGCGGAGGAAAAGTAAGGTTTCGCCGGAAAATAATCCGGGGTTACTTGACATAATCGGTAAATTTAATACAAAACTTAATATAAAGGTTCGATTTTTTTAAAACCGGCGTTTGAAAAAATAGAATTTTTCGTTATACTAGAATATCGGTCGCAATAGCGGACGCAAGTTTTTGAAGAGCGGGAACAATTTTAGAGCGTTGTTTGACAGACGCGACAAAATCGGGTTTCCGGAACGTTTTCGCGTCGAGTCGGCGCCGCGCTTTTGGAGGGCGCTTTGCCGACGCGTCGAGCGAACGTCGACGCGCCGCGTCGGTCGTTTCGTTGACATTTCAGGATAGATAGTTCAAATGGCAAAACATAATCCTTTTAGCGTATTCCGCCGTAATCAAAAGGCTTGGATGGCGGGGCTTACTCTCTTTACGATGTTTTCGTTCATCGCGTTAGGGTCGATGGTGCAGTGCGTCGGAACCGGCGGGCAGCGGAACGGCGCGCAGATGGGCGAAATCGCGAAAACGAGCAAATACGGAACGCTCGACGATATTTCGTTCCAAGAAATGAGCGACGCGTCGACGCGTTTGGCGCGTTTCGCGCGAACGGCGTTCTATTCGTTGGACGCCGAAGCGTGGGCGCAAACCGCTCAAATGGCGCAATACATTCCGGAAAACTACCTCGCGCAGTTTTATATGAGTTCGTTGGCGGAAAAAGACGCGAACAAAGCCGCGCAAGCGCAACGGCTCAACGCGCTCGCGACGCAACTGGAAATCGCGTTGCAAAATTCGCAAGAGATGGTCAACCGTTGGTTGATTATTCAATTTGCTAAAGATAAAGGGCTGGCCGCGGACGACGAAGCCGCGACGCAATATCTGCAAACGTTGATCGGCGGTTCGCTCGCGCCGCAAGATTGGCAAAACTGTTACGCCGCCGGCGGACTGAACGACCGTTTGTTGCTCGACCTCTTGAAGGAGCAAATCGCTTACGAACGCGCCGTCGCTCGTTACGTTAATCCGGGTTCGCTCGGCGTTTCCGTCGACTTGGCGGGCGCGTTCGAAGCGGCGAACCGTTCGATGAAGGCGAGCGTCGTCGCGTTCAACGCCGAGGATTACGTCGGCGAAATCGCGGATCCGTCGGAAGAGGAACTGAAGAAATTTTACGAACAATACCGCAACGTAACGGCGAACGCCGCCTCCGCGACGCCTGGTTTCACCCAACCGACGAAGATCGCGTTGGAAGTCGTCCGCGCCGACGTTACGGACGAAGTTCTCGCTTCGATTACCGACGAAGAAATTCAAAAGTATTACGACGAACATCGCGACGAGTTCAAAAAACCGGCTCCCGCCGCGCCGACCGCTCCCGCCGAGCCGCAACTGTCGATGGACGGTATCGCCGACATTGAGTTGACGGAAGAAGCCGCTCCGGCGGTCGAAGAAGCCCCGGCGACGGAAGAAGCCGTTCCGGCGGTCGAAGAAGCCCCGGCGACGGAAGAAGCCGCCCCGGCGGTCGAAGAAGCCCCGGCGACGGAAGAAGCCGCCCCGGCGGTCGAAGAAGCTCCGGCGGAAGAAGCCGCCCCGGCGGTCGAAGAAGCCCCGGCGACGGAAGAAGCCGCCCCGGCGGTCGAAGAAGCCCCGGCGGAAGAAGCCCCGGCGGAAGAAGCCCCGGCGGAAGCCGCCCCGGCGGAAGAAACCCCGGCGGAAGAAGCTCCGGCGGAAGAAGCCCCGGCGGAAGAAGCTCCGGCGGAAGAAGCTCCGGCGGAAGAAGCCCCGGCGGAAGAAGCCCCGGCGGAAGAAGCCCCGGCGGAAGAAGCTCCGGCGGAAGAACCGACCGCGTTCCGACAAGCGGAAATTCAACTTGTTTCGTACCAACAAGAAGTCGAAGAAACCGCTCCGGCGGAAACGACCGAAGATGCTGCGGCGGAAGCCCCGGCGGCGGAAGAAACCGCTCCGGCGACCGAAGCCGAATATTATCCGCTCGACGAAGTTAAAGAGCGTATTCGTCAAACCTTGGCTCGCGAAAAGACGAGCGCGAAACTCGACGAACTGAACGCTAAATTCGCCGCGTATTACGAGCAATACAAGACTCGCAAAGCGGAGGGCGCCGAAGTCGCCGACCTTGAAGCCGTCGACGCGAAAGCCTTCGCCGAAGAAAACGGGTTCGCGTATTACGCTCCGGCGGAAGGCGTCGTCGAAACCGCCGATGAAGCGTATATCAACGAAGCGTTGCCGTTGACCGAGTTGCAAGCGGTTTACCAACGTCCGCCGCTCGCCTATAAAGCGAACAAAATCGATTTTGTCGGCGATTCGGCTTACGTTTACCGCGCGACCGAAATTCAACAAGAAAACACGCCGGAATTTGAAGCCGCGCGCGATTACGTTCTCGCCGCTTGGAAACTCCGCGAAGCCGCCAAGCTCGCGCAAGCCGCCGCCGACGAATTCGCCGCGAAAGCGAAAGCGGAAGGCGCCGACTTCGCCGCGTTGGCCGGCGACAAACTCGTTGAAACCGAACGTTTCGGGTTCGTCGAATCGACGAGTTCGCTTCAAAGTTTCGCGTCGCAATCGCCGGTGCAACTCGCCGAAGTGCGCGAAGCCGGCGTCGAATTGGGCGAAGCGTTCCGCGACAACAAAGCGATCGTCGCGCCGGGTTGGGACTTCAACGAAACCGCGTTCGGAATGAACGTCGGCGACGTCGCCGTCGTCGCGAACCAACCGAAAAACCGCGTTTTCGTCTTGAAGCTGACCGAAAAAGACTCGGAAGACGCGCTTCGCGAAAACCTTGAAAAATTGGAGGACGATTACGAACTCCAAGGCGTCGCGAACCTCCTGAACCGCGTTCGCGCTTCGCGCTTCACCGAGAAATTCATCGAAAACCTCCGCGAAGAAGCCGGTTTCGAATGGGTTTCGATTCCGCGCGACGACCGCTAATTCGCTTTAATAAATCGAGCGACGAGAACGTTTAACGCGTCGCGTCGCTCGAAGGGAGCGTTTCCGATTCGCCCGACGTCCCGCGACGTCGGGTTTTTTAACGTCTTTTGCCGTCGAACCGGACGGGCGACCGTCAAATATTTTTGCGCCGTCGCGAGCGACGAAGGAGCGAAGCGATGAACTGGATAACGAGAGCGGTAAAACATTTTTGTTTGATAACGCGGCACAAGGCGCTCGTGTTCGCCTATGCGACTTACGCCGGAATCCCTTGGCGCGGCTTGATGCACGACTGGTCGAAGTACTCGCCGATCGAATTTTTCGAATCGGTTCGTTACTTCGACGGCAAGCGTTCGCCGGTCGGAATCTCCCGCGAGATCAACGGTTTTTCGCTCGCTTGGCTCCATCACAAGGGCCGCAACCCGCACCATTACGAGTATTGGCTCGACTGGCTCGACGAGAAGGGAACGCCGATCCCAATGCCGTTCGAGTACGCGCTCGAAATGGTTTGCGACTGCATTTCCGCGTCTAAGGTGTATAACGGCAAAGACTTCCGTTTTGCCGGACTCCTCGCTTGGTGGCGACGTCGCGACGAGCGCCGTCCGGTCAATATGCACCCGATTTCGAAGCGGTTTCATTTCGCGATGTTGGAAGCGCTCGCCGCCGAAGAAAGTTTGCGACCGTTGCGCCGCGCGAGAGCGCTTTACGACGAAGCGCGCAAGGCGTTCGAAGCGGAAACGGCGAAAAACGACGCCGAGTAACCGCCGAGCGTCAAGAAACGCGAAACGACGCCGAGTAACCGTCGAGCGTTGGGAAAACGACGGCAAGCGACCGGCGGACGTTAAGGGATAAAAACGACGCCGAGTAACCGCCGTTAAAAGCGTCAAGAAACGGAAAACGCCGCGTCGACCCGAAACCGGTCGGCGCGGCGTTTTCTTTTTGTCGCCTTAACGTTTTAAGCGCAAGCGTTTAGCGTTTTTCGAACTTCAAGCGAATCGAGTAATCGCCGCTTTCGGGCGCCGTCGCTCCGACGCTCAAGATTTGACCGCCGTCGACGTCTTGAAGCGCCGTTTCGAGCGCGACCTGCGAAGCGGCGTCGCCGTCCGCCGTCGCGTCGACGAACGCGAACCCCGCCGGAACGAGGAAACGCGCCGTCGTTTTATTCTCGGCGACAAGACGAAGCGTCGCGGCGAGCGTCGTCGTTTCCGCGTCGAAGCGGCAATCGCAAAGGTCGACCGCGCCTTGCGTTACGTGTCGGTCGCTCGACAAAAATTGCGGAACGTCGCATTTTCGCTGGACGGCTAAAAGTCGAACGCCGCGGGCCGGAACGACCGTTTCGAAGCGCGTCGAGCTTTCGCCGAGATACGTTTCGGTCCAAAACTCGAACGCGACGCGCGGCGCTTCGTCGAGCCCGATTTCCGCGAAGTCGAAGCCGACCGTCGTTTCTTCGTCGCTCCAGTTGAAGAGCGCGACGACGTCCCAAGCGCCGAAGTCCTTGCCGACTTTAAGGTTCCAAACCGGCAGTTCGGCGCCGAAGAACGGGTAAAGCGCGTTCGGGCGGACGTCGCAAACCGGGAGCGTCTTCTGCAGGAGCCGCATCCGCTCCATCGGGAGTTCCGCCAACTTATCGCCGGCGAACATCATTTGCCCCGGGAGCGAAACGACCGTCGTCGCGACGCGGGCCTCTTCGAGCGTCAGCGCTTCGTTGACGAGGAGCGTGTCCGGGTCGGAGAAGAAAACGATGTTGTTCGTGAAAACTTGGTTGAGCGTGCGCCCGGCCTGACGCATAACGTTTTCCCATTTAACGGGTTGGTTCGGGTGAACGACGTCGGCGCCGGTGCGAGCCGCGTCGGCGAACGCCGCTTCCGGCCCGGTGAAGTGTCCTTGACAAGCGAGGAAAACGCGGTCTTCGCCGATTCCTTCGCGCAGCGCTTTAACGCAGCGCTCGAACGGCGCTTCGACTTGCGGATTGTCGAACGCGGCGCGAACGTCGGCGCGTTCGAAGAAATGGGCGCAGTAACCGGAGTTGGCCCCGGACATGCCGTCGATCTTGAAGAACTCGTAACCCCAGTCTTTTGAAGCGATTTCGTGAATGCGGCGCATATGCGCGACCATCTCGTCGTTCGACGGGTCGATCGTGTAGACGCCGTTCCAGGTGCGCATCGGGTTCCCGTTTTTATCGTGCAGGAACCAATCTTTATGCGCTTCGTAAAACTCTTTCGAGCCGGTGCCGAACGGCGCGGTCCAAAGCCCGGGTCGGAAACCGAGCGCGCGAATATCGTCGGCGAGCTGTTTCATTCCCTTCGGGAATTGGCGTTCGTTGACTTCGAGGTTCAAGTTGTAAAACCCGGAAACAGGTAACTTATCGCTGTTGCCTTGCCAACTTTCGATCGACCAAAACTCGAGCCCGAACGGTTGCAGATACTTCTTCCCGACGCGCGCCTCGGCGAGGTTTTCCTCCGCGCCCGCCGTGTCGAAATAGAGGTTCCAAGACATCCAGCCGGTCGGCGGCGACGGACAGCGCTTGCGGTCGATCGGCTTGTAATAAGGAACCCAACGCTTTTGATAGTAACGTTTATCGACGGCGACCGAAAAGACCGCTTCCGACGCTTCGTGAATCCGCCCGGACGCTTCGACGGCGTACTGCGCTCCGTCGATAAAGTTAGGCGCGTCAACGGGTTGCGTCGCGGCGTTTTTCGACGTCAAGCGCAAATTCGCGGCGCCGAACCGAAGCGCCAAGTCTTCTTCGCGAGCGAACAACGAATCGTTTGTCGCGGAGTCGACGACGCCGGTCGCGAGGGGCAAAACGCGCTCTCCGACTTTCGGGAAGGTGCGGCAAGGGAACGAATCGTCGCGGAAAACGACGTCGCCGCGGAACGAAATTTCGCCGAGGTAAAACTGCCTAGTGCGGTGATACGCAAGGACTTCGAGCCGGTCGCCGTCGGCGTTGAAGACGAGATAACCTTGCGCTTCCCCTTGCGGGTCGACGAGCGCGAGACGGTGCGAAACGGCGTCGCGCGGGGCGGCGACGGTCCAATCTTTGCCGTCGACGACGAACCCGAGTTCGCCGGAAATTTGAACGTTGGTTTCGGCGTGCGTCATCGTGAGACGCGACGTCGCTTCGTTGAATTCGACGCTCCAAGCGCCGAGCGCGAGCAGAAAAGCCGCGACGACGTTTTGCATAGCGAGTCCTCCTAAAAACAGGGTAAACGTTGCGAATAAAAGGATTGCGTAAAACGGTGAAACGGTGAAATCGGAAACGCGGCGCCGCGTCGCAACGCGTCGCCCAACGACGAATCGCGACGCGATGTAAATGTCAAACGCCGCCGACTAAACGACGAAAGCGGCGACGAAATATAATCGTTTAACGCTTCCGACGCAACCGTCGAAAAATCAAAGGGTAAAGGCGCGAAGGACGGCGCGTTCGTCGGCGTCGAAACCGTACAAGTCGGCGACGGCGTCGTCGAGTTCCGCGTCGAGTTCGGCGCAACGGGCGTTCGCGGCGCGGGCTTTTTCGCGTTGGGCGTCGAAGTAATCTTCCCATTCGTCGCGGTCTTTTAGCGGAATCGTTATCTTCTGTTTTTTCAACTCGTTGCAGACGCCCGTAAAGGTTGCTTCGTCGAAATTTTCGAGCTTTTCGGTCGCTTTCAAATCGGGGAACTCTTCCCGCAACCGACGCAAAAATCGCCGCCGCGTTTTACGAACCTCGGCGAAGGCCGCAAGTCGTTCGTCGACGCAAGTTTCGAAAAATTCGCGCTTCGCCCCGACGTCCGGAACCGGGAATTTCTCAAAGAAAATCTTCCGAATTTCGCGCGTTCCACCGAGTAATTCCGGGCAGTTGTACCAAATCCAAATTTTAGTTGCCGGCGAATTAAAAAGCGCCGTTAAAAATTTAAGCGAAATCGTTTCATCATCGGCGGTTAGAATAAACGCTTTGTTGTTTGTATAATATTGGGTTTCGTCGTAAGTGAATCCGAAAAATTTGGTAATTTCCGGATAAATAATTTTCGGTTTGGCAAATTCGGGATAATATTTAATGGAGTCTTGAATTTCGAACCAACGCCCGGAAGTCTTTTTACGCGCGCCTTTTTCGCCGGTTTGTTTCAATCTATCGTATCCAAATGACAAAAGATACTTTTCAATCGCTGGAAATCGTTCAATTTCAACGTTTAGCGATGGGAAGGTGGAGATAAGATAAAGCGGTTCCGCATTGCGCGTTCCGTATTTCCAAATATCGCGACCGCGTAAAAGCGGTTTGATAAGTTCTTGGCTTGCCGGATGTTCGGCGATTAAACGGTCTTTGGTTGCTTCGTCGATATAAAACGCGTCGTTATAACCGGTTAAAACGCCGCGAAAAATAGAAACCGGCAACTCCTTTAACGGCAGCGAGTTGCGTTTCATTTTTCGTAAAATAGGGAAATGCTCTTGCGCTTGAATTGTCCAAACGTCGTCTCCGAGCGCGGCGCTCGGATATGCGTAACGAGCGGATACCGTCGACGTAAAATCGCCGTTATAAGTCTTTTGATTAACCGATATTACTTCGAGAGTTTCTGTTTTCGGTGTTTTCTCTGCGACAAAGATTAACACGATCGTCGCGGCGTCGGCGAAAAATTGGACGTCGCCGAAGTTTAGAAGCTGGGTTAAGTTCTTGTCGGCGAAGAACTTGCGCAACGGTTTGCCGTAGTCGGCAATTAACCATTTGTTGGGCATAATATACGACATTATGCCGTCTTTTTTGAGAATATCGTATCCGCGTTCGACAAAGAGGCAATAAAGATCGCCGCCTTTGTCGAACGTCGCGTAACTCGCTTTCGATAAACGTTTTCCGACGTCGCCGGACGTTTGCAGCTGAACGTAGGGCGGATTCCCGATAATAACGTCGAACCCGCCTTTTTCAAAGACTTGCGGAAATTCGCGCCGCCAGTCGAACGCCCGGGCGCCGCCGAGCGCTTCGTCGTCGATTAGCGAGTCGCCGCATTTGACGTTCGCGCTTAAATCGTTGAGTTTGCGACCTTTCTTGCAAGTGCGCAACCAAAGCGCAAGACGCGCGATTTCAACCGACTCTTCGTTGACGTCGACGCCGAAAAGGTTGTGTTCCAAGATGTAAGTTTCTATTTCTTGGAAGATAAGAGCCGAAGCCGACGAACCGTATTGAACCCGCGCCGTCAATTCGTCGAGTTCGCGGTGTTCGTCGATCAAAAATTGGAGCGCGGCGTTCAAAAACGCGCCGGAGCCGCAGGCCGGATCGCAAATCGTCAGTTCGCGAAGCCAAGCGCGGTAAGAAGTTAGGAGCGAGTCGAGCCGTTTGCTTTCCTCCGCGCGGGCCTTTTTCGTTTTGAATTTGACCGGGTCGACGTCGAACGTTTCCGCGTCGAAGCCGAGCGCCTTTTTTTTGTCGGCGCAAAGTTTGCCTAACGTCGCTTCGACAATGTACTTCGTAATGTACGACGGCGTGTAAAAGACTCCGTCGCTTTTGCGCTTTGTCTTCTCCGTTTTCGCGCTCGCTTTCAACGACGCGGCGTCGCCGTTCGCCTCGGCGGTCAGCGCCCGCGTTACCTCTTCGATCTCCGTCAGCGAGTGTTCGAAAATGCGCCCCAACACGTCGACGTCGACGTCGCTTTCAAAGTCGTAAGCGCTTAATTTCTCGACGTTGGCGCAAAGAACGTCGTCGCCGATTGCGAGCGCGTCGAGCGTCGCGTCCGGCTTGAAAAGGCCGCCGTTGTACGCGAAAATTTCGAGTTGCGGCGCGCCCTTGTCGATAAGGCCGAAAAGTATTTTGAACTGTTCGTAAAGCGCGCGAGGTTCCCATTTAGAGCGCGAGCGCCATTCGTCGACCGTCTTCGAAATCATATTCGGCGGAAGAAGGCCCCGGTCTTCCGCGAAGAAAACAAAGAGGAAACGATCGAGAAGTTTTTGCGTTTTGCGGAAAAGCAACACCTTGTCGCCGCTCGGGTTGCGTTCGAGAATGTCGGCGAAAAAATTCCGCTTGAACGACGAATAGTCGCGGTAAAAATCCTCCGCGATTTTCTTTTCTTCGAGCGTCGACTCGTCGCGAATTTTAAGCGGCAAGTCGTCGCGAATCGCCTCCCAACTCAAACAGACGTAAAGTTCGCGAAATTTTTCGAGCGACAAATTGAACAAATCCCACTCGAAAAACTCGGTCGCCGAATCGATGTAAAACCTTAATTTGCGAAAGTTGGAGATAACAACGTAACGCGCTTGCGACTGATGGTTCTTGTACCCGAACGCTTGGCTTTCAACCGCGTCGAGATTCGGCGTTTTGAGGTCTTTCAGTTCGACGACGCCGCGAACGACGCCGCCGACAAGGAGCGCGCCGTCCGCTTTTTTCGCGTTGTCCTCGTTCTTTTGCTCGGTGATAAGGTTGTAATCGTCTTCCGGATAAATCGTGTAACCGAGGATATTTACGAAGAGTTCGCGTAAGAAGCCTTCTTGAAAACGCTCCTCTTTCGAAACGGCGATGTTCGCTTGAATTTTCGCGTCGCCGAAATAAGCGAGAAACGCCCGATACCGCGCTTCGATCGTTTCCGCCGAAATTTTCGCAAGATATTTCTTGTAAACGCTGCGTTGAAACATATTAGAACTCCCCAAGGCGAAACGAAATCGGCGAAAAGAAAACGTCGACGCGGCGTCGTTTTGCTCGGACGGCGCCGCGTCGCGTTTGTCGGCGACGGTTACTCGGCGTCAATCCCAGCGGAGTCGGGACGCGTCGAAGACCGGGCCGTCGGCGCAAGTGCGTTTATAGTCCCAGGTTCCGTCGTCCGTTTTCCAGTCGACGACGCAGGAGAAGCAAATGCCCAAACCGCAAGCCATCGGCGATTCCAGCGACGTCCAGCATTCGAAACCGCGCGCTTCCGAGTACTTGGCGACGGCTTTTAACATCGGGTGCGGCCCGCAGCAGAGGAGGCGAACGCCTTCCGACGCGACGTCGTCCGGCAAAATTTCCGGGAAAACGTCCGTTACAAAGCCCTTCGTTCCGGCGCTTCCGTCTTCCGTTGCAATGCGAACGTCGACGCCGAGCGCTCGGAAATCGTCGACGCAACTCAAACGCTCCGCCGACCGCGCGCCGAAAACGAACGTCAATTTCGGAGCGTTCGCCGGGTCTTTTTTCGCCGCTTCAAGTTGTTCTTTGATAAGGAGATAGAACGGAGCGTTCCCGACGCCGCCCGCGACCAAAACGAGACGTCTCGGCGCGTCGCCTTGAAGCGCGACGTCCCAACCGTTCCCGAGCGGGCCCCAAAGGCGAATCGGATCGCCCGGACGAAGCGTCGTCAGTCGCGTCGTTCCCTTGCCGACGACCGCGTAAACGACTTCGACCCGACCCGAAGTCTTGTCGGCGTCGTAAATTGCGAACGGGCGCCCGAGAAGCGGATCGTCGCCGGCGACAAGACGAAGCATAACGAACTTGCCGGACGCGACGCGGGCCGCAAACTCCGGCGCCTCGATCGTAATCTTCCAAGTCGATTCGGCGATTTGCCGATTTTCAAGCGTCGTCCCGACGCCGGTCCAAACGTCTTTACGTTGAGTAATACAGTCGTGCGACATTGCCGATCTCCTTGCGTTGTTGTCGGTTGCGTCGGCGCCTTTACACGGCGTCGTCGGCGGTTGAAAACGATTAAAAGCGTTGAAACGTTGAAACGGCGCGTCGACGAAAGCCGACGAATCGGCGATGCGACGTCGTTAACGAAAAACGACGCGGCGTCGTCGCAAAACCGCCGTTAAATTTTTGCGTTATATTGGCGTTAAATTAGGGGCGAAGTCGAAAGCGTTTTTAGCGACCGCGTTTCGGGCCGGAGCCGCGTTTCGGACCGCCGCGGAAGTCGCCGCCCGGCTTGCGGTTACCGCCGAACGACGGTTTGTCGCCGAAACGGTTTTTACCTCCGCCGCGACGTTCGGAAGCGTCGACGTTGAAACGGTCGCGTCCGCCTTCGCGTTCGGAGCGGTCGAACTTGCGCGGCCCGATAGTGCGTTCCTCGGCGTCGTATTCTTCGCGGACGCGGCGACGGCGGGCGCTTCGTTCTTCGGAGCGGAATTCTTCGCGGAAATCCGGGTTCGCTTCGCGGCGTCGCGACGGTTCGGCGAAGCGTTCGAAAGACGGGTCGAACAGTCGACGACGCGGCGTCGTTTCGTCGGCGGAGTCGGCGTGCGCAACATTCGGTCTTTTAACGCTTTTCGCTTTTTTCGCGTCGTCTTCTTCCGGCGCGTTGCGCATCTCAATTTCGGAAATTTCGATCGGTCGCAAACGCGGCTTCGTCGACGCGGCGTCGTTAGGCGTTCGAGCGACGCGGTAAAGCTCGGCGACTTCCTTCGGGTTGAGGCGGCGGAACTCGCCCGGCGCCATCTTGCCGAGCTTGATCGAGCCGACTTGAACGCGTTGCAGTTGCATTACCTTGTGTCCGAGGCGAGCGAGCATCCGGCGAATTTCGCGATTTTTTCCCTCGGTAAGGGTGATTTCGAGAACGGAACTCATTTTGTGGCGGGACTTAATAACGACGTCGTCCGCTTGCACAATCCCTTCGGCGATGTGGACGCCCCGTTTGAGGTCGCGCGCCAGTTCGTAGTCGACGAGCCCGGCGACTTGTACTTTATACTTTTTCGGCGCTTCGAAACGCGGGTGGGTCAGGCGTTCGGCGAGCGCGCCGTCGTTGGTGAGAATAATGAGGCCTTCGCTGTTTTGGTCGAGGCGACCGACCGGGAAAAGTCGACCGAACTGCTCCGGGATAAAATCGAGGACGCGGCGTCGACCTTGCGGGTCGCTGTTGGTGCAAAGGGTGTTTTTCGGCTTGTTGAGGGCGAGGTAAATCGGCTTGGCCTTCGGGAGCGCTTCGCCGTCGACGCGGATTCGCTGTTCGCGCGGGAAGACGCGGACGCCGAGTTCCGTAACGACGACGCCGTCGACTTCGACGCGACCTTCGGCGATCAACTCTTCGCACTTGCGTCGACTCCCGTAACCGGCCGCCGCGAGAACTTTTTGCAGGCGGTGCCCGAGTTCCTCGGCGAACGGGTCGTCGGCGTCGACCGGTTTCGACTTCTTAACCGGAGCGTTCGCGAAAACGGAGTTGGCGGCGGCGCGTTCTTGGCGGGAATCGGTCGTAAAACGCGGACGACCGGGCTTCGGGGCTCGCGAAGAATCGAGGCGCGGTTTGCGGTTGCGGGTCTGCGATTGCGGACGAGAATGGCGGGAACGGGCGGACATTGGAACCTCCGGGAAAACGTCGACGCGTCAAAAATGCGCCGTAGGGAAACAAACGACGGGAAAACGTCATTATACTATAAAAAATGGGGCGCGCCAAGACGGCGAAAGGGGACGCGGAGGAAATTTGGAAAGACTTCGCGTTGGAAAATGATAGACGGCGCAAGATAGGGGGATTAGGGGGATGAAGGGGGCGCCGTTTTGGCTTTTAAGACGATGGAAATGTAAAAACGATAAATTTTCTTGAAATTTTTCGAAATTGCCCCTTGCGGTTTTTCTTTCTTGGGGTATATTCTTACCTGTCGCTGGCAATGAGCCAAACGACGACAACCGCTAACCGCTTTTAAAGCGGAAAAAGTCAAAGCGAAAACGAAAATAAAAAAATTTCAAAAAAGCCCTTGACGAAAACGAAAAAAGCGGTAAGATATGTGAGTCGCTCGGGAATGAGCGGTAAACGAAAAAAACAACGGGTTCAAGCGAAAAGGTTGAACGCGCGGCTTAAAACTTGCGAAAGCTCGTTTTAAACGATATTTTACAATTAGGTGATGCAAGAGTGGCGTCTGGGATTTTGTCGCTGGTCGACGTTCGCGCCGAGCTTAGTTCGCTAAGCGGAGCGGGAAGTGAGTCGGTAAGCGGCGGATCTTAGAAACATAACTATAATTTTGTCGAATTCATTGAGTTCAATAACTTTATAGAGCGATAACAAGAATACTCGAAAAACGTTACATTCTTCGGAATTTTGTCGTTGAAAACGAGTCG
>JAFSDX010000254.1 GCA_017436025.1 Thermoguttaceae bacterium
ATCGACGTTAAAATGGGAGGGCTCGTCTGATGACCCAACAAAACTCGAACAACACGACGAGCGTCGTTCTCGTCGGCGTCGGCGGACAGGGGATTTTGCTGGCTAGCGCGATCGTCGCTCAAGCGGCGCTCGACTCCGGTTTCGACGTGAAAACGAACGAAATTCACGGGATGGCGCAACGCGGCGGCTCGGTCGTCGCGCAAATCCGTTACGGCGAAAAGATTTACAGCCCGTTGATTCCCAAGGGAACCGCGACGGTCTTGGCGTCGCTCGAACGCGTCGAATCGTTGCGTTACGTCGACTACTTGGCGCCGAACGGCCTCGCGGTCGTTTCCGATCAAATCATCGTTCCGACGACCGTTTCGTCCGGGGCCGCCGCCTATCCGACGCTCGACGAAGAGACGCTCCGCAAGTATTTCCCGCGCTTGGTTTACGTTCGCGCCGTCGAACAAGCCGCCGAACTCGGGAACGCTCGCGCCGCGAACACGATTCTGCTCGGCTCCCTGTCGACGCAACTCGATTTGTCGCTCGACGCTTGGGAGGGCGCGATTTCGAAGCGCGTCAAACCGGCGTTCGTCGACGTCAACTTGAAAGCGTTCCACCTCGGACGCGAACTCGCGCAATAACGCGATTTATCGTTTTACCAACCGTCGCCGCTCGAACGTCGACAACACGTCGCGCCCCTCAAAAACGCGACGCGCAATCTCGGCGTTCGACGGCGGCGTTTTCTCCCGGCGCTCGAACGCGCTCACCCCTAAAAATCGGCCTGACTTTTAGCGAAAGCGAGAAAATATATGAACTTACGCGCGGAATTGAAAAAGAATATCGATTGGGTCGGCTACGTCGACTACGGCGTCCGCGACTTCCACAGCTACGACACGCATCGCGGCGCGACGTACAACGCCTACCTCGTTCGCGACGAAAAAACGGCGCTGATTGATACGGTAAAAGGCCCGTTCGCCCCGCAACTTTTGCGCAACGTCGCCGCGTTAACCGATTTGGATAAAATCGATTACGTCGTCTGCAACCACGCCGAACTCGACCACTCCGGCGCGCTTCCGGCGGTGATGGCGGCCTGTCCGAACGCGACGCTCGTCTGCAACGCCAAGTGCTTGGAAACGCTCGCCGGTCTCTTCGATATTTCCGGTTGGAAAACGCAAGTTATCGCGTCCGGCGACACGTTAAGCCTTGGTTCGCGGTCGCTTACGTTCGTCAACATTCCGATGGTTCACTGGCCGGAATCGATGGTTTCGTATATGCCGGAGGAGAAAATCCTCTTCTCGAACGACGCGTTCGGCCAGCACCTCGCCACGTCGGAGCGTTTCGTCGACGAGTACGATCTCGCGAAGGTTCTCGAAGAGGCGAAAAGCTACTACGCGAACATCGTTACGCCTTACGGACGCCAAGTGTTGAAGACGCTCGAAGTCGCGTCGCAACTCGAAATCGAAACGATCGCGCCGAGTCACGGTCTCATTTGGCGCGGGAACGTCGACGTTATCGTTAACGCTTATAAAAACTGGGCTTCCGGCAAATACGCGCCGAAAGTCCTCATTGTTTACGACACGATGTGGCAAAGCACCGAAGCGATGGCCGAGGAGATTTACGCCGGAGCGGTCGCGTTCAACGAGACGCTTCCGCCGGACGCGCCGCGCTTGGACGTTCAAACGATGCACGCTCGCCGCACGACGCTGACCCGTTTGGCGACCGAAGCGCTCGACGCCGCCGCGATCGCGTTCGGTAGCGCGACGCTCAACGCCAACTTAATGCCGGCGATGGGCGCCGTTCTCGCGTATTTCCAAGGACTTAAATTCCGCGAAAAAGCGGCGCTTTCGTTCGGCTCCTTCGGTTGGGGCCCGGGCGGCGCCGAAGCGATTCAAAAGGCGCTCGAAAACGACCTCAAATACCCGACGCTCGGCGCGCCGCTCAAGTCGAAACTCCGTCCGACGCCGGAAGTTCTTCAACAATGCCGCGAAGCCGGGGCCGCGTTGGCCGCCGAGGCTTGGCGACGCTACGAAGCCGACCGTTAATCGCCGACGCCGCCGAGTCGACGCAACTCGTTAAACGGCGACGTTTAACAAGCCGCGAACGCTCGTTTCGCGGCTTTTCTTTTTTCTTGCGCGTTTTTCCGGTTCTTAGTCTTGCGCTCGCGCCGCGACGTAATATTTTGCGCGTTTCCCCCAACTTTACTATCTTGCGCTAAAATACGAGCGACGTTACTTCTCGCGCTCTCGACCGGACGTTCGGTCGACGCCGCGCTCGTCGCAACGCTTTAACCGTCGCCGTTCGAACGCTTCGCTCGAACGCGCTCCGCAAGAAAGGAAAACTATGTTGACCGATTATCTCGTTCCGCGAGGTTACAGCTTCGCGTCGCCGCTCGATTTTCGACGCGGCCTCAACCGCTTTTTCTCCGACTTAACTTCCGAAACGCGCGGCGGTCTCTCCTTCGCGTCGCTCGAAAACCGTTGCTCGCCCGGCGTTTGGGAAACGTCGGACGAATATTTCGTCGAGATCGCCGCGCCGGGGATCGCCGAAGACGCGATTTCCGTCGAACTCGCCGGTTCGGATTTGACGGTTTGTCTCCGCCGCCCGGCCAAGAACGACGCCGAAAAGAACGGTCGCTATTGGCGCCGCGAACGAGCGCAAGGGGACGCGACCTTCGCCGTCTCCTTCCCGAACCCCGTCGACGCCGACGCGACCGAAGCGCGACTCGAACGGGGCGTTTTGCTCCTCAAAGTCCCGAAAATCGAAAAAGCGCGCGTCAAAAAAATCGGCGTCAACAAAACGTCGACGCTCGACGTTACGGCGACCGACGGCGAAACCTCCCCCCAAACCGATCGTTCCTAAATCGCAGGAGAAAACGAAATGAACTCGATTACCGAACGCGCTTCACAAGCCAACGACTCCAACGCCCTCGCCGACGCCGAACGCCGCGAACGCTGCGCGCCGTCCGTCGACGTCGTCGAATTTGACGACGCTTACGTCGTAACCGCCGAAATGCCGGGCGTTTGCGACGACGCCGTCGACGTCGACTTCCAAAACGGCGAACTGACGATTTGCGGTCGCGTCTCGGAACGCCGCCGCGAAGACGCGACGCGCCGAACCGTCGGCTTCGAACCGAAAGATTATTTCCGCTCGTTCCGCGTCGGAAACACGATCGACTCCGACAAGATCGAAGCGGATTTTTGCGACGGTCTGCTGACGCTGCGTCTGCCGAAACGCCAAGAGATTCAACCGCGCAAAATCGCGATCAACCGAAAAAGCGACGAAAGCGAATCTTAACGTTTTAAACGACGGCGCTTAACGCTTTCAAATTCGACGCGTTCCAACTCCGACGCCGTCGACCTAAGTTTCGCGCCGTTCCAACGACAAAAAAAGACGACGTTCTCCGAAGAAAACGTCGTCTTTTCGTTTAATCGCGTTCCAAGCGCCGCTTGCGTTCAAACGGCGCTAAGAAAACCGCGCTTAAAATCACTCTTGGCCCGGGAGCTTGAAGAGCGGCCCGGCGTCGCCGCCCATACCGCCTTTGAGGTTTTCCGGTTTGACGGTCGGGGTCGAGGTAACGACCGGCGCTTCTTCTTCGACGGCTTCCGCTTCTTCGTCGGTCCATTCGGCGCGTTTGCGGGAAAGACCGATTTTACGTTCGTCGGCGTCGACGCGCAGAACCATCACTTCGATTTCTTCGTCGACTTTGACGACGTCTTCCGGATTTTCAACCTTATGGTTGGCAAGTTCCGAAATGTGAAGGAGACCTTCGAGGTCGTCTTCCAAGCTGACGAAAACGCCGAAGTTGGTGATCTTCGTAACTTTACCGGTGACGATTTGGTTCGGCTTGTATTTTTCCGGAATGCGGGTAACCCACGGGTCTTCCGAAAGTTGTTTCAAACCGAGCGCGATACGGCGGCTCTTCTTGTCGACCGAGGTAACGACGCATTCGATTTCGTCGTTCTTGCGGACGACTTCGCTCGGGTGCGTGATTTTGCGAACCCAGCTCATATCGCTGACGTGAAGCAAACCGTCGATGCCTTCTTCGATTTCGATGAAAGCGCCGTAGTTGGTGAGGTTGCGAACGACGCCCTTGACGCGCATACCGACCGGGTATTTTTGATCGACCGTTTCCCACGGGTTGCTCGTCGTTTGTTTGACGCCGAGGGAAATTTCTTGTTTTTCCTTGTTGATGCCGAGGATAACGACGTCGATTTCTTGCCCTTGCGAAAGGATTTCGTTCGGGTGGTTGATGCGTTTCGTCCAGGACATTTCGCTAATGTGGACGAGGCCTTCGACGCCTTCTTCCAACTTAACGAACGCGCCGTAGGTCATGACGTTGACGACGACGCCCTTGACTTTCGCGCCGATCGGGTATTTCTCTTCGACGTGTTCCCACGGGCTCGGGGTCTTTTGCTTCAAACCGAGCGAAATCTTTTCCTTTTCGTAATCGATTTGGAGAACCATAACTTCGATCTTTTGATCGATTTTGACGAGTTCTTTCGGGTCGGTGATGCGGCCCCAGCTCATGTCCGTGATGTGGAGCAAACCGTCGATGCCGCCCAGGTCGATGAACGCGCCGAATTCGGCGATGTTCTTGACGGTTCCTTCGCGAATTTGGCCGACTTCGAGTTCGTTGAGCAACGACGTTTTCTTTTCGGCGCGTTCTTGTTCGATGAGAGCGCGACGGCTGACGACGATGTTGCGACGGGTTTCGTCGATCTTGAGAACGACGCACTTGATCGTTTGGTCGATGAATTCGCTGATGTCGGACGGACGACGAACGTCGACTTGGCTGGCCGGGAGGAAAACGTTGACGCCGATATCGACGAGAAGACCGCCCTTGATCTTCTTCGTAACTTTACCGTCGACGACGTCGCCTTCCTTGACGCGTTGCATCATATCGTTCCAGGCTTCGATCTTCGCGGCCTTGCGCTTGCTCAGAACGATCATACCGCGCGCGGAAACGTCTTCGCCGGTCATCGTGTCTTCGAGTTCTTCGACGAGAACTTTCACTTTGTCGCCCGGTTTCGGAGCTTCTTCGTCTTCTTCCCATTCCGAAACGGGGATGGCGCCTTCGCTCTTATAGCCGACGTCGACGATGACGAATTCTTTTTCGATGCGAACGACGGTTCCTTCGATGAGTTGATTCAACGAAATCTCGGCGTCGGCGCCGTAATACGCGAGGAGGTCTTCTTCGAGAACGACGTCTTCGATGTTTTTGTCCAAACCGCGAATCAGAGTACGATTAACCACTACAAAATTCCTAAACTGGTGAAGTCATTTACCGGATAAAACGAAACGGACGCGCCAAAAAGGACGCGGGAAGCCGCCGCGCGACGGGAAACCGTCCTTTTAGCGGCGCAAGCGATTTCGCTTCATCCCCAATAAAAAACAGGGTTTAACTTGAGCGGCGCGCATTACGTCGCGAGCGCCGCGAGAAACTTTTTATTTTATCGTCAAAACGCGTTTTCGTCGCGTCGACGGAGGCCGAGCGCGCGAACCGCCGCTCTCCGCCGCCCTCAAAAACGCGTTCGAGTTAATCATTTTAACGATTAAACGGGGCGCGTCGTTCGTCTTCCGCGTCTTTCCGACCTTGAATTTTCAAAAAGCGTTGAAAAATCCCGTCGAAGAAGCCGAATGATAAACCGACGCTTCATTATTTTAACAAACGGTTTCAATAGCGCAAGCGGAGGAAAGCGACTTTTTACGAAACTTTTAGAAATTTTAGAAAAAATCGGCAAAAATTTCCTTATCCCTCGCGCCCAACCCGTCGCGTTTTTACCCATTTTACCCGTTTTGGGAATCGATTCATTTTCCCTGTTTTTCCCGTCTTACCCGTTTTAACTTGCGAAAAGTTTTATGGCCCGTCGTTCGCCTCAACGTCGTTTCGCCGTGTCGCTCGACGACGCGGAACTCACCTTCAACGCGGCGCATTTCGTCGCTTTTCCTTTAGCGGTTCCGAACCTCGACGGCGACGCGTTCGCTTTCGACGCGACGGCGCAAAACGTCGTTTGTATTAATAACGACGACGTTCTCGCGACGGCGGCGCTCCGTTCCGCTTCCGAGCCGGCTTGGTTCGGCGAACCGATTCACGGGCACGATTTTCGCGTTTCGATTCGCGTCGAAGGGCCCCGCGACGCTTCCGGGTGCGTTCTCGATTTCGTCGCGGCGCGGCGGGCGCTCCTTGAAATCGCGGCGACTTGGAATCATCGAACGATTTTGGCGACTCGCGCCCCGGAAACGGAATACCGCGAAATCCCGCCGACGCCGGAAAATCCGGTCGGCGAAGTCGTCGTTCTTTGGCGCGGGGCTCCGGCGCCTCGGCGCTGGGTCGTTCCGAGCGATTCGGTCGCTTGGATCGACGCGCTCAACGCCTCGACGGAGGAACTCGCCTCCGTTTTACTCGACCGTTGGCTCGAAAAAATCGTCGAACTTGGCGCTCTCCCCTTCCCGGCGGCGGAATACCGTTTCTCGTTGCGTCTCGAAGAATCGCCCGGCGCGTTCGCGGAGGTTCTTCTCGGTTGAGAAAGCGTCAAAGTTAGCCAGTCTTAATAAAATTTCGCAAAAAAAGGGAAAAAAACGCTCTTTTGCGCGGAAACGCCCCTTGCGCCGACGCAAAAATCGAACATAATAAGTCGCGTCTTGCAAAAACGACGTAAAAACGTCGATTTTTATTAGGCGAAACTAACTTCGAAGATTATCGTCGACGGTTTTTCCGTCGCGTTTCCTAACTTTTGACGACGCTCGACCCGGCGCCGTCCCAACCGCAAGGAGTCCGCTATGTTCGATTCCGTCGCCGTCGTCGGAGCCACCGGAGCCGTCGGAACGCTCGCTGTTCGCATGCTTCAAGAACGCAAGTTCCCGTACAAGAAA
>JAFSDX010000255.1 GCA_017436025.1 Thermoguttaceae bacterium
AAAAATTCGACGCCGCCAAAATTTACGTCGACCGGCTTATCGCGGAAAATTCCAAATTGGCGAAAGCGCTCGACGAAGCACGGCGAGTTCGCGAAGAGTCGGTCTCGGGCGACAGAGCGGTCGAGCGGGAGCTTCGGCGCGAAATTGCCGACGCGCAACGTTTCGCCGAGCGCTTTCGAACGGCGCTCGACGCGGCGCTAAACGACGTCGCGATTTGGAAGCGCGCGGCGTTTTGGTTCGGCGTTTCGTCCGTTATCGCGGTCGTCGTCGCGGTCGCGGCGGCGTTTTGAGCGTCGGGAAACGGAAGCGCAAACGTTGCAACGAAAGAAGAAAGGAAAACGATAATGTGTTGGCAAAACGAACCGGCGGCGCGTCGGCAAACGTACAAACTCGGGGAGTGGACGCCGGACGAAGGCGGGCCGCGCCGCGTCGTCCTGTACTCGTCGCACACGCGGCGAATCTTCACCCCGCGACTCGGACGGTTGCCGGCGATTGATTTAGACAAACCGGTCGCGTCGCTCGAATCGGCGGTAAAACACGTTCAAACGTTAAATTGGGACGGCGATTTCGAACCGGTTCCGGGCGGTTGGGTTTAAACGCGGTTAATCGGGCGTTTAAGAGCGTCGCGACGCGGTCGACTCTTTGGTAGAAAACGTCGAAAAAACGCCTTGCGCGGCGTTCTGACGCAAGTGCGATAATGCAATAATGTCTCAGAATTCGGATGCGGCGAAAAATGAAAACGAAAGGGCGGAAAATGGGGATTTCGGTAAAATCGGGCGGAGCGAAGCCGGAGCGGCGCAAGTCGGCGGAGGTGATGAACCTCGAAGAGGTCGCGGCGTTCCTCGGCGTCGCGACCTCGACGATTAAACGACTGATCGACGAAGAGGGGTTCCCTTGCCGGAAGATCGGCGAGCGTTATTTGTTCGGCTTGCGGGCGGTCGTCGGTTGGGTTAACTTTGACGCGCCGCCTCGTTAAATCCGGAAAAATCGGAAGAGGTCTTGACTTCGGCGCGACGAAACGTTATCGTCGCGTCGACCTTATCGCAACCTCGCCGAAAAAAAACGAGAAAGGATCATCCAAAATGGCGAGCGTATACGAAAGAAACCGCAAGAGCGGAATCGCGCGAGTCGTCCAATTTACCTTGAACGGAGCGCGTCGGACGCTCTATTTGCCGTCGAGTTATTCGCGAGCGGCGGCGGAAGAAATCGCGGGCGTTGTCGAACGTTGCGTCGACGCGCTCGAAACGGGAACGAACGTCGACCGGCGGACGTTCGCTTGGTTGGCGGCGCTCGACGGCGACCTTCGGGAGCGGTTCGAGCGTTGCAGCTTGGTCGAGCCGGAAATTCGGCTTTCGCTCGACGAACTCTTCGACGAGTATTTTCGCGCCGAAGAAAAGGGGATGCGACCGATCACTTTCCGGAACAAGATGCGTTCGACGAAAATCTTCTTCGAGCGAGTCGAGAAAGCGACGGACGTTTCCGACTTCGGGAAGTCGGACGCGGCGGCGTTCATCGCCCAGCTCGACGCGATTTATTCGGAGGCGACGCGAGCGGGCGTCGTTCGGGACGTTTCGCGGGTCTTCGCTTGGGGGCTTGCGAACGAACTGCTCGAGCGGAATCCGTTTTCGGGCTTGAAGCGCGGGTCGTTCAAGAACAAGCGTCGAGAGACGTTCGTTTCGCGAGCGGATTACGCGAAGCTGTTGGACGCGAGTCCGAACCAAGAGACGCGGGCGCTGATCGCGCTTTACCGAATCGGCGGTCTCCGGAAGGAGGAGGCGCTTCGGGCCGAGTGGCGCGACGTCGATTGGGAGGGCGGCCGAATGCTCGTTCGTTCGCCGAAGACGGCGCACATTGGGAAACCGACGCGAATTATTCCGCTTTTTCCGGAGTTGCGGGCGGAGTTGGAAGCGCTTTGGGAGTTGGTTCCGGTCGGCGGGAGTCCTTACGTGATCGCGGAGGGGCGGAACCCGAACACCGTTTGGAAACGGATCGAGCGCGTCGTTTTTTGGTCGGGCTTGCCGCGTTGGGAGCGACTGATTCAAAATATGCGTTCGAGTCGGTCGAACGAAGTTTACCGCGACTTCGGCTCGATCGCGGAAGCGGAGTGGATCGGGCACAACGAATCGACGGCGCGCGAACACTACCTTCACGCGCTGGAAGAGGAGTACGTCCGAGCGGCGACGCAACCGACCGGGCCGCCGAAAACGCCGACACAGGAGCCGCATTCCTCCGCGTTCGACCGACCGACGTCGACCGCTCCGCCGACTTGGACGAAAACCCTTGAACAGGTAGAAGCGCCCGAACGAACGGCTTGCCGACGTTCAAACTTGGAAACGGCGACGGTTCTGTCCCGCGAAGAATAATAAATCAAACGTTTTTCATATTGCAACCAATTTTAAAAATCGGAAAGGAGGTTGCAAATTGGTTGCAAACGAGAGCGATTTTAAGCGATTCTTATCGATTTTTAGCGAAGTCGAAAACGCGAGCAAACGCCGAGAAATCGCGCTAACCCCAACAAAAAAGGGCTTTAACGACGAATCGTTAAAACCCTCGAAAATTATCGATAGTACCCCCTAGGGGAATCGAACCCCTGTTTGCGGACTGAGAATCCGACGTCCTAGGCCACTAGACGAAGGGGGCGTTAAACGCCTAAACGTTATGAAGTCGAGAAAGGCGTTTCTTAACGTCAAACGTACCTATATTATCGCCGAAAAAAGCAAAATGTCAAGCGGTTTTTTCTTTTTTTATTCATTTTGCTCAAAAGTTCGCGCAATAGCCGAAAATGTCTTTCAAAATTGCGCTCGCGTCGCCCCTCAAAAAATGTAAACGGCGATTAAAACGTATAATTGTATATAAAATATCTCGACTTTGAGCGGCGCCTAATAGGCTTTATTGCGTTTGGACGAGATATAAAAAGAAGGCTTTACCTTTGGCGCAGCGATAGGTTTAGAACGAAACGTTCTTCGTTTCCTAATGTTAGGGAGGTTAATTCTTTAAGTTCCTCTTGCGCATATGGGACTTACAGAAAATGGCACAGAAATCGAGGCGACTGTTGCCGAACGCTCGTAGAAACGTTCAAATAGACAACTTAACGTTATTAAACGTAATAAGTTAGGCGCTTGAAAACGGCTGTGAAGGTCGCGCCTTGCCGTCCTGTTGCGGATTTTGAAACGTAGTCTATCGTTGTTTTCGACGTCGGGCCGAAAACGGCGTCTTGGCGAAACTTCGGTAGGCGTTGTGAACGAGGGACTTGGCGACGCCGATTTTACGAACGTTGAGTCCAATAATAAGCTCGAAAGAAGTTGTTGATAAGTTCTTGGTTCGCGAGACTTATGCGGCGCGCGGTGAAACGCCGCTCTTGCCGACGTCGAAAGCGACGATAGATCGCGCGCCCAATCTTTAGGCGTCGGGGCGACGCGCGACGTTCTTATTTATTATTGACGATGTAAAGTATTGCGTGCAAATTGGTTGGACGTCTGATATTGACGTTTTGGTCCTGTTGGGTCCCAAGCGGTCGATATTTTGGGGATCGCTTAGGAGCGTGCTGCATACGCGCCTTATACTTTTTTTAAATGTGTCGTTGCAAGCGTTTTTTTAAATATGTCAACACGCGCTAAGTTCGAGCGGGCTTTCTCGGGTTGCGGTAAAAGTTGAAAAAATCGAAATTTTTCGGATTTTCGCTCAAAACTTTGGCATTGGTCGCTCTTACTTATAAAGGCGAGCGGCGGCGGGCGTCGGCGACGTTCCTTTTGCGCCGAGTCGAGCGGGCTTTCTCGGGTTGCGGTAAAGTTGAAAAAATCGAAATTTTTCGGATTTTCGCTCAAAACTTTGGCGTTGGTCGCTCTTACTTGTAAAGGCGAGCGGCGAGGGATTTCGCGCCGAGTCGAGCGGGCTTCCCGGGTTTGGGGAAGTTGAAAAGTCGGCTTTCTCGAAGTTTCGGGGGAGTTGGCCAAGTCGGCTTTCTCGAAGTTTCGGGGAAGGAAGCTGAAAAGGCTTT
>JAFSDX010000256.1 GCA_017436025.1 Thermoguttaceae bacterium
CGGCGGTTTCCGTTCGGTTTGCGTTGGGAACGCTCCGACGGCGGTTTCCGTTCGGTTTGCGTTGGGAACGCTCCGACGGCGTTTTCGTTCGGTTTGCGTTGGGGACGCTCCGACGGCGGCTTACGTTCGGTTTGCGTTGGGAACGCTCCGACGGCGGTTCCGTTCGGGTTGCGTTGGGGACGCCCCGACGGCGGTTTCCGTTCGGCGGTCTTCCGCTTGCGTCAACCGGCGAATTGCATTAAATAAACCGAATACGCGACTTGCGCGGCGACGAACACCGCGCCCTCCCAGCGTTGAATTTTGAACCCGGTGAAGCAGAACCAAGCGCAAAGCGCCGCCGCGCCGAGCATAATCGGCAGGTCGACGTAAAGCGACTGCGCCGCGATTCCAAGCCCGCCCGGAACGAGCAAAACCGTCCCGCCGAGAATCAGCAAAATGTTGCAAATATTGCTCCCGACGACGTTTCCGAGCGCGACGTCGGTTTCGCCGCGCAACGTCGCGATCGCCGAAACGGTCAACTCCGGAAGCGACGTGCCGAGCGCGACCAGCGTCAATCCGATCGCCAACTCGCTAACGCCGATCGTTCGAGCGATCGTAACCGCGCCGCCGACGAAAAGCTTCGCCCCGACGACGAGAAGCGCCAAACCGAGCGCGACCGAACCGAACGCGACCGCCCATTCGAGCGCCGCCGAACGCGTTTGCGCCGCCGTCGGTTCGCCGGAAGGAACGGTTTCTTGCGAGTTATCGCCGGAAGCCGCCGCTTCGTCGCGCTTCGCTTGGCGCACCGTCCACCACTCGTAAAGAACAAAACCCGCCAACAACATTGCGCCCGACCAACGCGGCAGGCAATGCGCGCCGTCCGGTCGAACGCAAAGCGCCGCTAATACAAGCGTCGCCAACGAAACCGCGATCATAATCGGGTTTTCGCGCCGAATCATCTGACGCGACGCCGACAACGGCTTGATCAACGCGCAAACGCCGAGAATCAAGAAAACGTTGCAAATGCTGCTCCCGACGACGTTCCCAAGCGCGACGTCCGCGACGCCGGGGTTCTCCGGAGTCGCCTGCAGCGCCGCCGAGAAGGAAACCGCCATCTCCGGCGCGCTCGTGCAGCACGCGACGACCGTCAGCCCGACGACCAACGGCGAAATCCGCATCTTTTCGGCGATTTTCTTCGCGCCGCGCACCAACGCCTCGCCCCCGGCGACTAACGCCGCCGCGCCGAGAATCACGTAAAATATCGACGTTAAAATCTCCATCGTCGCTCCTTTCGCAACGCTTAACGCTAGTTTTCGACGTTTGCCTCCGACGTCGTCGAAATGGGTTCGACGTTAACGACGTCTCGACGCGCTCCGAGCGACCGTTCGCCCAACGCGCTCGCGCCTCTCGACGCCGCCGTTAGTTTCGTCAATCGTTTTCCGGAACAAAAATCGAGTGAACCGCCGGAACGCTCGGGTCGAAGTCGGCGCAGTCGCTTCGGTTGTGCGCGCCGCGCGTCTCTCGACGCTCTTTCGCGCCGGCGACGATCATTCGAGCGACGGTCAGCATATTTTGCGTTTCCCAAGCGGCGGTTTCCGAAAATTGCTTCGAAAACAGAATTTTCGACCAATCGTCGATATAACGTTCCGCTTCGGAGAGCCCCGCTTCGTCGCGCACGACGCCGACGAGCCGCCACATCGCGCTTTTCAACGAGTTGCGCACGTCGGCGACGTCGATCGCGGCGCTCGACCCGGTCGCCGTCGGCGGGTTTTCGAGCGGCAGCGCGCGGTACTCGTCCGTCGTTTGGAGCGCGATTTCCCCGGCCAAGCGCCCGGTCGTTTCGCCGTAAGCCAGCGCTTCGAGCAAACTGTTCGACGCCAGTCGGTTCGCGCCGTGCAGACCGACGCTCGCGACTTCCCCGGCGGCCCAAAGCCCCTTCAACGTCGTTCGCCCGTTGCGGTCGGTCAGGACGCCCCCCATCGCGTAGTGGGCGCCCGGTCGCACCGGAATTCGGTCTTTAGTAATGTCGACGCCGAACTCGGCGCAGATCGCCGCGATCCCCGGGAAACGTCCGCGAATCCAGTCGGCGTCCTTGCGCGTCAAATCGAGAAAAACGTTCGACGAGTTCGTTTTCGCCATTTGACGGACGATCGAGCGGCTGACGACGTCGCGCGGCGCGAGTTCGCCCCGTTCGTCGTAATCGGCCATAAAGCGGTCGCCGTTTTTGTCGACGAGCCAAGCGCCTTCGCCGCGCATCGCTTCGGTGATGAGACTGCGGCTCCCCCCGGCGATGTAAAGAACGGTCGGGTGAAATTGGACGAATTCAAGGTCGCGACAGACCGCTCCGGCGCGAAACGCCATCGCGACGCCGTCGCCGCACGCGACGTCCGGATTCGTCGTTTCTCGGTAAATTTGTCCGAAACCGCCGGTTGCCAAGATTGTCTGTTTCGCCCAAATTAACTCGGTTTCGCGCTCTTTTTCCCAATAGACGACCGCGCCTCGGCAGAAGCCGTCGTAAGTGAGCAGGTCGAGCGCGAACGTGTTTTCCCAAACGCGAATATTCGGGCGACGCTTAACTTCCTCGACGGCGGCGCGAATAATTTCGGCCCCGGTCGAGTCGCCGTTCGCGTGCAGGACGCGGAAGTGGTCGTGCCCCCCCTCGCGACCGAGCAGGACTTCGCCGTTTTCGTCGCGGTCGAACCGAGCGCCGTACTCCATCAACTTGCGGACGCCGTCCGGGCCGCTCCGCACGACGAACTCGACCGTTTCGCGGTCGCAAAGCTCGCCCCCGGCGATCAGCGTGTCTTTGACGTGATTCTCGAACTTGTCGTCCGGAACGTTCCAAACGGTCGCGATTCCGCCCTGCGCCTTGACGCTGTTCGAGTTCGTCAGTCCGGCTTTGCAGACGATCAGCACCGTCAGCGACGGGTCGACCGAAAGCGCCGCGGTCAGTCCCGCCAATCCGCCGCCCAACACCAACACGTCGGCGAAAAAGTGCGGATGAAGTTTCGCGTGGAAAGGCGCCAAGTAGCGCGGCGTCTTCGGAAGTCGAATTTCTCGCGACCCGGGTTGCGCGGTCGTCATCGTTCCTTAACTCCTTGAACTTAAAATAATGAAAAAAATCGAGCGTCGAAATCGTTTCGACGCTCGTTTTGCGCGACGTTAACTCGTCGGTTTCCGTTTATTTTTTCTCGCTGTGATCGACCGCTTGTTCGTGGCACTCGTTGCAACTCATCTTGGCGATGACGTCGGAGTTCTTTTTGCCTTTGCCGTGGCAAGAGTAGCACGTCGCGGACGGCTCTTGACGTTTGAACGTAACGACCGGCGCGGCTTCGAGCGCGGCGGGCGTCCCGATATTCAGGTTAAGCAGTTCCGCCGTCTTGCGCGCGACGTCCGCCGACATACGCGTGCAACGCTCCGAGCGCTCCGGCGAGTCGGTGCGTTTTTGCGCGAGCGACGCCCATTTCCCGCTCGAAACGTGGCAAAGAATCGAGCCGGAAATCGTTTGCGGCATCGGCCCGAAATCGTCGTTCGCCGGCGCGTAAATCGGGAACATCGTTTGCTCGTAATAGTTCGCGATCTCGTCGCAAAGGGCCTTGCGCTTATTCGAGTCGGCGACAAAGAGCGAAATCGCCGCCATCGCGCCGTTGAGCGAACCGCAGAGCGAACCCCAGTCGTTGCCGCCGCCGGTTCCGTATTTCATCATATAATAGGGGAAATGCAAAATCGGCGCCGCCGCGATCGGGTCGGTCTTTTCCAACGCGAGCCCGACGTTGTACACGATCCCGTAAAACGTCGCGTACATACAACGCCCGACCGCGTAATTCTCGTAAGCTAAGTCGGCGACCTTTTTCGGGTCGACGACGGCGTACTTCCAAACTTCGCCCGACGCCGCTTTCTCGGCGGCGAACGCGTTCAACGAACCTCCGGCGAAGAACGTCCCGGCGGCCAATCCGGCAAAACGCATCGCGTCCCGACGATTCATTCCGTTCGACATAATTATCATCCTCCGTCTTTCGCTTTTCGCGCGCCTCGTTCGCCGCCTCGTTCCCGTTCGAGCAAGAGTTGAGCCGTTGAAAAACGCGCGCAAAGTCTTTCGTTTCGTCTTAAAATTTTTTTGTCCTAACTAAAGTATAGCGCTTCTTGCGCGAGAAAAAAGGGGTCGACGCGACGCGAACCGCTATTTTTCCATTATTCTTGCCGAAAACGCCGCCTCCGTTCGCCGCGATATTTCCATATATAATATTGACGGCGCGCGTCGTTAATAGTAGCCGTCGCGGCGCGTTTTCGTTAAAAAATCGACGCGCCGAACGACGAACGCTCTTGAAAAAACGCCGAAATATGATAAGATTAAACTAATATAACGTTCGGCGGAATTATATTTGTTAATTCGCCCCCGTTTTTCGCGAACGCCCTCTCGACGGCGAACGTTTCCCGGTCGAGCGTCGGCAAAACGAGGCGTTAAGGAACGCGCCCTATGAATATCGAGACTTTTAGAATTTTCTGCGACGTCGTCCACTACCAAAGTTTCTCGCGCGGCGCCGAGGCGAACAACATCAGCCAATCCGCGGCGACGCAATCGATTCACCGCCTCGAAAAACAGATCGGAACGCAACTCGTCGACCGCACGAAGCGCCCGTTCGTCTTGACGCAAGAGGGCCAAATCTGTTACGAAGGCTTTCGCGAAATTCTCGAAACTTACGACTCCGTCGTTACTCGGGTGCAATCTCTCTACAACCAAGGCGGCGGAACGATTCACGTCGCGGCGATTTACTCGGTCGGCCTGCACGATATGAGCAAGTGTATGCGCGAGTTTATGAAAGAGTGTCCGAAAACGAAAATTCGGCTCGAATTTCTTCACCCGTCGAAAGTTTACCAGGCCGTCCTCAACTCCGAGGCCGACTTGGGAATCGTTTCTTACCCGACGACGTCGCCGGAACTGAACGTCATCCCGCTCCGTTCCGAGGAGATGGTCGTCGTCGCGCCGCCGAACCACCCGTTGGCGAAGGAAAAAACGTTGACGCTCGAACAGCTGCAAAACGTCGAGTACGTCGCTTTCGACCGCGACCTTTTCATCCGCAAGGAAACCGACCGTTATATGCGCCAACGCGGCGTTCACGTCGACGTCGCGATGGAGTTCGACAACATCGAAACGATCAAACAAGCGATCGAAGTCGGCCTCGGCGTCAGCATTCTCCCCGCGCCGACGGTCGTTTCGGACGTCGAAAGCGGCAAAATGGTCGCTATTCCCCTTGTTTCGCCTAAATTAACGCGACCGATCGGCGTCATTTACAAACACCGCAAAGTTTTTTCGGCGCAAACGACCCGCTTTATCGAAATGCTCGGCGGCGCGTCGGTCAACTCGGACGCCTCCCCCGCAGCGTCGACGCCGGAATCGAACGTCGAAGCGACGACCGCCCCCGAGTAACCGTCGCCAATCAAACGTTATTCGTTTTACTTATAAAATCGCGGACACTATAAGCGTTCGTTCGTCGCCGAGTTAAAACGGAAAATAGAGAGAACACGCCAAACACAAACAACGCGCAAGAAGTAAAGGATA
>JAFSDX010000257.1 GCA_017436025.1 Thermoguttaceae bacterium
GGCTTTGTTACGAGACTGGTATCGGGGTCGAGAAGGAACCTGAAAAAGCGTTCGAATGGTATCAAAAAGGCGCGGAGGCTGGGGACGCCTACGCAATGAGCAACCTCGGGCTTTGTTACGAGACTGGTATCGGGGTCGAGAAGGAACCTAAAAAAGCGTTCGAATGGTATCAAAAAGGCGCGGAGGCGGGGAACGCCTACGCGATGTACTGTCTCGGGGTTTGTTACGAGACTGGTATCGGGGTCGAGAAGGAACCTAAAAAAGCGTTCGAATGGTATCAAAAAGGCGCGGAGGCGGGGGACGCCTACGCAATGAGCAACCTCGGGGTGTGTTATGAATACGGAAACGGCGTAACGAAGAATCTCGACGAGGCGGAGCGTTGGTACCGTAAAGCGATGGAGACCGACCCGGCGCGAAAAGATTTTGTCGAACGCGGGCTCGAACGCGTTAAAGCGGCGAGAGCGACGCAAAACTAGACGTAAGTCGACGTCGGCGCGAGACGAAGGAACGATGGTAAACGCCAAAACGGCGGGACTTCGCGTTTCGCCGTTTTGCGTTGCGTCGGCGGAAAAAGGTGGAAAACGAACGGTCGCGCGGCGTTCTTGCGGGGAACGTCGCGCGACCGTCGCGGTTTCTTGCGTCGGGTTCGCGTTAAACTGGGCGAACCGGGGGAATAACGCGGGATTTATTCGGCGGTTTCTTGCGCTTCGGGGGCGGTTTGCGCCGCGTCGGCTCGCGTTTTCGTCGGGGCGAGCGGGTCGACGTAAACGCGGACGTCGTCGAACGTCGCGACGCCCTTTTCGTCGGAGCCGTGCGAGAGGAGGAGAAGCGACAACAGCGCGGCGCTTTCCGGAACCGTAACGCGACCGAAAACGTCGACGCGACCGTCGGCGTCCGGTTGCGCGTCCGGCGCCGGGGAAAGAACGACGTCTTGCGCGACCGCCGTCCATTTCTTGTCCGCCGTTTGCCAACGAGCGCGGAGCGTCGCCGCGACGCCGCCTTTCGTCGCGACTTTCGCCGCGATAAAGAGCCGCTGCCCCGGTTTAACCGGCGTCGCTTGCAGGTAACAGCCGTCCGTAACGCCGAACGCTCCCGCCGCGCCGTCGAGAGCGCGGAACTCGCCGCCGGTCTCTTCGAGTCGCCAAGTATCCCAATCGGCGACCGTTCCGTTCGCGTTAACTTGCGAAAAATCGCCGTTTGCGATCAAGTTTTTCGCGTTCGGGTCGGCGGAGAAACGTGCGCTCGCCTCCCGAAGCGAACCGGTCGGGTCCGAAAGTTCGTTCAAAAGAGCGGTCAAACCGGGAAGCGCGTTTTCCCAAGATTTCGGCTCCGTTTTCGGCGCCCAAGATTGCGACGCTTCCGAGTCGACCGGGCGCCAACGCTTTTGCTCGCCGTATACCCAAACGTACTCGTCGGCGGCCTCCCAAGCGGCGCGAAGGTTCGCCGCCAACCGCTCGAAGCGCGTCTCGCCCGGCTCCGGCCCGCGGTAATAATTCGACGTCGGCGGGTTCGAGTACATATCGAGATAGAACCCGAAACCCGCTTGGACTTGCGTTCGATACTTGACGCGATTTTCCGGCGAAACAAGGCGCGCGCCCGGGCCGGTCGCCGAGATCATGTCGAGCGCCGCCCGTTGGTACTCTTGGACGCCGTTCATATAGTAACCGTTTTCGCAACCGTCGACGAACGTCGTTTCCGGCGCCGCCGCGTCGAGCAGACCGTCGATGAACGCCGGAAGAAGCCCGTAACCCGCGCCCGAAAGCGCCGCCTCCGGGGAAGCGGTCGCCGAATCCGCCGCGTAAAAGTTGATCGAGTTCATCCAAAGGCAAAGGAGAACGACGTTCGGATACTCCGCGACGATCGCGCCGCCGAACTGCGCGCCGCGTTTGCGAGCCAACGCCTTCGTTTCGGCGAACGTTCGGCCCGATTTCGCGTCGAACTTGAAGATTTGAGCGCCGTAAGACTCAAAGTCGAGCGACAACCCGCCGTTCGTTTCGCGAGCGATCTCGACGCAGATCGCGGCGTTCTTCGAAGCGGCGTTCCAACCGGCGTCGTCGGCCCAATCGAACCCGCCCGGATGGAAGTTGATTCGGATGAAATTATGTCGCAAACGCTTAAATTGGCAGGCTTGCAAGTCGGCGAGCGCCGCGTCGAAATCGGCGCGGTTCCAAGGCTTGCCGTCGAAAAGACGTTGGCTCGAAACCCGGCGCCCGTCGGCGGTCGTCGCGGCGAGGTCGTAAATTAAACCGTCGAAAGGCTCGGTCGCGTCCATTCGCTCCCAATGCCGCCGCATATAGTCGGTCGTCGGAATATCCCAACCGAGCTGAATCAACTTTTTGCGCGGATTTGGAGCCGGTCGGCGTTCGTCGTCGCGGAAATTTCGACCGGTTCGGCGGCGAAAACGACGGCATCGGAGGCGTTAAAAACGTTGAAATCGGCGAAGTTTGCGGAAATCGCGCAAAGCGCCGCCGCGAGGAAAGAAAAACGTCGCGTCGACATAATATCGCTCCTGAAATCGAAAGAGGCGAAGGAAATAAGCGACGCAACGAGCGAAAGAACGCGCTCGACGGTTCGACCGGCAATTAAATCGCGCGGTAAAACCGTTGAAATCGGCAAAGTCGGGCGGCGAATCGCTCAAACGTCGCGCAAAAATTGGACGCAGGTTTGGAAAACGCTCTCCGGCGCGCTCGCTCCGGCGGTGATGAGGACGGCGGAGTCCGGTTTCAGCGCTTCCCAAGGGAGGTCTTCGACGCCGTCGACGAGATACGCCGGGACGCCGACTTCGCGGGAAACGTCGGCCAAGCGTTTTGAGTTCGAACTGTTGACGCTCCCGACGACGATGGTGAGGTCGTGTTGCGGGGCCAATCGGCGAACGACGTCTTGGCGTTGCTGCGTCGCGTAACAAATGCCTTCGACGTTCGGGTCTTCGAGCTGCGGATAACGCTCCCGAAGCGCGTCGACGATTTTGGCGGCTTGCGAAACGGAAAGGGTCGTTTGCGTCAGGTACGTCATCCGTTGCGTCGGCGGGAAATCGGGGAGCGACGCGATTTCGTCGAGGGACGAAACGAGCGTCGTCGCGTCCGGCGCTTCGCCGAGCGTTCCGACGACTTCGTCGTGCCCGCGTTTGCCGATGAAGATAACGCGGTACCCGGCGTCGGCGTAGTCGCGGACTTGCTGGTGAATCCGGTGAACGAGCGGACAGGTCGCGTCGATAGCGCGGATTTTGCGGGCCGCCGCTTCGGCGCGAATTTGCGGCGAGACCCCGTGCGCCGAGAAAAGAAGGAGCGCGCCGTCCGGCACGTCGTCGAGCGACTCGACGAAAACGACGCCGCGACGTTGAAAATCGCGAACGACCCACGCGTTATGCACGATTTCGTGGTAAACGTACGCGCGTTCTTTTTCGTTGCGCACGACGTCTTCGAGAATGTTGATCGCTCGGTTGACGCCGGAGCAAAAACCGCGCGGTTCGGCTAACGTAAGTTTCATCGGAGCGTTCTCGTCGGGACAAAACGCGTCGGCGTTCGCTTTCGTCGGCGCAAAAAAAGGACGCGGCGTCCGACGGCGGTTTACGTTGAGGGCGCAAAAACGACGTCGGACGCTAAAACAGGGAAAATGGGGAAACGAGGGGTTATCGAGCGCTCAACGCGGCGTTAATCGCGTCCGTTAGACCGTCGGCGTCGAGCGGAACTTCGATTTGGCCGCCCGATTTGAGGTCTTTCAGGTTGGCGACGCCGCGCGCCGCTTCGTCGGAGCCGATCACCAGCGCGAAACGGAAACCCTTTTTGTCGGCGTATTTCAATTGTTGACCGAGCTTTTTCGCTTCCGGGTAAAGCTCGACGCCGATTCCGCGCTTGCGCAATCCCGACGCGATTCGAACGTAATCGACCGAAAGGGCCGCGTCGAACATCGGGAGGAACACGTCGACCGTCGCCGCCGTTTTTTCGATCATATTCAGCTCTTCGAGCCCGGCGAAGAGACGGTCGAGACCGAGCGACGCGCCGACGCCCGGCAACTTCTGCTTCGTGTAAAGCTCCGCCAAGTTGTCGTAACGTCCGCCGCTGCAAACGCTTCCGAGCTTTTGCGCGTCGTCGAGGAACGTTTCGAAAATCGCGCCGGTGTAATAGTCGAGCCCGCGAGCGATCGAGACGTCCAACACGAACCGACCGTCCGGAACGCCCGCCGCCGCGACCGATTCCAAGATTTGACGCAAGTCGGCGACGCCTTCGAGCCCGAGTTCGCTCCCGGCGAGAAGCGCTTCCAAACGCGCCAAAATCTCGGCGTTCGAACCTTGCGCGGAGGCGATTTCGAGAATCGCGCGCCCTTGCTCTTCCGTCGCCGACGCGGTTTCGGTCATCTCCTTGACGACGGCGTCCGGGCCGACCTTCGCCAACTTGTCGAGCGCCCGCAAGACCGGAACGGCGCGGTCGCTCAGGCCGAGTTTTTCGAGCGCGCCGTTCAAGATTTTGCGGCTGTTGAGGCGAACCTTGAACTTCGTGAAGGAGTCTTCCGTTCGCAGGTCGATACGCTCCATCACGTCGTTGATCACCAGCGCGGTTTCGACGTCCGAAACGACGCTCGTCGTCCCGATCGTGTCGAAGTCGCATTGCATAAACTCGCGATAGCGCCCGGCTTGCGTGTTTTCGCCGCGCCAAACTTTCGCCAAGTGGTAACGCTTGAACGGAACGCCGAGTTCCGCGAAGTGTTGCGCCGAGAAACGAGCGAACGGAACGGTCAAGTCGAAACGCATCCCGACTTCGCGCCCGCCGGAGTCTTTGAAGCGGTAGAGCTGCTTGTCGGTTTCGTCGCTTCCTTTGCCGGAAAGGATTTCCAAGTACTCGAGAACCGGGGTGTCGATCGGGCAAAATCCGTAATTTCGGTAAACTTTGGTAACGCGTTCGATCAGGCGTTCGCGCGGAATCATCGCTTCGGGGAGGAAATCGCGGAAACCTTTCAGGGTGCGCGGCTCGATCAACTTTTTCTTCTGTTCGGGAGACGATTGGGACACGGCGTTGCTCTCGCTCGGTTGACGATGGAATAATAGGGGAAACGGGACGAATTTAACGGTCGAACGGCTTGCGCCGCGGTCGACGTAAAAACGCTTATTCATTAATATAAGGGGAAAAATCGGGGAAAACGTCGCAACAAGCGCCGCCGAGCGAACGTCGACGGCGTTAAACGGCGCCGATTTTAACGGTTGCGCGACGCGGTTATTTCGCCTCTTCGCATTTTTCGCGCAAACGGTCGTAAAGCGCGAGGAAGCGGTCGCGGGTTTCCGGTTCTTTGCGAGCGGCGATGGCGGCGCGCGGGTGTTGGTTGAATTGGCCGGTCAGCATATATTCCGGGAGCGGGCCCCACTCGATTTCGCGGCGCA
>JAFSDX010000258.1 GCA_017436025.1 Thermoguttaceae bacterium
CCGTCCCGAACCGTCCCGAACCGTCCCGAACCGTCCCGAACCGTCCCGAACCGTCCCGAACCGTCCCGAACCGTCCCGAACCGTCCCGAAACGTCCCGTTCCGTCCCGTTCCGTCCCGTTCCGTCCCGTTCCGTCCCGTTCCGTCCCGTTCCGTCCCGTTCCGTCCCGTTCCGTCCCGTTCCGTCCCGTCCCGACCCGAACCGACCCGAACCGACCCGTCCCGAAACGTCCCGCTCCGCCCCGTCCCGGCTTTTTCTTCTCGCCGCGCCCTCTTCATTTTCCCGAAAAAAGAAGCGTCGGGGGCGGTCGCGCTCCGAAAAAAATCGCGTATAATAAGGAAAATAACGCGGGCCGCCGAAACGCCGTCGACGCGGCCTCAAACGCGACGTTAGCTCGGAGCAAAAACGTTTTCGCTCCGCCAAACGTCGCTCGAACGGCGAAAACACGAGGTTCCAATGAAAGCGATCGTTCTTTTTTCCGGCGGTTTGGACAGCCTGCTCGCGACGCGTCTTCTGCAAGAGCAAGGCGTCGAAGTCGTCGGCTTGAATATTATCACGCCCTTTCACGATTGTTCGCAAGAGGCCGCCGACCGCGCGCAAGAGTTGGGAATCGAACTCGTCGTTCGCGAACTCGGCGAAGACTATATGAAAATGCTCGCCAACCCGCGCTGGGGGTACGGCGCGAACGTCAACCCCTGCCTCGACTGCCGCACGATGATGTGTCGCGAAGCGAAAAAGCTGATGGAAGAGATCGGCGCCGATTTCGTCGCGACCGGCGAAGTCTCCGGTCAGCGCCCGAACAGCCAAAAAATTCACCAACTGATGTTGATCTCGCGCGAATCCGGGCTCGGCGACAAACTCGTCCGCCCGCTTTCGGCGAAAGTCTTGAACCCGACCGCGCCGGAAAAAGACGGATCGCTCGACCGCGAAAAACTCCGCTCCTTCACCGGACGCGGACGCGGCAAGCTCGTTTGGCTCGCTCGCAAAGATTACGACATTAAAACGATACCGCAACCGTCGACCGGCTGCGTCCTTTGCGAAAACTCCTATTCGCCGCGCGTTCGCGATATGCTCAAACACAAGGCGGTTCCGACCGTTTGGGACGCTCGCCTCATCGCCGCCGGTCGCCGGTTGCGCCTCGACGAGAACGCTTACTGCGTCGTCGGACGGAACCAAAAGGACTGCGACGCGCTCGACGCCGCGTTCGCGTCGCCGAACCGCTCCCGTTGCGTCCTCCTCTACCCGGGCAACTATATGGGCGCGTCGGTTCTCCTCGTAACGGACGAAGCCCCGGAATTCGGCGACGAAAACCCGGAAATTTCGCCGAAAATGGCCGAATATGTCGAAACCGCCGGAAGCCTCGCGCTCCGCTTCGCGAATCCGGAGAAATACCGCCAACCGGCGGAGGGCCCGACCGCGCGCCTGCACGTCGGCGCGGTCGTTCGCGAAATTTCGCTCGTCGAGAACCCGGCGGTCGACGCGATTCGCATCGTCAAAGAAGCGGACGGCCCGAAAAAGAACGCCGAACCGGTCGAGAACGCGCCCGAGGAAGCGTCGGAAAACGCCGAGTCGGACGACGACTTTTTTGTTTACGTCATTCCCGCGGAAACGTCGGACGACGCCGAATCTTTGCGCGTCGAAGAGCTCTTCCAAGAATTGCAAGCGCAATTCTCGGCGTATAAATTCGAGAGCCTCAAAAAAAGATTAGAAAAAGCGGAGGGAGCGCCGCTCTCGGCGGATCAAATTGCGCGCCTCAAAGAGAGAGTAAATTCCTCGGACTTCGACTTCACGCTCCCAATAGTCGGAAAATTTCCGGAAAACGACGAGTCGGACGCCGCCGAATAACGCAAACCGCAAAAACAAGACGCCGCGAATCGCCCGGCTTGTCTATTTTAACGCGGCGAGCGTTTCGCGTTCCCTTTAAGCGTCGTCAAAACCAACAAAAAGGAAAAAACGTTGCAAAAAGAACCTTGGTATCGAGACGGACTCCGTTTCGGGTGCAAACAGTGCGGCGGCTGCTGCGGCGGCGAGCCGGGTTACGTTTGGGTAACGGAAGAGGAAATCGCCGCGATGGCGAAGGAACTCGGCTTTTCGAAATTCGAGTTCGAGAACGCGTTCGTCCGGCTGATTCGCGGGAAAAAGAAGAGCCTGATCGAACGCTCGAACGGCGACTGCGTTCTTTTCGACGAGAAAACGCGCGGTTGCACCGTTTACAAGTCGCGTCCGGTTCAGTGCCGCACTTGGCCGTTTTGGGATCAAAACATCGACCGTCCGTCCTCTTGGGAAAAGACGGCGAAGTTCTGCCGCGGTTGCGATAATCCGGACGGCAAACTTTACTCGCTCGAAGAGATCGAAGAGGAGCGCGGTAAGAAATTTTAAGCCGCGTCCTTAAAACGTCCCAAGAGTCGAGAGCGCGGACGGCGTTCGCTCGGTCGAAATTGACTTCGCCAAACGCCGCCCAAGCGATAAACGTCGAGCCCCCGCCGGAACGCCGACGCTCGACGCCAAATAAAAAAACGGAGCGGTTGTTCGTCCCCGCTCCGTTTTCTTTTTTCGCGTTTCCCGTTTCGTCCCGTCAACTTGGGGCGATTCGGTTTCGCCGATCACTCGGCTTCGATCGCCTCCCACTTTTGACGTTTTTTCGGGAGCGCGCCCATTCGGTTCGCGACGAACTGAATAAGGGTGTCCGAAACGCCGAACGATTGAATCTTCAAGAGTTCGACGCCCTGTTTTTCCGTTTTCAACGCGACGATCGGAATCGTTTTTTCTTGCGGCGGAAGCTCTTCGTCCGCTTTGCCGCCGATTTTCTTCTGAATTTTTTTCGCGTCTTCAAACTTGTCTTCGGTCATTTGCCCGACGAAAACGACGAAACCGGAGCTTTTCCCCTTCGCCTTTTTGCGATACGCGTCGAGGGCCGTCAGAGCGTTGAACTTCCCTTCGTCGTTCGAAGCGTCCGGCGAGAGAAGCGCGACGCCGACGACGTTTTGCGCCGCGTCGCCTTTGCCGTTCCAGTCGTCCCGGGCCCAAGTCGCCGCCAACGCCGCGCCGAGTTCGGAACCGACGACAATCGTCTTTTTAACGTTCAACAATTCCTTGTTGTGCAGATAAAGCAAGAAGTTAAACCAAACTTCCTTGTCGTATTCGATCAGCGCGCGCAAGTCGTCGTTGTTGAATTGCGCCATTTTACGTTCGGTTTGCCGGGGCATTCCGCCTCCGCGTCGCCCGCGCGACATATCGTTGACGGCGAGACTTGTGCTTTCGCCGCACCCGCGCAAGTCCGGAACGATAACGGCGCACCCCTGTTCGGCCAATTTCTTCGCAAGTTCGTCGAACTCTTCCTTTTTCCCGTCGCGCCCGTGCAGGAGCAGAACCGGCGTCGCGTCGGCGTTTCCGGCGCCCTTATAATAATTGGCGACGAGCCGCCAACCGTCGCGGGTCGTGAATTGTTGTTGGTTCAGGCGCATCGGCTTCGTCGACTCGGCTTTTTCGAGCGCTTGGTCGAGCGGAACGGCGCGTTCCGGTTGTTTCTTTTGATTCTCGCCCCCGGCTTTCCCCGGCTGTCCCGGCGCGTTTTGTCCCGGCGCTCCCGGTTGACCCGGCGCGTTTTGCCCCGGCGCTCCCGGTTGACCCGGCGCGTTTTGTCCCGGCGCTCCCGGTTGACCCGGCGCGTTTTGTCCCGGCGCTCCCGGATTTTCGCCTCTCCCGGGCCGACCGCCGCGTTCGAAACCGCGACCGGGCCCGCCTTCGCCGCCGGGTCGACCGCCGCGTCCGGGCCGTTCCTGCGCCGGAACCGACGACGGTTCGACGAACGTCGCGACGCCGCCGAGCAACAACGCTCCTAAAATAACGCTCGCGCGCAAACGAACGGCGTTAACGCGTCCTAGTCGATTCGTTCTTTTCATTTGAAGTCTCCTTCGTCGTTCGTCCGACGCGCCGTTCGACCGTCGAGCCGCCGTCGCGCCTTTGCGATTTTACCTAAAACACCCTGTTTAACCGTCGACGGCCAAAGCCGAGAGCGAAAACCGACGCCGCCGTCCGAGCGCCGCGTCGATTTTATCGCCGTTATTTTCCGTTTCGTTCGCCGTCGCCTCCGTTTCAGTCGAGCAACGCCAAGCGCGCCGTCTTCCCGTGCGTGAAGGGCGCGGCGTCGAGTTCCGCGATCGCGTCTTCGAGCGCGTCGTTCGTCGCGGCGTGCGTCAAGATAATCAGCGGAACTCGCGGGTTTTCCGCGTCGGCGCTCGCGTGTTGAATCATCGAGGCGATCGAAATATTCCGTCGTCCAAACGCGTCGGAAATCGCCGCCATCACGCCGGGACGGTCGTCGACTTCGAGCCGCAAATAAGCGCGCCCTTCGATTTTTTTCGCGTCTTTGAGCGGCGTTCCTTCGCGTCGGTCGCTCCAAAGTTCGAGCGAATTGAAGGTAACCGGCGTTCTTCCGAGCGCGGCGTCGATCACGTCGCTGCAGACGGCGGAAGCGGTCGGACGGCGGCCCGCGCCCCAACCTTGATAGAAAAGTTCGCCGACCGAGTCGCCGACGATTTGCACCGCGTTGAAAGCGTTCGTAACCTTCGCAAGCGGCGACGTTTCCGGAATCAGCGTCGGCGCGACCTTCAGCTCGAGCCCTTCGTCGGTTCGTTCGGCGACGGCGAGCAGTCGAATGCGGCGGCCGAGTTCGCGAGCGTACCGCACGTCCAACGCGTCGACGACGTCGACCCCGACGCGCGGAATCGCTTTCCAATCGACCGCGGCGCCGAACGCCAGCTGCGCCAAGATCGCGAGCTTTTGCGTCGAGTCGGTTCCGTCGACGTCGAGCGTCGGATTCGCTTCGGCAAAGCCGAGACGTTGCGCTTCCTTCACCGCGTCTTGATAATCGGCGCCGTTTTCTTCCATTTGCGACAAAATAAAGTTGCAGGTGCCGTTGACGATCGCCTTGATCGACTCGATTCGGTTCGCGAGCAACGACGTTTGAAGGGACGCCAAAACCGGAACGCCGCCGCAAACCGACGCTTCGAAACCGATCGTTCGCCCGAGGGAGCGCGCTTTTTCAAAAAGCTCCGGCCCGCAGTTGGCGATCAACGCTTTGTTCGCGGTAACGACGTCCTTCCCGGCTTCGAGCGCCCGC
>JAFSDX010000259.1 GCA_017436025.1 Thermoguttaceae bacterium
CTTAAAACGACCGCAAGAAATAAAAAACGCCGAGTCGAAACGCTCGGCGTTTTCTTTTGTCAAGCGGCTAAACGGCGACGCTTAACCGCTTTGTCGGCAAGGTTTATCAACCGAGTTTTTCGGCAAGGAACGCCTTCGCGGCTTCGAGCGCGGCCGGGACGCCTTCCGGTTTCTTGCCGCCCGCTTGCGCCATGTCCGGACGACCGCCGCCGCCCCCTTGGACGTGCGACGCGACCGCTTTAATCCATTCGACGGCGCTGAATTTGCGCTCGACCAAGTTGCGCGTCGCGGCGGCGATGAGCGAAACTTTGCCGCCCTTCGAGTCGACGTTCGCGAAGAAAATCGCGGCGTTTTCCGTCTTGCGGCGGATTTGGTCGATCGCGTCGCGCAGGCCGTTCGCGTCGGCGTCGGTCGCGACGAGCGTTACGAACTTCGTTCCGGCGACCTCTTCCGCTTTCGCGATCAGTTCGTCGACCGAAACGGCGTCCTTCTTCGACGCGGCTTCGAGTTCTTTGCGGAGCTTTTTCGTCGTCGCGAGAAGTTCTTCGACGCGCCCGACAATTTCGCTCGCCGGAACGCGCAACGTCCCGGCCAACGTCGTTTCGATCGCGTCCGCTTGAGCGATTTTCGCGATCGCTTCGGCCCCGGTAACGGCGACAATACGGCGCGTCCCGGCCCCGACGCTTTCTTCGGCGACGATCTTGCAGTAACCGACTTGCGCGGCGTTCGTCAAGTGCGTTCCGCCGCAGAACTCCAACGACGGCCCCATCTTAACGACGCGCACAATGTCCGGGTACTTTTCGCCGAAGAGCATCATCGCGCCGAGTTTGCGAGCGTCTTCGAGCGGCGTTTCTTCGCAGGAAACCGGGTGCGCTTCCAAAATCGCTTCGTTGACGTCGCGTTCGATTTGAACGAGCGTTTCGCGGTCGAGCGCTTTGTGGTTCGTGAAGTCGAAGCGCAGGACGTCGGCGTCGACTTTCGAACCTTGTTGTTCGGCGTGGCTTCCGAGACGAGCGCGAAGCGCGGCGTGCAGGAGGTGCGTCGCCGTGTGAGCGCGGCTGATCGCGGCGCGACGTTTCTTGTCGACGGCGGCGGTCGCGGCTTGGCCCGCTTCGAGCGTTCCGGCGGTCAGTTTACCGACGCAAACCAAGAATTCGCCGTCGTAAACGGTCGTATCGACGACGAAGCGCGCGCCGGTCGCGGTCGTAATGCAGCCGGAGTCGCCGACTTGACCGCCCTTTTCGCCGTAAAACGGCGTTTTGTCGAGAACGACGCGGAGCGCTTTGCCTTCGGCTTCGGCGGTCGCTTGCTCGACGAGCGTTTCGCCGTCGAGAATCGCGAGGACTTTCGCTTCCGTTTCGAGCGTTTCGTAACCGACGAATTCCGGCGGGTTATTCGCTTTCTTGATCCCTTCGAGCGGGTCGCGCTTGAAGAGGAGGTTCTTTTCCGCGCTCCCGGAAAGTTCGCCGTGGCGTTCCATTTCTTTTTCGAAACCGGCCCAGTCGAAGCCGTATTTGCGTTCGCCGGCGAGCGTTTCGAAGAGTTCCGGCGGGAAGCCGTAAGTTTGGTACATTTCAAACGCTTCGGAGCCTTGGACTTCGGCGCGTTTTTCTTCTTCCATCGTCTTGAAGACGGAGTCCAAACGACGCAAACCGCCGTCGATGTTCGCCATAAAGTGTTCTTCTTCCGACGCGACGACGCCTTGGACGCGCTCGATCGTTTCGGAAAGTTCCGGATACGGAACCTTCATCAGGTCGGCGACGACCGGGACGAGGTGGAAGAGGAACGGCTTCTTCATCCCCATTTGGACGCCGTCGAGAACCGCGCGGCGGAGCAAGCGACGAATGACGTATTTTTCTTCTTTCGGGCCCGGGTAAACGTTTTCGTGAATCGCGAACGAACAGGCGCGAATGTGGTCGGCGATGCGGCGCAGGCGGCGGCCGTTTTCGTTCGTCAAATCTTGATCGTCGTATTTTTGCGAGCAGACTTCCGCCGCCGCGTCGACCAACGGTCGGAGCGAGTCGATGTGGAAGTTCGTCTCGACGCCTTGCAGAACGGACGTAACGCGTTCGAGGCCCATTCCGGTGTCGATGTTTTTGCTCGGAAGCGGACGCAGGTTGTTCGGCGGGTTGCCGACGCGGTTGAATTGCGTGAAGACGAGGTTCCAAATTTCGACTTCGCCCTGCGGCGTTTTGTGGTAAATTTCGGAGCAGGGGCCGCAGACGCCGTCCGGGCCTTCGCTCGGCGCGGACGCCGGCCAGAAGTTTTCGTCTTCGTCGAGGTATTGCAGTTTTTCCGCCGGAAGTTTGATTTCTTCGAGCCAAATTTTCGCGGCTTCGTGGTCGTCTTTATAGACCGTCGCCGAGAGCATCGCCGGGTCGATCCCGAGCCATTTCTTGTCGGTCAGGAACTCCCAAGCCCAGTGGATCGCTTCGCGCTTGAAGTAGTCGCCGAAGCTGAAGTTCCCGAGCATTTCGAAGAACGTGTGGTGGAACGCGGTGCGTCCGACGTTGTCGATGTCGCCGGTGCGGAGGCACTTTTGGCAGGTCGTGGCGCGGGTGTAGTCGAGCTTGCAACGCCCGAGGAAGTGGTCTTTGAATTGGTTCATCCCGGCCGGCGTGAAGAGAACCGACGGATCCCAACGCGGAACGAGGACGTCGCTCGGACGGCGAACGCAACCTTTGGATTCAAAGAACGTTAAGTACTTTTCGCGAATTTCGTTAGTCGTGAACATCGTTATTTTCGTTTGATTTAAAACATTATTGTTAAAGCGAAGTCTGGGCGTCGTCCTCAGCCAAACGCAAATAAATTTCTCTCTCGATTTTTATTGAAATCTTCCAAACGCTTGGACGCTCGCTCAAAATACGTTTCGTCGATTTCTATTCCAATGTACCGTCGATTTAGTCTCGCCGCCGCCAATAGCGTCGTACCGCTTCCGCAAAACGGATCGACGACAAGATGATTTTCGCGCGTCGTTAATTCAATCAACGCTTCCATTAATTTTAACGGTTTTTGCGTCGGATGCAAGCCGACGTCGGCGTTCGAACGCGCCGCGGAAATCAGGTTGGCTTGCGAACGAAAACGCCTTTCGAAAGCCTCGGCGTTATAAGCGCCTACTTCGTTGTTTAACACGGAATCCGCGATCGTACCGCCAATTTTGTAAGGTTTAACAAACCAGAGTATCGGCTCAAACAAAGGTTGCAAATTACCGACGCGCCAACCGGCCCACTTTTCAGCGGTCGTATAATCGCCGCGACGTTCGAAAACGACGCTAATGCGTTGAGCGCGATGCGGCGCGCGCTCCTTCTCCCACGCAAGCATATCTTTATAAGTAAAACCGACGTCTTCGAAGGCGCAAACGCAACGATGAGCCAAACGTCGACCGGCGAAAACGATCGCCGAACCGCCGGGTTTTAATATGCGCAACCACTCGCCGGCCCACGAAGCCGTCCATTCGTAATACTGTTTCGGTATTTCCTTATCGGCTTTCGACCAACCGTTTAACGGTTTACCGCGTTTTTTAAAAACCGCGCCCGCTTTTTCTTGAGCCGGACTCGCGCCCAAATACGCGCCGTTCGTGTTGTTGTGCAAAACGTCCCAATCGTCCGCGCCGATTCCATATGGAATATCGCTCAAAATTAAATGAACGCTATCCGACGCTATTTTAGGCGTCAATTCTCGGCAATCGCCGCAAAGAAGCGTATTTTCCAACGTCATACTAAACTTAGCCGTTCTCTTGCTAAAAAATTTAACGAATTAAACGACAATCTTCATACTACACTGTCGCGCCGATTTTCTTCAAATACGCTCGTATCGTCTTAATATTTTCACGATACTTTGTTTTTTCGATAAGAGCCTCGATCGCTTCCTCACGCGTCAAGACTTTTATTTTTTCGATTTCTTTTGTCAAACGTTCGATTTCATCGGAGCCTTGTTTACCGACTACAGCGCGAAATACCGCCAATGTCTCCGACCATTTTTCAGACGACAAGTCGGCGATTTCACACAACGCCGACGCGCTTTCGTTCAAAAACGAACGCTTCGACTCCGCCACTGGAACACGCGCCGCTAAATCGCTTTGAAAAGCCCAATATCTCGATAAATTCAAGCGTTCCGACTCCTCGACGTTATTCGCAAGCAAAAGGAACAACGTTTCCCAACTCGCTAAACAAACGTTCGCTTCCAACGCTTGACGATAAATTTGGCTCTCCTTCGTCGGATATTGAAAATAGGGCGCCACCAATACGGCAAAGTCGGCTACGGCGTTTATGCGCCAAGAATTTAGGGCGGTTACTTTGTAGTCTTTTTGATTTTTCGCCGTTCTACTCAGCCGAAAAGATTTGGCGTCCGCCGCTAATTTATAACCGAATCTTTTACTTTCGGCAACAACGTCCGCAAAATCGCCGCGCCGCCGGCAAACCTCCACCGAAAAACCTAAAAAGGACAACGCTCGCGCCAACACCAAATCGGAAGTTTTAGCAAATAATTTTTCCTCCGTCGAATCACGTCCAAAACTCTCCGGAATCACGCCGATTTTTTGAATCGCGTTTAACGTCTCCTCGCGAGTAAACGAAAACACGATTTCCTGTAACTCGCAAGCAACGTTTTCGAATCTTGTTTTTTCAACGTTCGCCCCCGCGCATTCCGATTTTATCGCGTTCCAAACACGTTTCATTACATTATCTCGGCAACCTAAAATATTAAGGTTATAAATTGCGCCGACGTCCCGACGCTTTTTTTTCATTCAAAGCGTCGGGCTTTCTCGCGCCGGCCTTACTTTTTCTTCTGAAATTCCTTCGCGGATTTCTGCGCTTCGATATCTTTTTTCGCGCTAATGAAACGGGCGCCGGTTCTGCGTTCGTCGGCCAATTCGTCGGCGAGCTTGGCGGCGACTTCGTCGACCGAAACGAGTTTCGCGTCCTTTTCCCAGCGCCATTTGACTTCGACTTGACCGTCTTGCAGGCTCTTGCCGATCGTAACGCGCACCGGGAAACCGATCAGGTCGGCGTCCTTAAACTTGACGCCCGGGCGTTGGTCGCGGTCGTCGACGATCACGTCGACGCCGAGCGCTTCGAGTTCCGACGCGATCTTTTCGGCGGCGGCCATACTCGCTTCGTCCGTCGCTTTGATCGGGCAGACGCAAACTTCGTAAGGCGCGAGCGCGACCGGCCAAACGATCCCGGCCTCGTCCCAACTCGTTTCGACCAAACCGGCGACGACGCGGCTGACGCCGATCCCGTAACACCCCATAATGATCGTTTGTTGCGCCAAGGAGTCGTCGAGGAATTTCGCGTTCAGCGCTTCGGTGTACTTCGTCCCAAGTTTAAAGACGTGGCCGACTTCGATCGCGTTTTGCATCGTCATCGGAGCGCCGCAACGCGGGCAAGCGTCGCCCGGGAGCGCGTTGCGGACGTCGCCGTAAACGTCGACCGTAAAGTCGCGGTCGACGTTGACGTTGACCAAGTGTTTTTCCGCTTTGTTCGCGCCGACGATCACATTGACCAACTCTTTAATCGTCGGGTCGGCGACGATCTTGATCTTTTCCTTCAAGCCGACCGGGCCCGCGAAACCGACCGGAGCGCCGGTAACGCGCTCGATCGTCGCGTCGTCGGCCAACTCGACCTTTTCGGCGCCGAGAACGCGGCGGAGTTTGTTTTCGTTGACGTCGCAATCGCCGCGAACCAAGACCGCGACCGCCGCGCCGTCGACGTTGTAAATCAACGTTTTAACGACGCGCTTCGGTTTCGCCTTCAAGAACGCGCAAACTTGCTCGATCGTGTGCGCGCCGGGGGTGTCCAACTCGGCGATTTCCTTCAAAACCGCGTCTTCCGGACGGACGTAAACCGTTTCGCCGATTTCCGCCTTTTCGACGTTCGCCGCGTAACGGCAGGTCGGGCAGTAAACAACGTCGTCTTCGCCGTTCGGGGACGGAATCATGAACTCGTGCGACGCGTCGCCGCCGATCGGGCCGGACTCCGCTTCGACCGGCAAATACGGGAGACCGCAACGTTCGAAAACGCGGCAGTAAGCGTCGTACATATCTTGGTACGTTTCGTTCAGCGATTCGATATTCGTATGGAAGCTGTACGCGTCCTTCATCAGGAACTCGCTCGTGCGCAGGAGCCCGAACTTCGGACGCTCTTCGTTGCGGAACTTCGTTTGGATTTGGTACAAAGTCATCGGGAGCTGACGGTAGCTCGAGACGTATTGCGAAACGATGCTCGTGATTTCCTCTTCGTGCGTCGGGCAGAAGACGACCGGCGTTTTCGCGCCGCCGCGAGTCAGCGTCGTTTTAATGAGGACGTTGCCGAACGCTTCGACGCGGTTCGTTTGTTCGTAAAGCGACTGCGGGCAGAGCGCCGACATAAAGAGTTCCGACGCGCCGGTTCGGTTCATTTCTTCGCGAACGATGTTCGTCGCCTTGTGGAGCGCGCGCCACCCGAGCGGCAGGAACGCGTAGGCGCCCGCCATCACTTGCGAAATCATCCCGGCGCGGAGCATCAAAATATGACTCGGAATCTCCGCTCCGTTCGGCGTTTCCTTCATCGTCGGAATCAGCGTTTTCGACCATTTCATCGACATCGGACGTTCTCCTTCTCGGCGTCGCCCCGCCTCGGTCGCGGTTATTCGACCGCCGAACGGGTAATCTGGGTAATTTGAATCGTTCGCGGCGCGTTCTTTCGGCTTGTTTTCTCGTCAAAACTCGAAAAAACCGGCGTCGCGACGGCGAAAGAGCCGCCTCCGACCGGCGCGCGAACCAACTTTTAATTTTACCCGTTTTTCCGTTCGTTTTAAGGGGCCCCAACCCCTCAAAACGCGACTTTTCTAAAAAAACGTCGCGCCGCTCTCCGTCGCGCCCTTAATTAATAATGAAAGAAAATCCGATTCGGAACGCCGGTTCGCTCGCAGTAATCGGCGATCTCCTCTTTCAAGGCCGACCAATAGCCGACGTCGCCGCGCCGGTAAATTTTTAGATACTCGGCGTAAAATTTCGGGAATCGGGCGCGGACATACGCCAAAATATCCTCTTTGAAACCGCGTCGCAACTTCAAATTCTCGAACCAAACCTCGCCGACGAACGGTCGCGCCGCTTCGACCAACGCTCGGAAATCGGTAACGAACGGGAAAATCGGCGACATAAAGAGAACCGTCGGGACGCCGGCCTCCGCCAAAACGCGCAACGTTTCGAGCCGTTCTTCAACGCTCGACGCGGCGTCCATTTCGGAGCGAAACGCGTCGTCCAACGTATTAAGCGAAATGGAAACGCTCGCTAAACCGCGCTCGGCTCGCGCTTTCAGGAGGTCGAGGTCGCGCAAAATCAGGTTCGACTTCGTCGTAACCGAGAGGAAGCAGTCGATCGGCGCCAACTCTTCGAGAATGCGTCGGGTCGCGCGGTATTTGCGCTCCGCCGGGTTGTAAGCGTCGGTAACCGACGACATAAAGACTGTTTTTCCGGTCAGCCGCTTCGCTCCGAGCGGTTTCGAACAGCGTTTGACGTCGACGAAATCGCCCCAAAGCTCCGGACGCTCCGGTCGGTAGCGCGTCGTGAAGCGAGCGTAGCAGTAGCGGCAAGCGTGCGGACAGCCGACGTAAGGATTAATGACGAAATCCGCCAACTTCGACGGCGAAACCAAGTCCGCGACGTCGACGCAACCTTCGACGACTTCCCGCTTCCAAAAGCCGACCGCCGCCGCTTCCCCGCGCGCTTCCATTTCGTCCCCTTCGCCTTTTCCCCTTCTTCGAACGTTCCGCGAAAAAAGGACGAACGCCGTTCGACGTTCGCCCTTTTCTCGTTTTTACCGTTCGCTTAAAACTGCGCGTAAACGAACGCCGTGTCGCCGAAATACGCAAACCCTCGTATTAAAGCCACCCAAAATATAAAGATCGTCAAGTGCGAAAGTTTCGTTAAATCCAGCAACGGATAAAACCCGTCGACGCCGGTCTTGCGCAATTTTTCGAGTTCCTCCGGCGACGCGACCGCGCAACGCTTGCGGTAAACGACGTAAACGACGAGGCTTGCGACAAGAAGAAGCGTCGCGTAAATCGGCGTCCAAACGTAGAGCCGATAAATCCCGTTGTCCCAAACAAACATTCGCGTAAAAATATCCCAAGCGGCGGCGAACGTCGGCGCGCGAAACGGTATCCAACAGATCGCCGTCCAAACGAACGTTCCGAGAATCGCCGCCAACGTCGCGACGACGCCGAACGCCTTCGAAACCGCGCTCGAATTTTTCGCCGGGTCGCGTTTCCCTAAGGCTTCCTTAAAAACCTTGTGAACGCAAAGCGCCGCGCCGTGCATCGCGCCCCAAGCGACGAACGCCCAACTCGCGCCGTGCCAAAGCCCGCCCAACAGCATCGTCGTCATCAGGTTGCCGTGCGCGCGGAGTTTCCCCTTGCGGTTGCCTCCGAGCGGAATATAAAGATACTCCATCAGCCAAGACGACAAACTAATGTGCCAGCGTTTCCACAACTCCGACGGATTCCGCGAAATATACGGCAAATTGAAGTTGCGCGGCAAGTCGTAACCGAGTCCCTTCGCGACGCCGACCGCCATATCGGAATAGCCGGAGAAGTCAAAATAAAGTTGCAACGCGTAAGAAACAACCGCCAACGTAACGACCGCGCCGTGGAACGCGTTCGGAGTCGCGTATACCGTGTCGACAAACGCGCCCAAACGGTCGGCGACGACGATCTTTTTGAAAAGACCGAACATAAAAATCTGAACGCCGATCTCTAAATTTTTCAGTCCGACGTTGCGATTCTCCTCCAACTGCGGTAAGAAGTACGCCGCCTTGACGATCGGGCCCGAAACCAAACGCGGGAAAAACGCCAAGTAAAGCGCGACTTTAACGAAATCCGAACTCGCCTCGACTTTACCGCGATTCACGTCGACAACGTAACTAATCGCTTGAAAAACGTAAAACGAAATTCCAAGCGGCAGAATAATTTTTAACGTCCCCAACGCGCCGACGTCGAGCGAAAGCGCCGACGCGACCGACGTAACAAAGAAGTTGAAATATTTAAAAACGGCGAGCGCAACCAACGGCAAAACGACGCCAAGTCGCAACCACAATTTCGAACGCTTTCCACGAGCGACGCCGAGCGCGCAATAATAAACGACCGCCGTCGTCGCCGCCAACGCCAAACAGAAACGCCAGTCGAACCAACCGCAGAAAACGTAACTCGCCGCCAACAAAACGCCGTGCCGCAGACGCGCCGTCGTCGCCGCACGTTCCGATTTGAGGAACGGTTTCGCGTTTAGAATCCCTAAAACGCCGCCGACAAGCAAAATAAACGCCGCGAACGCTAAACTGTTAAAAATCATTGTTTCGCCTCGCTCTCTTTATTTTCCGCTTCGAGTTCGCGAATCTTTTCTTCCAACACGTCCGCGACCATACGGTGCCCGTCGCGATTCAAGTGCCCGGAAACAATGCCGGCGTTGCAAAAACCGTACGGCCAAACATTGTTTTCTTCATACTCCTTCCGGAATCGCTCCGTTACGTCGACAAAAATAATTCCCTCGCGTTCACAAATCGCGCGGAAGGCTTTGATTTTTTCCACATCCCAAGTCGGCACAAACTCGCCGTTATACCCGAGCGTCGTATATTTATGCCCGTGATAAAAAATTATCGGTTTAACGCCATACCTTTCGGACGTCGACATTAGCTTTTTCGCCATATCGGCTACCGCCGTATCCCAAGCGTTTACGTTATCGCGCGAAATTTTTCCATCTTTTTTCACAATCTCATTATTAACATTTGCCGGCATACGCGAAGGCCACATCCAACGCATCGCCCCCAAAGACCTAATGGTTTTCCCCCAAGAATCTACGTTCTCCGTTCTCCAATCGTATCGTTCATAAATCTTGGGACTCAATGCATTTTCTATCGACGCTATACTAGGCGCCATTCCAAACATCTCTATTAGCGCGTATTTTTTAGGCCCATACTCCTGCAACGCTACTTCGTAACGCGCGACTATTTCGGTTAAAAAATAACCGCTAATTCCGCAAGAATAAAAAGTTAATGGCGAATCTTGATTTTCAAAGCGGCGATTTAAAAGATAAACGCAATTTTTGTCTTTTTGAACTTGTTGTGCCTCTATATGCGACGACCCCATAACCAAAACGTCGCAAGAATTTGTAGGGAGCCCCGTTTCCAGAAAATATCCATTATTTAAAGCGTTTGCGTCTAGATTTAATACAACATAACCTTCCGCGCTACAACAAATACGACTATACGGCAAGTCACCCCGACCAGAACGATAGAAATACCCAACGCACGACAGCAATATAAAAGCCAATATATTAGCGATTAAGAATTTGACGCACCATCCCCCCGCGCCTTCCTTCCTTCCTTCCGCGCTCATTTCTCCCCTTTCTTTATCTTCAACGAAAATTTTACGCATCTTTATCTTCAACGAAAATTTTACGCACAACAAAGTCGTCGCTTTATTCTATTCGCAACGCAAAACTTTACAAGTAGGGTCGCCGCGAAAAAAGGACAAACGCCGTTCGACGTTCGCCCTTTTCTCGTTTTTAACCGTCTCGACGGATCATATGCCGCCGCCGAAGAGTCGCCAACCGCGCCCCATTCCGCCTTGGATTCCGCCGGCGTTGTCGAAATTATACACCGGCTCCACCGTCGGAGGAGGCGCCGCCATCGTGCGAATCGAACCCGACGCGCCTTGGAAACCTTGCGCCGTCGACGGGCGCGCGCCCGCCTGCGGTTGACCTTGCGCGTTCGCCTGCGGTTGCGGCTCGTTCGGCGCCGGACGGTCGATAATGAAACCGGTCGTCATGCCGCGCGTCGAAACGGCGTTGTTCGCGGCGCGACAACCGTATTGATCGTTTCCGCCGTGATCGACGACAAAACTATAGTTCGCGCCGCAATCGCTCGGCGAATGATACGTCAAGTGCGACGAAGCGTAGCCTTGGTTGTTGCCGCGGTAAATGTCCGAACCGCGATAATTCATCAGGACGCCGACGCTTCCTTCGCCCCCCGCGCCTTGCGTCAAACCGCCGGTCGCTTCGAACGCGTCGTCGCCGAGGAAGTCGACGAGGAAACCGGCGCCGAGGTCCCAGCCCATTCCGAGCCCCATAATCGTGCCGTTGTACGCGTCGTCGCCAAGGTCGTCGAAGAGATAACCGACGGCGTAATGGCAGCCGAACCCGCAGCCAAAGCGTTGCCAACGCGCTTGGTCGCGATGCGAACCGTCGTAGCGCGTCGACGTGGCGGCGTAACGAATATCGTTCCCGCCGAAGTCGCGAGCGACGCCGACGCCCATCCAGTAACCGCCGCCGTGTCCGAAGTAGTCGAACTCGTAAGCGTCGTCCCCGCCGCAGTCGAGGCAAAGCCCGATCCCGCCGCAAGCGACGCGTCGAATTCCGGCGCCGATCCCTTGTCCCCAACCGTCGTGTCCCGGGTGTTCCGGATAAGAGTCGTAATAGTAGCCGCCGACGTAGTAATGGTCGTTCCCGTCTTTGTCGAGAATCGCGCCGAACCCGCCCGGCGCGCCGACGCCTTGCGCCCATAACGCGGCGCGATAATCGTCGCTTCCGGCGCGGTCGATATGGAGCCCAAGCCCGCAAAGCGCTTGGCCTTGCGCTCGAAGGAAGCCGAGGTAGCGGTCGTCGCCGCTTTCGTCGACCAAAATTCCGACGCCGCCGA
>JAFSDX010000260.1 GCA_017436025.1 Thermoguttaceae bacterium
CCCCCGTTCCCCCCGTTTCCCCCTTTCCTACAACCGCCGAGTTTCCAATGAGTCTCGAAACAACCAACGCGCTCGTCGTCCGAACCGTCGATTTTAGCGAGTCGAGTTCGATCGTTACCCTCTTCTCTCGCGACTTCGGCAAAGTCGGCGCGTTGGCCAAGGGCGCCCGACGGTTGAAAAATCCGTTCGAAACATCTCTTGACTTACTCGCCTCGATTCGGGTATCCTTCATTCGGAAAAATCGCGACGCGCTCGACCTCCTAACCGAGGCGAAGCTCGTTCGCCGATTTCGCCCGACGCGGCGCAACCTCCGCGGGCTTTACGCCGGTTATTACCTCGCCGAAACGCTCGACGCGGCGACCGTCGATTACGAGCCGCTCCCCGAGCTTTGGGACTTGGCCGACGCGACGCTCGCTCGCTTCCAAACGGACGACGACGTTCCGCGCCGACTCGCCGCTTACGAAGCGGGCCTCCTCGACGCGTTGGGCGAGTTCCCGTCGACCCGTTTTTGCGTCGAGTGCGGCGAAGAGCTTCCGCTCGACTCCGTTAAAAACCCGGATCGTCGCGTCCTTTTCGCGCCGAACGAAGGAGGCGTCGTTTGCGCTCGATGCCGCGTCGAAAAGCAATTTTTCGAGTTAATTCCGACGACGATCGCCGCGTTCCGCCTCCTCGAAGCGTCCCTTGCGCTCGCCGGCGGAGACGAATCGGCGCCGTTCGACGAGTTTTCGCCGCAAGGGCGCGCCGCGTACCGCGATTTGGTCGGTCGTTACCTCGCCCGCGTATTAAACCGCCGCTTAAAAACGGCCAACTTTATGCGGTTTATCGATTCGTCCCGAACGCCGCGACCGGAAAACGCGGAAGCGCCGGAAACGTTCGAAACGTCGACGCAATCGCAAAATTCGCCCCCAACCTCGGAATCCCCCAAACTCCGACAATCCCCGCAATCCGCGCCCTCGCAAGAAAGAAGTTCGCAATGACGCAACGCAAAAAATCGCCCCTTTCGCCGTTCGCCGCCCGCCCGTTCGCGGTCGCGTCGCTCGCTCTCGGTTTGAGCGTCGGCGGCGGCTGTCGACTTTGCGGCGATTCCGGCGTCTCCGCCCCGGTCGCCTTCGACGCGGCCTTCCCGAAAACGACGGCGCTCCGCGGTCAAACGGACGCGCCCCCTTCGAACGTCGACCTTCCCTCGACCGACGCGTCCGCCGTCGACGCGCCCTTCCCGACGCTCGATCCGTCCTTCCCCGTTTTCGACCCGGCGTCGCTCGGCCCGCTCCCCGGCGACGCGCCGCCCGTCGACGCTCCGAACGCTCCGAACGCCGCCCCTTCCGCAACCGAAGCCGAAACCTCCGCGCCGCCGACCGTTAGCGAACTTCCCGCCTTTTTGACCGAAGGAACCGCGCTCGGCGAACCGACCGACGCGCCCGAAAGCGACAAAGTCGACGCGCCGCGTCGCGAATCGCTCGCCGACAAAGAAGAAACGGAACGCCGACTCGAACAAGAATACGCCGATTGGGTCAAAAAACAAAAAGCGCGTCAAAAATCGCTCGACAAAACGCCGCGCTACCTCCAACCGATCTCCGACGACGGCGACGTCTTCAAAGACCCGAACGGCCCCTTCGCTCGCCAAGAACGCGAATCGTCGTTCATTCGTCAAGTAACCGCCGCCGACCTCGGAATGATGAGCGACGAGGAATACTCGCGCGAACTTTACGATTGGGAAAAGGAACAGCCGACGCCGATCGATTGGTCGAAATACGCGCTGACCGTCGACCGTATTCGCGGTTGGCTCGGAATGGGCCCGGACGAACGCGCCGCGCTCGAGTATATGCGTCAAGCCTGCGAAAAACAAAAGGAATATTATAAAACGAAGGAACCGAAACTCCTCAAAGAGGCCGCCGTCCTTTACGAACGCGCCGCCGAACGTTGGCCGGGCCCGGCCCTCAAACCGCGTCGCGACTTTTCGAAAAAAGAAAACGTCGGCGAATACGGAACGCTTATCGAAGAAGACGGGCTCTTCTTCGCCGGCGAATGTTGGTTCTTTTACAAGGATTACAATCGCGCCCTCGTCTGTTTCCGCGCGCTCGTAAAGACTTACGCCAACTCGATTTACAAAAACACGGCGATGAAACGTCTCTATTATATCGGCTGTTATTGGACCGAATGTTCCGAAGCGGCGACCGGCCCGAGCGTCAACTTGACCGAAAAAGACAAGCCGCGTTTCAGCTCCTTCGCCGGAGCGCAAAAAGCGTTCGAAACGATCTTCCTCAACGACGCTTCCGACTCCGGACTCGCGCCGGCCGCCCTCTTCGCGTTGGCGAACGCCCATATGCGACGCGGCGTCAATCCCGGCGACGGCGCCTTCGCGACCGCCGCGCAATATTACAAGCAACTTTACGAGTTCTACCCGGGAAGCAAATACTCCGAGGACGCTTGCCGATTGGCGATGATCGCGCTGCACAAGTCCTATCAAGGCCCGTTTTACGACACGGCGCCGCTCGAACAGGCGCGCGCCCTTGCCGAAACCGCGCAAAAAAGCGGGCGCGGGAATATGGACGTCGTCCTCGAAGAACTCGAAAAAATCAAAGAGGAACAGGCGAAGCAACTCTTCGTCGTCGGCCAATATTACGAGAAACGCGGCAACTTCGCGTCGGCCCGCGCCTATTATAATCGTCTCGTTCGCGATTTTCCGAACAGTTATTATGCGACCGAAGCGGCCCGCTCTTACGAGACGATCGCGGAAAAACCGGCCGAAGCGGATCAATTCGCTTGGATTCGCCCGGTCGCGCCCTTCCTCCCGAAGTCGAAAAACCAATATTTCGAAGAAGCGCCCCCGGCGGAACTCGCTCGTATCGCCCGCCGCGAAGACTCGCTCGACCGAATCGGCGCCGATTCCGACGCCGACAAGCCGACCGGCTCTTCTTCCTCGACCGATCCGGAGCGCGAAAACGTCGCCGCCGACCCGGACGCGCCCCGTCGTTACTAACGCAAAAAGATCGCGACGTTTCAAGAACCATTTTTTCGAACGCTTGTCTTAAAACGTCGCGAAAACATTTGTTTTCATAAACGTTACGATCGTTAAAATCGCGTTCGAATCGTCGCGTCGCCTCCGTTCGACTCGCCGTTTTCCCCGCGTTCCTTCCAAGGAAAACGCCGCTTTCGACGACAAAACGTCCGTTCGCCTCGCCGTTTTCCCCGTTTTCCTTCCCCTTTCCCCGCAACCGAAAAGTTTATGCCGTCGTTTTTTCCCCCGCGTTTCGCCGATTTTCCTCGCCGTCCGTCGCGTCGCCGAACGTTCGCGTTCCTCGGCGCCGTCGTCGTCGCGGTCGCGTCGACCGTTTCCTTAACGCTTTGCGGTTGCGCCGGTTACAACGTCGGGCCGCGCGGTCTTTACGACGACAAAATCGAAACGATTTTCGTTCCGACGGTCGAAGCCGACACTTACCGCGCGGCGTTCGGCGAACGATTGACCGAAGCGATTTGCAAAAAGATTACCGAACAAACGCCGTATTCGCTCGCCGGGCCGGACGAAGCCGACGCGACCCTTTCGGCGCGCCTCGTTTCGGAAACGCAAAGCGTTTCGGCGTTCAACCGATACAACGACACGCGGCAAAAGAGCGCGAACTTATCGGTCGTAGCGGTTTTGCGGACGCGTCGCGGGGACGTCGTTTTATCGGAAACGGCTCCGCTCCTCTTAACGTCGAACGGCGGCGCGAACGTTTCGAGCCAAGGCTACCTCGTCGCGGAAATGGGCCAATCGACCGCGACCGCGCAGCAAGAAGCGATCGATAAAATCGCCGAACAGATCGTCGGTTTGCTCGAAAGCGGTTGGTAAAACGCGCTTTCCGTCGTTCGTCCGCCGCCGAAACGCGTTCCGAACTTTTCCTCCAAAATCAAAAAAACGACGCGAACTCAAATTCGCGTCGTTTTTCTTAATTTTCAAAACTCAACGCCGACGCAACGTCGCCCGTTCCCGCTCCGTCGCGTTCGGCCAATCCCAATCTTTCTTTTTATTCTCGCTATTTTAACGCGTCAACTCCTTGCCCTCATTTTACCCATTCTCGCCATTTTGGCGCGACGACTTTTCGCGCAATTATTGTTCATTCCCTCTATTTTAACGCGACGGCTCTTCGTTCATTTTTTTACCCATTCTCTCTATTTCAACGCGACGGCTCTTCGCCGCTCTCTTGCGGTCGCGTCGCCGACGTTAAAACGCGCTCGACGTCGCGAAAGTCGTAAATTTCGAGCAGAACGACTTCGCGCCGCCCGCCGTTTTTCGTCCGAAAATCCAACGGATCGCCGACCGTTTTGCGGTAAATCGGACGCGCGGTTTTGAAGAGCGCCAAATCGAGCGTCGACCAACCGGACGGGCGGCGCTGAACGACGTAAAATCCGAAACGACCGCGGTTAGCGAAAGCGTCCGGCGCCGAAATCGTCGCGATTTCCGACGTCGCAAGCGTCCCCCAACGTCGATAATAATCGAGCGTTTGCGACGAAAAAGCGCCGAAAAGAACGCCGGACGGTCGCCCGGCGGCGCGCGCGGCGCCGATCTTTGCGTTCAACCAAGCGACCGCGTCGGCGTCGAACGCGTCCCAATAATACGTCGCCTCCATTCCGCGACGCGGCGCCCCGACGACGCCGCCGAGCGTCGCGTTATAAAAGGACAAATATTGCGGCGCCGACCGAACCAAATCGACGAAGCCGACCGCAAACGCCGCCAAAACGACGACTTGCGCCGACCGCCGCGCCGTCCTCGCGTTCTTTTTGCGTCTCTTCGGCTCCTCCCGTTCTCTCCATTCTTCCCATTTTCCCCAAATTCTTTCGCGGGTTTCGCTCTCGTTCCGGGTCGAGGAATTGCGTTCAAGTTTAGCGATTTTAACGATTAGCGCGTCCAAAGTCGCCGCCTTTCGCCGCCGCGCTCGCCCTAAAAACGCCGTTGCCGCCCTTCGTTCGCACCAATCGACGAAAACGGTCGCGCCCAACGCCGCTAAAATCGCTATAAACGGAAAAGACGCGATAATAAGTCGCGCGCCGTCGTGCGTTGGAATCCCCGGAATAATCCGCGCCAACGGCAAAGTCGCCGCAAACGCTAACGCGAGTCCCGCCGCCCGTCGTCGTTCGCCGTCGACGTTCGCGTCCCCTTCGTTCCCGACCGTCTCCGCGTTCCCGACCGTCTCCGCGTTCTCGACCGTCTCCGCGTTCCCGACCGTCTCCGCGTTCCCGACCGTCTCCGCGTTCTCGCCGACTTGCCCATTCCTCCCGCTTTCGTCGTCCTCGTCGTTTTCGCAACTTGTCCCAATCGCCTCCGTCGCGCGGTTTCGCTCGTTTTCCCCGTTTTCCCTATTCCCTCCGTCTCTTCCGCTTCCTTCGCTCTCTCCGTCTCCTTTTTTTACTCCAACTTCCCCCTTTTCTTCGTCTCCGCCATTCTCTTTATTTCCCCCATTTCCCCTATTTCGTTCAATCCGTCCCAACGCCGTCGCGACGCTCCCCAACGCGGCGAACGCTAAAAGAGCCGTCGGAACGGTCGTCGCCAACCAAAAAAAGCCGTTCCACCAAGGAAGCGGACGCGACGGCGAATAAATATTCCCGAGAAAATAGATCGGAACGTTGAAACCGTCGCGCCGCAAGTTCAGCGAAACAAAGGTTTCGAAACCGGCGAACGGTCGCGCCCAAAGAGGAGGATTCGCCGCGAAAAAGACCGCCGCCGCGACGAGCGCCGCTAGCGCGAACCGCCCCGACGCCGCCAAGATTGCGTCGCGTTCCTTTTGGGAAGCGCGCCCCGTCTCGCCCATTTCCCCGATTTTACCCTCGTCGCGCGTTTTACGCGTTTCCTCTAAAACGCGCAATCCGTTTCGCCGACGCGTCCAAAGCGTCGCAAGCGCGCCCCCCGCCAACGGAGCGACGACCGCAAAACCGCTAAACTTTGCGCAAAATGAAACGCCGACCGCTCCGCCGAGAAAGATCGCGCCCCGTTTCGACGCGAGCGCCGCGTCAAAAAACGCCCAAGCCAAGAGCCAACTCGAAATCAAGAGCGAGTCGCCGCCGGCAAGTTGCGCGTGTCCGAAGACCCGCGGAATCGACGCGATCCCTACAACCGCTAAAATCGCCGCAAACCGTCCCCAATTTCGCCCGACGCGGTAAAAAATCGCCGCCAACGCCGTCGCCCAAAGGACGATCGGGCCCAAACGGAAAGCCGTTTTTTCCGACAAAAACGGCAAAAACCGCAAAGCGAACGCTCGTCCCGACGCGATCGCGATCGAATAACCGGCGGGATGCCCTTCTCGATAAACGACGTGCGGCCAACCGGCTTCGATCGCGCGCTCCGAAAAGAGCGCGCGGCGCCCGTCGAACCGCGAAAAATATTCGAGCGCCGCTCGTTCGACCTCGCCGAAACGCGGGCGTTCGCGGCGTTCGCCTTGTTCCCGCTCCGCCTCTTTTTTTGTTTCTTCAGCGTTAGACGACGCGGTTTGCGTCGACTTTAACGCCGTTCCCGGCGTCGCGCCGTCTTTTTTCTCGCCGACGTTCCCCGCGTTTTCGGCGGAAACGTTAAAATCGGCGCCATTTTCCGATTCCGCCTCGTCGACGCAAAACGTTTCTTTTAACTTTTGCGGCCCGACGACGACCGCTCGCGTCCAAGCGGCGACGCGCTCCGCTCGAACGAACGCGTCCCCTTCGTCCCAAGTCAACGGCGTTCGCTCCGCCGCCGCCAACGTCGCCGCCAACGCGACCAAGCCGACCAGCGCCGCCTCCCAACGCAACCTCTTCACTCGCCGCGCTCCCCTTCGTTATTAATGTCGCGCGCCCGCATTAACGCCGCAACTTTCAAATCAACGCTCAATTTTCCTCGTCTTCCGCTCCCCAACGCCGCGTTTGAAAAGACTCCTTTTCGTCGCGACGCAAGCAATTCGACGCCGTTTTCAAGCGACGTTACATATTCGTCAAATCGTCGCCGGAACCGTCGCCGGTCAGTCGCTTGAACGTTTCGAGAATCGCGTCGCGCGCTTCGTCGGAGCGTCCGTAAATCCGGCAAATTCGGAAACTCTTCTCCGCTTGCCGGTACGCGTCCTCTTGGTCGAGCCCGACGACAACGTCGTTTTCCGGATTATAAAGGAAATTCCGCGTCGCGAACCCCGCCGGAAGCCGAGTATGTTTCGCGACGTCGAAACGCAACGGCAAATCGCGCAACGCGGCGGGCGCCTTCGCTCGGAACGCCGCTTCAAAGAGCGCGGGCGACGCGAAAATCGACGCTTCTTCCCGTTCCCCTATTCGAAAAGAGATCGTTTTTTCGGCGATAAGGCGCCAACCGACTTTTCGTTCCAAAAATTCTCGCCAACGGGGCGCCAACTCGCGTTTTTTCGGATTCGTCGACTTGTCCCAAGAAGCGACGTCCGCGACGAGCGCCCATTCGGTAAAACGCAAATATTCGTCGAGCGCGTCGAGCGGATTGCCGGTCGGAAAGAGCAAATCGGCGCTCTCTCGGAAAAGGTCGGCCAACGCGACGTCGATCGCTCGCACCGTCCGATGAAAATAAACGGAACGGAAAAGGTCGGCCCGCGCGTCCAGAAAGCGCTCCAACGCCGGCGCGCCCTTGCGATGTATCGTCAACCCGCGCTTTGAAAAGAATGAATAATGCAACAGCCGATCTAAATCAAACGGTCGCCCGCCGAATCCGGACGCGCTCGCGTCGCGCAGGACGAAGTCCATATTGTCGACGGTGTAAAGCCCGGAAAAGAGCGAACGCAACATTCGGAGCCAAAACGGTTTGCGCTCGTCCGCCGCGTCGTTTTTCGGTCGAACGATCAGGAACGCGACGTCGCTCGGCTCGAGCCGCTCGCCCGGTTCGAAGAGCCCGTTCGGCGTTCGGCGAATCCCGGCGATAATCTCGGCCAACTCCGACGCGACGATCTCGGCGCCGAGCGTCTCGTGCGTCAGGCGGTCGCCGCTCGGCGTTTGAAAACGGCTCAAAAAATGTTCGTCGAAGAAGTGCCCGAACGGCCCGTGTCCGACGTCGTGCAGGAGCGCCGCGACGCGCAAGAGCGACTCGACGCAACGCGGCGACGGAACCGGGCGGTCGCCGTCGGCCAACTCCGGATTTTCTTCGAAAACGCGGTAAAAACTCTCGCGCAACGCCTCCCAAACGCGACCGGCCAAGCGCGTCGTCCCAAGAACGTGTTGGAACCGCGAATGTTCCGCCGTCGGGTAAACGAGCCAAGCGGTTTGCAGTTGATGAATTTGGCGCAGTCGCTGCGTCCAAGGCGAGTCGATAAGGTCGCGCTCGCAACTCGTTTCCCCCGGCTCTCGGTCGCCGCGCGGCGACGCGAAAGCGATGTAACCGTGTATCGAGTCTTGAACGAGCGTTTCCGATTGGTATTTATGCTGAAACATTGCGTTTGGCGTCAAAAGTTCGACGTTAAATTACATAAAATAAACAAAACAAGACGTATTTGCCGCAAAATCGGAATATTTTTGAAAAAACTTGAGTTTTAAACGGTCAAAACGACTGGAAGCAAACGGGAAAAACGAGTATAGTTATACTAAAGCGTCAAACTGGAGTTCGCGCCGCGATTTTTCCGTTTTGACGCGCGGCGCGAACTTCGCGCGGAAAACGTCGCCGTCGCTCGCCGACGCGTCGAACGCAACCGCGCTCGCTCGCCGCTCTCGCAAACGGAGCGGTCGGCGTTTCGTCGGTTTCGCGTTCGTCCGAACGTCGGCTCGTCGACGCCGCCTAACGGCGCCGGTCGGCGTTGGGACGCGTTTTCCCCTATTGTTTTCAAAAGTAAGGAGATTTCAAGTATGCGCAAACGGAAAATGCGAAATTTTTTCTATTTTTTCTCGCTCTTTATAGCGGGAACGACGTTTTTCGCCTCCTCGCCCCTTTTCGCGCAAATTAAAACGGATCGTTTTTTCCCGGAAACGACGCAGATATACGTCGCGGTTTCCGACGTCGCGCAACTTCGCGAACATTGGTCGCAAACGCAATTTAACGAAACGCTTTCCAACCCGAGTTTCAAAGCGTTCCGCGAATCGTTGCGGGCGCAGATCGAAGACGCTTGGCCGAACCGCTTGGGCTTGACGCTCGACGACTTGGCCTCGCTTCCGACCGGCGAAGTCGGCGTCGGCTTGATCGCGCTCCCGGGCAAAAAACCGGGCGTCGCGGCGATGATGAACGTCTCCGGCAATTCGGAACGAGTCAACGAGTTCCTCACTCGTTTGATTCGCGAAGCGACGGCGGCGAAACTCGGCGAAGCGTCGAAAGAACGCATTCCGGTCGGAACGAAATCGATCGAAGCGACCGTTCTCACCTTCCCGCCGGACGAAACGCACCCGACGGCGCGCAAGGCGTATTACGTCGCGCATCCGCAGCTTCTTTTGGCGACCGACCAAAAATATCTCGCCGAGCTACTTTTGCGCAAGTTGGCCGGCGACACGAAGGTTTCGCTCGCGACGCAGCCGGAGTACCAAGCGATTATGCGCCGTTGCGTTCAAGACGCGGCGACCGTCGGCGGTTCCGCGACGCCGCAGGTTCGCTTCTTCGGTCGACCGTTGGAAGCGGGCGAAGCGATTCGTTCGATGACGCCGGCTTCGGAGCTGAACGCGCGCTCCCCGTTCGTCATTTTGGCGAAACAAGGTTTCGACGGAATCAAAGGCGTCGGCGGAACGCTCGATTTTACGTCGGAAAATTTTGAAGCGGTTTACCGCGTTAAGGTTTACGTTCCGAACCCGCCGACGCTCGCGCTGAAAATGCTCGCGTTCAACAACGTCGAATCGCTGTCGCCGCCTTCTTGGGTCGGCCCGAACGCGAACCGCTATACGACGCTCAACGTCAACGCGCTGACGGCGTTCAACAACTTCGGCCCGCTCTTCGACGAATTTTTGGAAACCGAAGGCGCTTGGAACGACGTTCTCGCGTCCCTCGAACAAGACCGCAACGGCCCGCAAGTCAATTTGGGCTCCGATCTTTTCGCAAACTTCGGCCGCCAATTCACCTCGACGAACGCCTTCGACCCGAAACGCGTCGAAGACGGCGAAAAATACGTCGTCTCGCTGAATATTTTGGAAGGCAAAGAGGAAACGGCGCGCGAAACGCTCGGTCGTATGTTCAATTCCGACCCGGACTTCGTCGCGCTCGAACTCGACGGACGCTCCTTCTGGCAATACGCCGCGAACCGCGGGGCCGCCGAATCGTCCGACGCCTCGACGCGTCGCGTTCCGACTCGCCCGACCCGACCGACGCGTCCGACTCGACCGTCCGCGCGTCCGCAAACCGCCGCGACGGCGACCGCCGCGACGCCCGGCCCGGAAGCGGAAATCATCGACGGCGCGGTCTTCGGCGTCGCGAACGGTTGCCTCTTCGTCTCGAACGACGTCCAATACTTGCTCGCGAAACTTAAAGAAGCGGAAGCGGGCGCGGCGACGATCGCGGACACGCCGGAACACGCGCGGATTCTCGCTTTGTTGAACGCCGAAACGCGCAAGACAAACGGGCTCTTCCTGCAGGGATACGCTCGCAACGTCGAAGGGTTGCGCTCCAATTACGAGCTGTTCCGCTTGGGCAAAACTCCGGAAGGCAAAACGATCGCCTCGAAACTGTTGAAAGCGATTTTGAGTTCGCCGGATCAACGTTACGATTCGCAAAAAATCGACGGTTCGGCGTTGCCTCCGTTCGACGAAGCGAACGTCCAAGTCGGCGCGAGCGCGTTTTTCGGCGCGGTCGAGTCGGACGGCTACTTCTTCAAGGGCTTTTCGGTTCGCTCGAACTCGAAATAACGCCGACCTTTAAACGGCCTCGAGAGGCGGCGCGTTCCTCGGCGGAGCGGGCGCCTCTCCGTTTGTTTTCTTTCCTCCGAACGACGCGTCGCTTATCTCCTTATTTCGGAAACCTTATGTTCCAACGCGAGCGTTCGTTCGTCCCGGCGCGGCGCCGTCGTTTGTTTTTCGCGTCGTCGCTTTCGTTTCATTCAAGGAGTAAATCTTATGCGCAACTCGTTATTTCCTCGACTTTTCGCGCCGCTTCTTTGCCTTTGCGTCGGACTCGGCGGACTTTTCGTCGTCTCCGGCTGCTCGAACGGCGGCAAAACCGCGTTACAAGGCGAAGCGACCTACGGCGGCGAGCCGATTCCGCTCGGCACGATCACCTTCACGCCGCAGGGCGACGGTTACCGCGCGATTCAAACGATCAAAGACGGCAAGTTCGACATTCCGGCGAAACACGGCGTCGCGCCCGGCGCATATACCGTTACCGTCGAAGGTTACAACGAAGCGCCCGCCGACGATCCGGATCAAGTCGCCGACAAAATGTTCCCCGACTACTCGACGTCGTTCACGGTCGAAGCGGGCGTTCCGATCGTCGTCGACGTCCCGGCGGCCGAGTAACGACGTCGCTTAGCGCTCCAACCGCAACCTTCTTATTATTCGCGTTTAACGCATTGACGCGACGTCGTTTCATCCCGTTTCATTCCGACGGCGCGGCAATTATTTTTTCCTCGTTAAGTTTTAAGGAATTTTAACAATGCAACGTTTCCTCTCTCGTCCGGCGCGTTTTGCCGCGACGCAACCGTTTAACCGACAAGGCTTTACGCTTGTCGAACTTTTGGTCGTCATCGCGATCATCGGCATTTTGATCGGTTTGCTTCTCCCCGCCGTCCAAGCGGCTCGGGAGGCGGCGCGCCGAATGCAATGCACTAACAACATGAAACAACTCGCTTTAGCGGCGCACAACTACCACGATATTAACAACAACCTGCCGAACGACGGCTACTTCATCGTCGGGAAAACGAACAAGCAACATTGGCTCGGCGTCCTCGCGAAATCTTGCCCTTACCTCGAACAAACCGCGGTTTACGAACTCCTCGACTGGAACCGCAACTACAACCACGCCGACACGAACGCGAAAGCCGGCGAACACCGCGTCGACGCTTTCCTTTGCCCGTCCTGCTCGACGGTTAACTCGGTCGGAAGCGGCGAAACGACTTGGTTTACGTCGCACTATTACGGCAACGCCGGCCCCACCGACCAAAAGCCCGACTCGACGGACGTTTATCCGGTTCTCACCACGCGCACCACGAGCGGCGGCATTTCGGCGGCGGGTCTTCTCACGGTCGGCTACCACCGCAATTTCTCGTTCGCGACCGACGGCACGTCGAACACGCTTCTTTACTTCGAGTCGTCTTGGAACAATTACAAAGGTTATCGCGGTTGGCAGCGCGGCGCTTACATTATGAACGCGGGCTCCGACTATCAATCGCCGAACAACGGCTACTGGAACATTTGCTCCATTAAGTCCACTGCGGCAAGGTTTTACATCAACGCCGGGATTCAAGCGGAATCGCGCGGCGACACGTCGACGACGAGCGGAACGGGTCGTTTCAGCCCCTTCAAAGTCGTCGGGGTTTGGACGAGCCATCACCCGGGCGGCCTGAACGTCTCGATGGCGGACGGCTCGGTTCGCTTCGTCGGCGAAACGATTTCGGACAAAGTGATGCTCTCGATCGCGTCGGCCAACGGCGGCGAAAAATACTCGCTCGACAATTAAACGGCAAACGCAACCTTTTTAACCGCGCCGGTTAGCGCAATTTCCGCCGCGACGCTTGCCCGCCGACTCGTTCCCGAACGCTCGAGTCGGCGCCGCCCGGCGATTTCTTCAAAAAACGCTTGCGCGGCGCGGTCGTTCCGGGTATAATGGACGCGTCGACGGCGGCGCTCGGGTTCGCGTCGCTCGTCGTCCGTTTTGCCTCCGGACTTAACCCAAAGATTTTCAACGCGTTGCGACGCTCCGTTCGTCGCTCCCGCTTTTCCCCCTTTTTAGGAGACGCTTTATGAAAAAAACGCTCTTCGCGACCGTCGCCGGTTTTTGCGCGACGGCGGCTCTTCTCGCGCTTTCGACGCCGCTCGCTTCGGTTCGCGCCGAAGAACCGGCTATCGCAAACGAATACGACGTCGTCGTTTACGGCGGAACCAGCGCGGCGATCACGACCGCCGTCCAAACGAAGAAAATGGGCAAAACGGTCGTCGTCGTTTCGCCGGACAAACACCTCGGCGGCCTCTCGAGCGGCGGGCTCGGCGCCACCGACTCCGGCAACCGCACGGTTATCGGCGGGCTGTCGCGCGAATTTTACCACCGACTTTGGCTCCACTACCAAAACGACGACGCTTGGACGTTCCAAAAAATGCCGCGTCAAAACGGCATCCCGGGTCAAGGCGGACGCGGTATCGACAACGACACGAAAACGATGTGGGTCTTCGAACCGCATGTCGCCGAGAAGGTGTTCGAAGATTTCGTCGCCGAATATAAGATTCCCGTCTTCAAAAACGAACGCCTCGACCGCGAAAAAGGCGTCGTCAAAGAGGGCGCGTCGATTCGCTCGATTACGACGCTTTCCGGCAAAACCTTCGTCGGCAAAATCTTTATCGACGCGACTTACGAAGGCGACCTAATGGCCGCGGCGGGCGTTTCCTTCACGACCGGGCGCGAACCGAACGCCAAGTACGGCGAAACGCTGAACGGGATTCAAGTCCGCAACGCGATTTATCACCAATTCGAAGGGCCGGTCGACCCTTACGTCGAGCGCGGCAATCCGGACAGCGGCCTTCTTCCGTTCGTCAACGCCAAAATCAACGGCGCCGACGGCGAGGGCGACGACCGCATTCAAGCGTACAACCTCCGCATGTGCCTCACCAACGACAAGCGGAATATGGCGCCGTTTGAAAAACCTGAAAATTACGACGAAAAACAATACGAAATCCTCTTCCGCTCCATCGAAGCCGGTCAGACGATCTTCACGAACTTCTCGCCGATGCCGAACTACAAGACCGACTCGAACAACAACAAAGCGGTTTCGACCGACTACATCGGCGGCAATTACGGTTATCCTAACGGGACTTACGAAGAACGCGAAGCGATTTACCAAGCGCACCTGAATTGGCAAAAGGGCCTGATGTGGACGCTGCAAAACCACCCGCGCGTTCCGGAAAAAATCCGCGCCGAGTTCCAAAAGTGGGGCCTCGCGAAAGACGAATTTACCGACAACGGCAACTGGTCGCATCAGATGTACATTCGCGAAGCGCGCCGCTTGGTCGGCGATTTCGTCGTTTCGGAACGCCACCTCCGCTACCTCGACGACACGCCGCGCTCGGTCGGGATGGGCTCCTACAATATGGACTCGCACCACATTCAACGCTACGTCGACGTTACCGCCGACGGCAAGCCGACCGTCCGCAACGAAGGCGACGTGCAGGTCAACCCGGGCGGCCCGTATCCGATCGATTACGGCGGGCTTCTCCCGAAAAAAGCGGAGTGCGACAACCTTCTCGTTCCGGTTTGCGTCAGCTGCACGCACATCGCGTTCGGTTCGATCCGAATGGAGCCGGTCTTTATGATTCTCGGTCAAAGCGCCGCGACGGCCGCCTGCCTCTCGCTCGACGCGAAGGTCGCTCCGCAAGATTTGCCGTATGAAACGCTGAAGGCGCGCCTCCTCGAAGACGGTCAAGTCCTCGAATACGGCGACCGTCCGAAACCGATTCGGGCGAGCGACCTTCCGGCGACGACGCTCGACTCGAACGACGCGACGCTCAACGGCGTTTGGGTGCGCGGCTGCGTTACGCGTCCGTTCGTCGACGACGGCTACCTGCACGACGACAATAAAGACAAGGACGGCAAGTCGGTCCGTTTCGACTTTAACCTGCCGAATCCCGGCGTTTACGACTGCCGCGTTTCTTATTCGGCGCTCTCGAACCGCGCGACGAACGTCCCGGTCGTCGCGAAATCGGCGATTGAAACGGTCGAGGCGACGGTCGATCAAAAGGCGAAACCGGCGATCGACGGTCTTTTCGTTTCGATCGGCCAAATCAAAGTCGGCGACGACAAAAAAGCGTCGATCGAGATTTTCGCGAAAGGGACGAACGGGCACGTCATCGTCGACGCGGCGCAAATGATTCCGGTAAAATAAGTTAACGCCGCTTGCGATTATCTTGAATCGACGCCGTTTAACTTAATCCGGTTTCCCCAAAACAACGACGCGACGTCGGCGGAGTTTGCTCCGTCGACGTTTTGTGTTCTTGTTCGCCGCGTCCGCCGTCTTTTCCGTTTTCCCTTCTTTTTCTTTTCTCGAATAAAACGCGTTTTCTCTTCCCTCGTCCTACCAAGTCTTCCCCAATTGAAAAAAATTGCCAAATTTTACAATTTATTCTTGACATATGTTCTTTTCTGCGTTATAATAAACATATGTTCAAAAAGAAACCGCGAAAAAATTAGGTTCGGTCGCCGTCGACCGACTTTTTTAAGCGTTTTAAGACTCCCATTTTGGTCGACTTTTAACCGTTGTTTCGCCTAATATTTTGAAACGACCCCTAAAGTTAGCGTTATCTTTTAAATTAAAGGAGCCTTCGCAATGAAAACGATCGTTATCGGAGCCGTCGCCGGGGGCGCGACCGCCGCGACCCGACTTCGCCGTCTCGACGAAAAAGCCGACATAATCCTTTTAGAACGCGGCGATTACGTCTCGTTCGCCAACTGCGGTTTGCCCTACCGACTCGGAGGCGTTACTAACCGCGACGCGCTTCTCGTCGCGACTCCGGAACTGTTGCGCCGTCGTTTCCGCGTCGACGTTCGAACCGGTTCGGAAGCGATTTCTATCGACCGCGCCGCGAAAACGGTTCGCGTCCGCCGTCGCGACGGTTCGGAATACGCCGAAAGTTACGACGCTCTAATTTTAGCGACCGGCGCTTCTCCGACGTCGCCGAACGTCCCGGGCGCCGACGATCCGCGCGTTTCGCCTCTTTGGACGGTTCCCGATTCGGACGAAATCGCTCGCCGCCTCGACGCCGGCGCCCGCCGCGCGCTTGTCGTCGGTTCCGGCTTCGTCGCTTTAGAGTCGGCGGAAAATCTTCGTTTAAAGGGTTTAGAAGTCGTTTTAGCGGTTCGCGGCGACCAACTTTTGAAGACGCTCGACCGCGAAGCGAGCCGTTTGCTCGAAAACGAATTGACGGCGCTCGGCGTTCGCGTCGAGTTCGGCGCTTCGGTCGCGGCGTTCGAACCGACGGCGGACGGCGACGGAATTTCGGTCGTCTTAACCGACGGTCGACGTCTCGACGCGGATTTCGTCTTGACGGGAATCGGCGTTCATCCCAATTCGCAACTTGCGCAATCTTGCGGTTTGCAAACCAACGACGCCGGTTATATCGTCGTCGACGAACAAATGCGAACGTCGGACGAGTCGATTTTCGCGGTCGGCGACGTCGTCCAAGTCGTCGATTTAACGACCGGACGCCCGACGGCGGTCGCGTTGGCGGGCCCGGCGCAAAAACAGGGGCGCGTCGCGGCGGACGCGATCGTTTCCCGCGCCCGACAATTAGAAAGCGCGAACACGTTAGAGCAAACAAACAATCGCTCGAATTCGCCAAAATTAGCCTCCGCTAACAAGTTAACCGACATTTCCTCCGTCGCCGTTTCCGAATCGCGATATGTCGGAACGCTCGGCGCGTCGATTTTAAAAGTCGGTTCGCTCGCCGTCGGAAGCGTCGGCTGGACGGAAAAACGTTTGAAAGCGGCGGCGCTTCCGTTCTGCAAAATTTACCTAAACCCTTCGTCGAACGCAGGTTTCTATCCGGGCGGAACGCCGATTTTCGTCAAACTCCTTTTCGCCCCGAACGACGGTAAGATTCTCGGCGCGCAGTTCGTCGGGCGACAAGGCGTCGACAAGCGAACGGACGTCGTCGCGACGGCGGCCCGATTCGGCGGAACGGTTCGCGACCTTGCGACGCTCGAACTCGCTTACGCGCCGCCCTTTAACGCGGCGAAAGACCCGGTCAACGAAGCCGGTATGATCGCGTCCAACGTTTTAATCGGCCTAACCCGTCCCGTTTATCCGGACGAACTTCCGGAAAACGCGCTCCTTCTCGACGTTCGAACGCCGGAAGAATTCGAGTTGGCGACGATTCCCGGCGCCGTCAACGTTCCGCTCGACGAGTTGCGCGACCGCCTCGACGAACTCGACCGTTCGCGCCCGATCGTCGCGTTTTGTCAAGTCGGGAAAAGAGGTTACGTCGCCGAACGGATTTTGCGTCAACGCGGTTTCGACGTTTTCAACCTCTCCGGCGGCTTTTCGACTTGGCGGCTGTTCAATCCGCCGACGCCCGGCCCGTCCGTTCCCGCCTCGACGCCGAGCGTCCCGCAAACGCCAAGCGCGCCGACGCCGCCGAACGCTCCAACCGATTCCGCCGCAACGACTTCGAACGCCGACGCGGAACCGCTCGAACTCGACGTCCGAGCGCTCGCTTGCCCGGGTCCGATCGTCCGCTTGCGACGAACGTTCGACGCGGCGTCGCCCGGAACGGTCGTTCGACTCCGAGCGGCGGCGACGTTTGAAATCGACCTGAGGAGTTGGGCGCGTTCGACCGGCGTTCGAATCGAACGGTTCGAAACGCAAAACGGCGAATTAACGGCAACGCTCCGCAAACCCGGCGGTTCCGAGACTTCCGTCGCGGCGCAACCGCTCGCGCCGTCGAACGACGCGGATTTTGCGGAACAAGCGAAAAACTTTGCCGCGCAAACGCAAAACGCGAAGTCGGCGGCGATCGTCCTGTTCAGCTCCGACCTCGACAAAGCCCTCGCGGCGTTGATTATCGCTTGCGGCGCCGCGGCGTCCGGCGTTCAAACGAGCGTTTTTTTCACCTTCTGGGGACTGAGCGTTTTGCGAAAAAATCCGGCGCCGCGCGTCAAGAAAACGTTATTCGACAAGGCTTTCGGCGCTCTCCTTCCCCGGGGCGCGGAACGTCTCAAACTGTCGAAAATGAACTTCGGCGGCCTCGGAAAAGCGGCGATGAAACACGCGATGAGCAAGCAAAACGTTCCGACGCTTCCGGAGTTGTTGACGCAAGCCAAGGAACTCGGCGTTCGCTTCGTCGCCTGCGAAATGGCGGCGAACGTGATGGGGTTCGCGCCGGAGGAACTGATCGAAGTCGACGAAATCGCCGGCGTCGGTCGTTTTATCGACCTCGCCAAAGACGCCGGGCCGACGCTCTTCATTTAAACGCAACCAACTTAAACAACGAATAAGCAACGCTTAGAACAAGGAGAAGAAATGCCGCGCGCGCCTAAATGTCGTCGCGTTTGCTTGGAACCGAAATGCCGTCGTTTTGAAACGGCGGACGCGGATTTTTCAAACGAAAATCGCCGTTCGATAACGATCGACGTAACGGAATTCGAAGCGTTGCGCCTCGTCGATTACGTCGGTCTAACGCAAGAAGAAGCGGCGACGCAAATGAACGTCGCCCGAACGACGGTTCAACGGTTGTACAAAAGCGCGCGCCGTAAACTCGCAACCTTTGTCGTCGAAGGACTTTGCCTTGAAGTCGAAGGCGGTTCTTACGAGCTTTGCGGGCGCGACCGCGAAACTTGTCGCAAGGAGTGCCGCCGACGTTGCCCCAATCGCGACGCGGAACTCGCCGATTCCGCGTCGCCGTCGCACGCCTAAGTTTCAAACCTTTTTCAAAAAATCAAACGCCGCGCCGTCGTTCTTCGTTTTTTTTATTTACAATCCGAACGGCGACGCGGCGTTTCAAACGTTTAAGCGTTTAAGCGTTTAAGCGTTTTTCGTCGCTTTCGCGGCTTTTTCGGCGAAATGCGCGTTCAAAAGTTCGGCGGCTTTCACCATAATCGACGCCGTGTGGCGCTTGCAACGCTCGCCGACCAGCTTCTTTTGCTCGTCGGTCGCGGCTTTCATCCAAGCGCCGCCCATCTCGCGGCAAGTCAAGCCTTTAGCAACGACGCGCAAGAAGTTCGGCGCGTCGTCTTTTTCCGGAACGTACTCCGGAAGCGGCGTTTCCCGAGCGTATTCGCCGAGCGCCGCCGCCAACTTGCAGACGTCCGCGTAATCGTCGAGGAAGCAGCTGAAGAACATAACGCCGCCCGCAACCGCGCCGCAAAGTTCCTTCAGCCGCCCAAACCCGCCGCGAGCGCAACGGAACGCGACGAACGGACAAGACCGAGCGACTCGCGCCGCCTCCGCGTCGACCGATTCGACCGCCGCCGCGTACGCCAAGACGGCGCCCTTGAACGCGCCGTAAAGACAACCGCCCGCGTCGTAATTCTCGTAAACCAGTTTACCAACGAGTTTTACGTCGACCGTCGTAAAACGCCAAACCGCGTCTTTCGTCGCCGTTTCCGCCGCGTATCCGAGGTCGCCCAACATCGTTCCCAACGTTGCCAAACCGAAACCGGCGGTCAACGCGTCGCGTCGAGAAATTTTCGTCATCTTAATCGTTCTCCGTTGCGTTTAAAAAATAATCAAAACTCGCCGTCGCGCCCTCGTTTTACCGACTCCGCCGCGACGCGCGCCATTTTCTCCGCTTGACATTATAACGTCGTTTCAACTCCGACGCAACCCCGCCGTCCCAACGTTCGAAAGCCTTGCTCCGCGTCGTCGACAATTTTAACGATTTTAACGAAAAAAACGCCGAAAAACCGGTTTTCGCCCTTCCGCGCCTTAAAAAAAACTTGAACGCGGCGGCGTTTTGCGTAAAATAAATAAACGACCCAAACTTTAACGACGCGTTTTCGGAGGTTTTCGCAATGTTTTTCGCCTTCCCTCTTTTCTCGACGTCCGCCGCGGCGACGCTTACGGAAATCGCCCAATCGCCGCCGATCGCCCATTCCCCCCTTTCGCTCGAAACCGCCCAACTCCTTCAATTTTCCGAAATCTCCGAAACGCGCCTTGTTTTCCAACTCGCGCTCTCGCTCGGGCTCGGGCTGTTGATCGGTCTGCAACGCGAAAGCGCACGCTCCGGATTCGGCGGCGTTCGCACTTTTCCGCTGATCGCCGTTTTCGGAACGCTCGGCGCCCTCGCGTCGACGCGGTTCGGCGTTTGGATTTTGCCGTCCGGGCTCCTTTGCGTCGCCTTGATCGGAATCGCCGAACGCGCCTTTTCGTTGGCAAGACGTTGGATTCGCGCCGCCGAACTCAACGCAACCCGTTTAAAAGCAACCCCTTCGGAAAACGCCGTTCCGTCCGTTTCAACGCCGACAATTTCAGCGACAAAATCCAACGAAATCAAAGAGGCTTTAGAAAACGAGTCGTCGCACCGGCGCGATTTTGGCGCGACGACGCTCGTCAGCGCGTTGGCGACTTACTGCGTCGGCGCGATTTTGGCCAACCCGGCTTGGACGCTCGTCGGACTCGAAGCGGGCGCGATCGTCGCGATTTTGCTCCAATTTAAGCGGAAACTGCACGAGATTTCGGCCGCGCTCGGCGAAAACGACCTCAACGCGATTATGCAGTTCGCGCTCGTTTCGTTCGTCGTTTTACCCATTTTGCCTAATCAGAACTTTGGGCCGTTCGGCGCGTTTAATCCTTTCGAGGCTTGGTTAACGGTCGCGCTGATTGTAGGGATGAGTTTAGCCGGTTATATTGTGTACAAGTTTTACGGGGCTAACGCGGGCGTTCTCTTCGGCGGCTTTGTCGGCGGAGCGGTTTCGAGCGCGGCGACGACGACGAGTTATTCGAAAGCGGTCGCGACCGGAGCGACAAGCCGAGACGTCGCGGCGGTCGTTATTCTGTTGGCGTCGGCGACGCAAACGGCGCGAGCGTTGATCTTAGAAGCGTCCGTTTCGCAAGAATTCTTTTATCGTTGCGTCCCGGCGTCGGTCCTTTTCATCGCGGCGTCGATTTTGCCGGCGCTTTGGATTTGGCGTCGAATCCGTCGCGAACCGCCCGTTTCCCCCGGCGAGTCGAGCGGCGTTTCGGAGCAGAAAAACCCGACGCAATGGAAGACTGCGCTAACTTTCGGCGCGCTTTACGTCGTCATTTTGTTTGCGATCAAGGCGTCGAACGCGCTTTTCGGCGATCTCGGAACGGTCGCGTCGGTCGCGATTTCCGGTCTCGTCGAGATGAACGCCGTCGCGCTCTCGGTCGCAAGGTTGGCGACGACGGACCCGGCGACGATGCAAGACGGTTGGAAGTTGATTATGATCGCGTCGATTTTTAGTTATTTATTCAAAGTTGGCGTCGTTTTTTCAATCGGCGGCGCGCGCTTCGGTTGGAAAGTCGTTCCGCTCTTCGCGATTCCCTGCGGCGTCGCGCTGGCGTCGGTCTTGTTGTTTTAACGCAACTCTTTTATTGTCAAGCGTAAAAACGCCGAACCGCGTTCGATCTTTCCTCGACCGACGCGATTCGGCGTTCAATTTTCGGACGCTCGTCGCCGCGACGTTCCGCGAAAACAGCGCTTTTTGCTACACAGCGTCATTTAAATCCGCCGCGCAGATTATGATACAGCGACTGCAAAATCAAGCTATTTTGTTTTCCGATGCGCATAGCGTTGCGCTCTTCGGCGTTAGCGGCGCGCTCCGCTCTATTCTCGGCGATACGTTCTTGCAACTCCGCTTTAGCCTTCAAATCGGCAAGACGTCCCGCTTTCTTTTTGCCGTCGTATTTGCGTTTGAACAACTCTTCCGTCATATTATAAAAGTTCAAGTCGGTGTTGTCAGTTCTATGCTTGGGCGTTTCGATCCAAACGCCCCAAGACTTGCCGGGCGGGTCGCAGGCGATCACCACCGGATAACGCAACTCCGCTTCAACAAAGGAGTAATCGACTGCCTCGGAAAGATAAAAATTTGCGATTCTATTAAAATGACCTCGCTTCGTGGCTTTTCCCCAAACGCATACGAAAGGTTTCGCGCTTGGGTTCATCGTAATTCCGCGCCCGCCTCCTTGCGCAACGAAAGCGATTAAATTTTCCTCCGCAATGAGCGACACAACGTAATTCTTAAACAACTCGACGTCTTTAAACTCATAACTTGCAACGTCTTGTTTAACTCGCGACCAACGGTTTCGCGCGGCGTCCAAATCTAAAAAACGCTCGTTAGACGAGAGCATATCCGTCAACGCGAAAATATCGGAATCGGAGTAAACGTCGGCGCCGAATTTGTCGCGCAAACTTACTTTTTTTGTTTCCTCGCTCTTTTCCGCCGTCGCTTGTCGCGTCGCGGTCGGCTCCGTCGCGCCGTTTGCCGTTCCGTCGTCCCCTACCGCGCCGGTCGTTCCCGCAACGACGCCGGCGAGCGCCGCAATAACAAACATTTTTTCTTTCAATCGTTTCGCTCTCATTTTAACGCCTTATCGTTTCGCTAATTAGCGTTTTTTTGTTTGCGTCGAACGCGCGTTCTTCGGCGCGTCGCGTTTTCCGGGCGACGCCGACTTCGTAATCCCCTTCAAACGCCGCGTTTAACGCTTCACCGCTCGACTCTGCGACTTTATTTTACCCCCAAAAAAAGATCGCGCAAGAGCAGCTCGAACGCCCAACGGTTAAATTAATGAAAAAAGTCCGCGTTTTTCAAAAAATTCCTTAAAATCGTTCGCGTCGGCGCCTTTACGCTTGCAACGCTCTTGACTTAACGCCGCAACGCCGCGTCAAAATCGAACCGCCGCCCCCCTTTCGCCGCTTGGACGCAAAAACGCGACGCCGTTCGCCGAGAAGCCGCCTTCTCGCTCGAACGACGCCGCGTCGTTTTATTGCCGGTTCGACAGTTTGTCGCGCCGCCCTCTCTTCGGTTTTGCGTTGAAATCGCGCTCGTTCGACCGATACGCCGTCGAACGCAACCGCTCTAACCGTTTATTTTAGAAGCGTTTACCTTCCGCCGCGCGCTTTGCGAGGAATTCGTCGCCGAAGCCGAACTTCTCGACGACGAAATCGACGTCCTTGTCGCCGCGACCGCTGCAGCACGCTAAAATCGTCTTGCCGCGATGTTCCTTCGCGTACTTCATCGCGAACGCGACCGCGTGCGAACTTTCGAGCGCCGGAATAATCCCTTCCGAACGCGACAATCGGTAAAACGCCTCGACCGCGTCTTCGTCGCCGATCGCTTCATAACGCGTTCTCCCGACGGAGTTTAAGAACGCGTGTTCCGGGCCGACCGCCGGGTAGTCGAGACCGCTGGCGATCGAGTAAACCGGCGCCGGGTCGCCTTGTTCGTCTTTCAACATAATGCTTTCGAAGCCGTGCATCACGCCCTTTTCACCGTAAGTAGTGGACGCGGCGTGGTTTCCGAGTTCCGGGCCGAGTCCGAGCGGCTCGATTCCGACGATTTCGCACGAGTCTTCCAGGAACGCCGAAAACATCCCGATCGAGTTGCTCCCGCCGCCGACGCAGGCGCAGACGACGTCCGGGCCGAAACCGTTCGCTTCGATAAATTGGTCGCGCGCCTCGAAGCCGACGCACGCTTGGAAGTCGCGCACCATCATCGGGAACGGGTGCGGGCCGAGCGCGGAACCGATGCAGTAAATCGAGTCTTTATAACTCTTTGCGTAAGATTCGAACGCGGAGTCGACCGCTTCTTTCAGCGTTTTCAAGCCGTGCGTCACCGGAACGACGTTCGCGCCTAAAATCTTCATTCGCGCGACGTTCGGCGCTTGCTTCGCGATGTCGACTTCGCCCATATGAATTTCGCATTCGAGACCGAAATACGCCGCCGCCGTCGCGAGCGCGACGCCGTGTTGCCCGGCGCCGGTTTCCGCGATTAAACGCTTTTTACCCATATACTTAGCGAGCAAGCCTTCGCCCATGCAGTGGTTCAGCTTGTGCGCGCCGGAGTGGTTCAGGTCTTCGCGCTTCAGGTAGATTTGGCACGAGCCGTCGCCGAGTTCGCGCGACAGGTTTTCGCAGTGCGTTACCGGGGTCGGACGGCCTTGGAAGTCGCGGCGAATGCGGCGCAGTTCGGCGATGAAGCGCGACGAAAGGCAGATCGTGCGGTACGCTTGCGTCGTTTCGTCGAACGCTTTTTGGAGTTCCGGCGGGAGGTACGAGCCGCCAAATTCGCCGAAACGGCCGTTTTCGTCCGGGTAGTTTTTCAGGTAATCGCGAAAGTTCATCTTCTTTTCCTCGTTCGCTAAACGTCGATATAATTAAATTTGCTTCGTTTCAAAAGTCGGATTCGTTCTTTAAAAACGACAAAACGTCGTTAAACGCCGCTTCTAAGGCGCGAACGTCGGATTTGCTCAAAAGAAGTCGATTTTTCGCCGCCGCGACGCAAGGGCAATCGGCGCATTCCGTTTCATTTGCTTAAAGAAATATCGACGCAATTCGGGGCAACGGACGCTCGCGGTTCTCGAACGCCGCCGCCCTTAAAAGAGCTAACGGTTCAAGAACGCTTCACTTAAAGCGACGCCAAGAACGCCAATAAAATTGTCGATAAATGCAAATCATCGTTAGATTTCGCTCAAAACCGCGACGGAAAACGCAAACAACCGAACCGCTCGGCTTGCGACGTTTCCCGTTCGCTTCTAAAATTAAAGTTTAATCGCGTCGAGTAAAATTGCAAGCCCCCCCGACGCGATTTTGCGAATTTTTTAGAAATTTTCGCGAATTTTTTCTCGCCGCCGTTTCAAACGTCGGAAACGCCGCCCGCTAACCTTTTTGCCGTCGGCGTTTTACAACAATTCGCCGACGGTCGCCTCCCGCTCGCTCCGTCGCCGTTACGAACGGACTTTGCGCTCGACGTTCGCGTCGGTCGCGACGGAGCGGATAAAGTCCATCGCCTCGGCGCTGTTCGCCTTTTCGGTCTCCGGAAGCGCGGCGAACTCGGTTTCCATAAAGGCGAGAAATTCGGCGTAAGTCGCGAACGGCGACAACTTAGCGCACCGCTCCCGCTCCATCGTCGCGTCTTTGCGGAAACTTGCGCGAAGAGCCGTTTTACCGTCGTCCTCCAATTCGTCGAACGTTCCGACGCCGGTTTCGTTCCGCGTCTTCAAGCTCCAACGAGAATTCGGGTAACAACTCGAAACGATTTTTTCCGCCTTGCCAAGCCAAGCGTCGAACGCCTCGCGCTTTTGCCCGCGTTTGTAAGCGAGCCGCGTCCAATCGTCGCAATACTCGCCGCCGCAACGCTTTAGGCGCTCCGTCGCACGGTCGTAATCGCCGTTCGTTTCGTAAGCCCGCGCCAACATATAGTCGGCCCGATCCGCCCCGAACGCCCCGCGCCGTTCGATTCGCTTCGCCAATTCGACCGCTTTGCTTCCGTTCCCGACGCGCATCGCGGAGGCAAACGCGTCGCAGTCCGCCTTAGACGCCAAATTCTGCTTCACATTGTAACCAACGATAACGCCCCCAAGGCCCAAAAGAGCAAGGCAAGCGACGCCGCCTCGCCAAACGACGCGCAACGTCTTTCGCGCAAAGGACTTCCGAACGTTTTTCGGTTCGCCGGTCGCGGTCGTTTCGGACGTCTTTTCCGAAAATTCGTCTTTCCGTTCCATTTTCTTTCCCTTTCTAATCGGCTTAAACCTTGTATTATAAACGATTTAAAAAGCGCCGTCCTTTCAAGCGACAAGAAACGCGACGCGGGCCCGTCGAAACGGCGCGCCCGCAACGGAAAAAGCGACAAAGCGGCGAACGTCCCGCCTCTTTGTTACGTATTATAGCAAAACAACAAGGCGCCGTCAAGGAAATTTCAAGATAATTTCAAGAAAATTTCGAAAACCGGATTTTAAGCCGCCGACAAACGCCGACCGTTTTATCTCGTCGTTAGCAAAGCTTTTTTCCGTTTCCTTAATCATCGACTTTGCAAGCGTTAACGCTCGTTTTTAGAAATTGCGTCAAATTGTCGTTTTAAAGCGCGTATAACCGCCGCTTTGAGTTGCGGAGAAGCCGCGGCGTCGCCGGTTAAGTCGCGTAGCGCTTCCGGACGTCGCTCGGCCAACGATAAATAAACGCTTAAATTTTTCCGAAACGCGGCGATTTCGGCTGCGCAATTTCTTTGTATTCGCCAGTTTAGGGAAACAACGTCGCCGTCGCTCGCGTTGAAATCGAGCTTTTGAGCGACGAACGCGGCGCCGACCTTGCCGCGTAAGACGTTAAACGTCAACGTTTACCAAAGCCCCCGTTTAGACGGTTCCTTTTATCGCGTTATCGTTTCCTCGTAAAAACCGGAACCGTCGCACACTCGGCATCTTCCCGTGCCTCGACACGAACTACAACTCGCGGTAGGGGTAGTCCACTCGCCGGTAAGCGTGTTAACAAAACTTTCGCAGGTAGGACAGTCTCCCGAGCCATTACACAAATAACAGCGTTTATGAACAACATACTCTCTCGTTCTTTGAGAATATCCGGGATTACCGCCGCTCCCCTCCGAAGCTCCGAGCCGCCTCCACCTTATGCCGCCAAGCGCGTCGACGTAAACCTCTGTTTGATGTTGCTCGCGCATATAACGCTTGTACTCTTCAAACTCCTCGGCTTGCTTTTGCGCTTTACGTTCGGCCCGCTCTTGCGCTTCGCGTTCGGCCCGCTCTTGCGCTTCGCGTTCGGCCCGCTCTTGCGCTTCGCGTTCGGCCC
>JAFSDX010000261.1 GCA_017436025.1 Thermoguttaceae bacterium
AAGCGGAAGAATCGGCGCGACGTCCGCAAAGCGCGTTTCTCCCCGTCGACGGTCGCCAATCGCCGCCGCTAAGCGCGCTTCTCCCGTTGGGAGCGCGTCCGACGGTCGCCGTTCCGTCGACACTTTCCCCTATTCTCCGCATTTTTCCCATTTCCCCAAAAAAAGAAAGCGATACGATGAAAAACTCCCGACGCGATTTCTTCAAACAGGTCGCCGCCCTCCCGATCGCCGCCCAAGTCGCCCTCGCGTACGGCGACGAAAGCAAGCTCCGCGACGAAGTCGAAGAGACGACGTTAATCCGCAAGGGTCGACGCTCGACGTTCAATATGAGCGGGTACGCCGCCCCGGCGATTCCGAAACTTCGCGTCGGCTACATCGGGCTCGGGCCGCGCGGACTCGCTTCGCTCAAACGCACCGCGATGTTCGAAGACGTCGAAATCCGCGCGATCGCCGACTGTTACGAGTATCCGATTCAACAGGCCCGCGACTTTTTCAAGTCGATTAATTACCCGGCGCCCGCGGAGTATTTCAAGTCGGAGGAAACTTGGAAAGACCTCGTCGCGCGGGACGACCTCGACCTTATTTTCGTCACGACGCCGCAATATTGGCACGCCGAAATGGCTTGCGCCGCGATGGAAGCCGGGAAACACGTCGCCTGCGAAGTGCCGCTTTGCTACACGCTCGAAGAATGTTGGCGGCTCGTCGAAACGTCGGAACGCACCCGCAAGCACTGCGCGATGCTCGAAAACTGCTGTTACGACTTCTTCGAAGCGACGACCGGGAATATGGCGCGCCAAGGCGTTTTCGGCGAAATCGTTTACGGCGAAGGCGCTTACATTCACTACTTCACGACGGCGCAAGTCTTCGCGGAACCGCAGCCGCCCCTTAGTAAGAAAGCCGGAATGCACCGCCACGCCGTCGCTTGCACCGTCAAAGGGAACCGCTATCCGACGCACGGCTTCGGACCGGTTTGCGTCGCGATGAACGTCGGCGCCGGCGACCGTCCGGACTATTTAACGTCGACCGAAACCGACGACTTCGTCCGCGCTCGCGAGTTCGCCGAAATCCTCAAAGAGGGCCGCGACTATCACAAACAGTTCGCGGGCAAAGAGTTTAGCGGGAATATGAACCTCTCGACGATTCGCACCGTCAACGGCAAGGCGATTCTCATCAAATACGACCGCATGTCGCCGCAACCGTATTCGCGCTCTTACGTCTTGAGCGGCTTGAAGGGGTTCGTTCAAAAATATCCCGACCCGGCGCGAATCTATATGAACGGCGAAACGCCCGCGACGGAAGAGGAAATGAAAGCGCTCGAAGAACAATACGCGCCGGAACTGATTAAATACTTGCGCGAAAACGCCTTAAAGTTCGGCGGACACGGCGGAATGGACTTCGTTTGCGAATACCGTCTCATCGACTCGCTCCGCAACGGACTTCCGCTCGACTTAACCGTTTACGACGGCGCGACTTGGAGCGCTGTCATTCCGTTGAGCCTTTGGTCGGCGACGCGGCGTTCGCAACCGATCGACTTCCCGGACTTCACCGGCGGAAACTGGAAGACGAACAAACCGCTCGACCTCTCGCTCCGAGGCGGCGGGTCGACGAAGGTGAAAGCGCCGACCGAAACCGCGAAATAACGCCGACTTCCGCGCTCGACGTTTGACAATCAAAAACCGCGACGCCCGAAAGAACGTCGCGGTTTTCGTTGTCGCCCTTACTCCTCGTCGTCGCCGATATCTCCAAGCCAGCTCAAATCGGGTTCGCCGGGCGAGGCTTGCTTTTTCGGCTTCCTTCCGAACAATCCCTTCTTAGGCGCAGGCTTGACCTCGCGATTCGAAGCGGTATGAACAATGTTCCCGGCTTGATTGAGAAAGTAAACGGTGGTGATAACAACGATATTTTTCCCTTCCACGCGTTCCTTTTGGTCGACGGCGTAACGCACAATCTCCTGATTTGCCGCGGCGGCGGCCCGAATCTTTTCAGCCCAATATGTGCCAAGCGCCCGCGCTCCGCCCGCTAACGCGCTACCAATTGCATATTCTATCATTTTTCACCTCGAAAATAAAAAATAAAATCGTCGATTTCGTTAAAAAACTTGGGGCGTTCGACGCCCAACCCCGCTTTTATCGTAACCGTTTTTTTTTTTTGTAAACCCAACTGCTAACCGTTCGCGCCAAAAATCCGAAATTTCTTCCGCCGCCTTCCGGTTATGAGGGAAAAATCGCTCTTGCCGACGGCGCGAAAATTTGTTATTTTAGCAAACCTGAGTTTTTAGGTCGCGTTTATTTTCCCAACTCTCCCATTTTACGCGGTTTATCGCCGCCCCGTTTTTTATCCCGTTTCGTCGCGCTAAGATGTTAAAATCGATCGAGTTATACGGCTTCAAGAGTTTCGCGGATCGGACGCGAATCGAGTTGGACGAGGGTATTTGCGCCCTCGTCGGCCCGAACGGCTCCGGGAAGTCGAACGTCGTCGACGCGATCAAATGGGCGCTCGGCGAACA
>JAFSDX010000262.1 GCA_017436025.1 Thermoguttaceae bacterium
CCGAACTCGACGTCCCGAGACCCGCGCTCAGCTCCGAACTCGACGTCCCGAGACCCGCGCTCAGCTCCGAACTCGACGTTCCGAGACCCGCGCCTAAAGCGTTCAGCCCCGTTTCCGCGCCAAGATTCGTCGGAAGCGCCGCCGCTTGCGCGGTCGCGACGCCGCTTTCCCAATCGTTAAGCGTCGCCGCCGCCGGATCGTTCGCCGGATTCGCCGCCGCGTTCAACCCGGAACCGAGCGCGGAATCGTTCCAATCGGCGCCGACCAGCGCGTCGTTCGCCGCCGGAAGCGCAAATTCGTCCGCCGCGCCCAACGTCGACGCGGTCGAATCGAGCGTCGCCGAGTCGTCGAAAGTCGGCGTCGAAACCGGCGAATCGAGCGTCTCCCCGTCGTCGAACATCGCCGCGTTCCCCGTTCCGACGTCGGCGGTCGAGGTTCCGGTCGCCGCAACGTTCCCGTCGAGCGCAAGCGCGGAAGCCGCCGTCGGCGCTTCGGCGAGCGGAGCCGCCCAATCGGCGTTAGCGCCGTCGCTCGACGAAACGGCCGGAGTCGGCAAATCGCCGACGACAAGATCGCTCGACGAAGCGTTCGGAGCCGGCAAATCGACGTCCGCAAGATCGCTCGTCGAAGCGGCCGGAGCCGGCAAATCGCCGACGGCGACGGCGTTCGACGAAGCGTCCGGAGTCGGCAAATCGCCGACGACAAGAGCGTTCGACGAAGCGTCCGGAGTCGGCAAATCGACGTCCGCAAGATCGCTCGACGAAGCGTCCGGAACCGGCAAATCGCCGACGGCGACGGCGTTCGACGAAGCGTCCGGAGCCGGCAAATCGACGTCCGCAAGATCGCTCGACGAAGCGTCCGGAGTCGGCAAATCGTCGACGACAAGATCGCTCGACGAAACGTCCGGAGTCGTCAAATCGCCGACCGCAAGATCGCTCGTCGAAGCGTCCGGAGCCGTCAAATCGCCGACGGCGACGGCGTTCGACGAAGCGTCCGGAGCCGGCAAATCGCCGACGGCGACGGCGTTCGACGAAGCGTCCGGAGCCGGCAAATCGCCGACGGCGACGGCGTTCGACGAAGCGTCCGGAGCCGTCAAATCGACGTCCGCAAGATCGCTCGACAAAGCGTCCGGAGCGGTCGGCTTCATCGCCGCCGTCGTTTCGCCGTCCAACGACGCGTCGTTCGATAAATTGTCGTCGACCGCCAACGCGTCGACGCCGCCGTCGACGTTTTCCGTTTCCGTTTTCTCGTTCAAAAGCGCGTCGTTCGCCGCCAACGCCGACTTCGTCGCGTCCGCCGCCAACGAAGCGGCCGACTTTGAAGCCGACTCTTGCGGCTTCAAACCGCTCGCGACTTCCAACGTCGACGTTTTGTCGGTCGCGGCGACTTGCTTCTTCGCGCCTTCTTCGCCGTTCTTAGCGTCGCCCTTCTTCGCCGTCGTCTTCGGCTTCTTCGAATCGCCGCCGAACCAACCGCGAACTCGCGCCAACAAACCGCCCGACTTTTCGTTTTTCGCTCCGTTTTTCTTTTCGACTTTCTCGGTCTTTCCGTCGGCGCTCGGCGTTTTCGCGTCGGTTGGCTCCGCGTCGGTCGCCGCGATCGCGGTCGGAAAATCCGCTTTTTTCCCGACAAGATTTCCGGAAAAGAAGAGCAAAGCGACGCAACCGATCGTCAAAACCAACGAACCGGCGATCGCGACGCCGATCGTCTTTTTCGCGACGCGCATCCAGTCGCGTCCCTCGAACTCGTCGCTTTCTTCGTCCGTTTCGTCGTCGACGACGCTCGATTTCGCGTTCTTCGCCTCGTCGTCCGCTTCTTCCAAAGCGCCGGAGTCTTCCCAATCTTCCTCGTCTTCCCCTTTTTTCCGTTTCAACAACCGCAAAGGCGCCGTGAAGACGGTTGAAATCAGCTTCAAATACAAAATCGGCGACAAAAATCGCAAAACCGACTTCTTCTTCTCCGCTTCGACAAACTCTTCGTAACCGGCGAAGTCGACCTCTTCGCCGTCTTCCTCCGCCATTCGTTTGAGTTCGGCGTATTCCGCCGCTTTTTTCTCTTTTTCCTCGCGCGCCAACTCTTCCTCGAAGAGTTCCTCTTCCGTTTTTTCCCGCTTTTTGAAGACGCGGAACGGCGCCGAGCAGAGAGCGAAAACCGGCTTCAGACGTTCGGCCAACGACGGCCCGGCGTCCCAATCTTCTTCGTCGAAATCGTCTTGCGCGCCGTTTTCTTCGGCGGTCGTCGACATTTTCTCGTCCGCCGACGCGTCCCAATCGCGATCTTTCGAACGTTTGTCGCCGTCCGTTTCTTCTTTCGCCGTCGAGAGGGCGACGGTCGGTTTCGACGCGCTCGACGTTTTTTTCGCGTCTTGCGCCGACGTCGCGCTCTGCGAAACGCCGCCGTTCGCTTTCGTTCCCGTCGCGTTCCCGACGCTCGAAACGTCGATCGTCGGCGTCGGCGTCGCGACGACCGGTTTCGACGCGCTCGACGCTCCGCTCGAAACGTTGGAACCGGAGAACGTCGACGAAACGTTCGTCGGCGTCGCGACGACCGGTTTCGGCGCGCTCGACGCTCCGCTCGAAAGACCGGAGCCGGAGGAGACCGGAGAAACGCTCGTCGGCGTCGCGACGACCGGTTTCGGCTTCAAGCCCCAACTCGGCGACGACGTCGCGGAAGTCGGCGAAGACGACGAGGTCGGCGAACCCAAACTCGACGAAGAGGACGCGACGGGCTTCGTTTCCTGAAAAACGTTCGAATTAACGAAACCGCCGTCCGACTTCGGCGCGGCGCTCCCGCTCGACGTCGCGGCGACGGTCGGCGTCCGTTCGGATTCCGGTTTCCCCCAATCTTTATAAGGGTCGTTGTCGGGATCGTACCGTTCTTCCTCCTCGTCGTTTTCCTCCGCCTCCTCGTCTTCGTAATCCTCGTAATCTTCGTAATCTTCGCCGTCGTCGTAATCGCCGTTTTCGTCGCTTTCGTCGTAATCGACGGCGTCGTAGTTCGCGTAATCGTCGGCGCCGTAATCGTCGTAATCGTCGCCGCCGTAAATATCGTCGTAACGCGACGAATTACCGCGTTTATTTTTCTTTTTCGAATTGCCGCCGCCGTAATCCTGATAATCGTCGCCGTCGTCGTAGGTCATCGGCGCGTCGAAATCGCTCTCGTCGAGGTACGATAGCTTATTCTTCTTTTTATTTTTCTTGCCCATATTAGCGCCAACTCCGGTTGATTTTGATCGTTATTTCGTTAGATTCAAGACGTCGCCGCGACTTTATCGCGACTTTATCGAAAATTTGCCGCGACTTTATCGCAACCTTATCAAATATTTGCCGCAATTTTAACAAACTTTTCCGTTCGGCGACGGCGTCCCGCCCGCGAACGTCGGCGTTTCCGTTCGGTCGCCGTTGCCGAACCGACTAGCGTAAAAAACCGCCCCGTCCGCGAACGTCGGCGTTTCCGTTCGGTCGCCGTTGCCGAACCGACTAGCGTAAAAAACCGCCCCGTCCGCAAACGTCGGCGTTTCCGTTCGGTCGCCGCTTTCGCGCCTCTTTCGGTACTTAAGTACGCGCTTCGGGAACTTTTATTTCCCCGATTTTTCGTTTTACCCGCGATTTCGATCGCCGTCGTCGGTCTTTTTTTCGGCGACGCGTAATTTTGCGCTCCGCGAACGCGGATTCCGTTCGATTTCCTCGTCGGTCGCGACGATCGGTTTTTTCGTCAAAACCGTCAAACCTTCCAAATCTCGGAACGCGTTTTTGACGATTCGGTCTTCGAGCGAATGAAAGCTGATGATCGCGACGCGCCCGCCGGGGTTCAAGTAATCGACGCATTTGCTCAAAAAACGTTCGAGCGAGCCGAGTTCGTCGTTGACGGCGATGCGGAGCGCTTGGAACGTTCGGGTCGCCGGGTCGATCGTCTTTTTTTGCGCCCAAGGAGGCGGCGTCGGGACGCAACGGCGGCAGATTTCGGCCAAATCGCGCGCGCTCCGCACCGGATTCGTTCGCCGACGTTCGAAAATTGCCCGCGCAATCCGCCTACTTTGCCTTTCTTCCCCATATTGATAAATAACGTCCGCAATTTTTTCCGCCGACCAACGGGCGATCATCTCGAACGCCGGGACGCCTTCGGTCGGGTCGAAACGCAAGTCGAGATCGCCGTCCGAATCGAAACTGAACCCGCGTTCGCGGTCGGCGAGTTGGTCGCTCGACAGTCCCAAGTCGAGCAGAAACCCGTCGACGCGGTCGACCCCGGCTCGTTCGAGCGCGGCGTCAAAATCGCAATAATTCGCAAAATACGTCTTCAGCGGCAACGTCGCGCCGTCTTCGAGCGCTTCGACTCGCCGGTCGACGCGGTCGAGCGCCGCCGGGTCGCGGTCGGTCGAAATCGTCAACCCGTTCGGCGCGACGCGACGAGCGATCGCGATCGAGTGCCCGCCTCCGCCGAGCGTTCCGTCGACGATAATCTTCCCCGGCGCCAAATTGAGCGCGTCGAGACATTCGTCGAAAAGGACCGGAATATGAACCGTCGTTTGCGCCTCGCCGTCCATTTTTGCTCCGTTCAATCTAAAACGTTGTTCTTTTTTCGCGTTTTCGTCGTTCGCGCCGCCCCCGTTCGGCTCGAATTAAGGGCGCGCGAACGTTCGCCAAAACGCCGCCGCTCGTCGACGTTATTTCATTATATCGCGTCGCCCCCCGAACGCCAACGGGTCGTCGAACGTCGACGCGGAACGCGATGTTATCAGTCTTATCGTCCCCTCGCCTTCCTCCCTTGCAAAAAGCGGACGCCGCCCCAAATAACGCGATTTTTCCGTTTTTGTCGCCCGCCCAAACTGGCCAAAGCGCCCAAATTAACGTCAAAACGCTCAAACAACGCGCCTCTCGACGCTCGACGCCGTTTAAAAAAGAACGCGGCGCAAGAAAAAAATTGCGAAAAAAGTCGAAAATTTTTCGCCGTTCGCGTTGATTTAAGCCGCGTCGACGTTAAAAAGCGTTTTCAAAAAAGCGACGATTTCCGTTTGAAAAATCGAACAAAACGCGCCGAGCGAAAGTCCGAGAACCGCCAACGTCAAGAGCGCCGCGACGTTAAATCCAACCGCGAACAAGTTCAACTGCGGAAGAAGCCGACCTAAAAAACCGACCGCTAAATAAACCGCCGCCGTCGACAATATAACCGGCGCCGCCAGCTTAATCGCTAATCCAAAACTTAACGTCAAAATTTGCGCAAAACCCTCGATCGCTCCCGACGCGGAGGCCGCGGCGCCCGGCGCGACGCGCGCAAAACTCGTTAAAAGCCCCTCGATAAAGAGTTCGAAACCGCCCGCGGTCGCAAAAACGACGAGCGCCAACCAAAAAAGAAAACGCGAAATCGGCGCGCTCTCCTCGCCGGTCGTCGGGTCGAACGCTCCGGCGACCGAAATTCCGCCGACTCGCGCGATCGTTTCTCCGGCGAGCGAAACGCCGCAAAAAAGGCAACGAAGCGCCAAACCGAACGCGACGCCGAAAAGAATCTCGACGCCGAACGCGAGCGCGAAGCGCAAAACGCCGCCGGTCGCCCAACCGTTCGGCTCGGAAACCGCCGTCTCAAACGCCGAACCGACGACCGTCGGGAAAACGAGCGCCGCCAACGTCGGCGCGACCGCCGCCCGAATCGAACGCGAAACCTCGACGCCGCCGATTATCGGAGCGAAAAACGTCGTTCCGAAACAGCGCGCGCAAATCAACGCGAAAATTCCCCAAGACGTCGGCGACGTCCAAAGCGTCGGCGCGTTCATTCGACCTCTCGCCCCCGTTCGTTCCGGCTCTTTCGCCCGTTCGCTCGCAATTTCTCGAATCGCCTACTTCGCGGCGGAGCGTTCGAGTCGCGCCGTCGTTTGCAACAACTCCGCGCCGCGCAAAAACTTAACGTTCGCCGTTCGGGAAACGTCGGCGATCGCGATCAATCGCGCGAAATGAACGTCGTCTTCGATCGCTTCGCCGTCGAATTCGACGACGACGTCGCCGCGACGCAAACCGGCGCGTTCGGCGGGCGAGTTCGCGTTGACGTTAACGATTTTCGAGCCGCTCTTAATCGGCCAATCGACGACGTCTTGGAAGTCGGCGCGCGTCGCCGTTTCGAGTTCGACGCCCATCCGCGAACGGCTCCAACCGCCGGCGTCGATCGTCGATTTTAAAACGCTCAACGCCAAATTGATCGGAATCGCGAACGCGACGCCTTCGCTCTTGCCGGTCGTCGTCGCGATCGCCGCGACGACGCCGACGACTTCGCCGCGAGCGTTGTACAACGGCCCGCCCGAATTGCCGGGATTAATCGACGCGTCGATCTGAATGAATTCCAGCAACGATTGTTCGCCTTCGCTCGTAAAATCGTTTTTCCGTCGCTGCAACGAACTAACGTGCCCGTATGTAACGGTGTCGCGCAAGCCGAACGGATTCCCGATCGTCCCGACAAAGTTCGAAACGCGCAACCCGTCGCTGTCTCCAAAGAAACAGAGCGCGACGGAGCCGTCCGTCGGCAAAGTCGCCGGGTCGAGTTCCAGCGCCGCTAAATCAAAATCGGCGCACGTCATAATTTTCGTCGGATGAATCGTCGTTTGATCCGGCAAAAAGATTTTGACGCTTTTATTGGTCGTCGCGTCCTTCACAACGTGCGTATTCGTCGCAAGATAAAGTTTTCCTTTATATTGGAACAAAAATCCGCAGCCGGTTTCGACGGTGTTTTTCGTCGACTTCGTTTTCGCTCGCTTCGAGGTTTCGATCGACAAAACCGACTTTTGAACGCGCGCCCCGATTCGTTGGAACTCGGCGTCGATCCGTTCGAGGAGGGACGTCGGCTCCTCCGCGGCGCGCCGTTCGTACCCGACGGACGCGATCGAACCGCCGCGCTCTTCGCTCGGATACGGGATCAGCGGATCGCTCGGCGCGAACTCTTGCGCCAACGCGGTTCCGAGCGCCGCGTCGCGACGTTCGCTATACGTCGACGCGACGACCGCGTCGCGCGCCGACGTTTCTTGCCAATATTGCGCCGGTTGCGCGAACGGCGAAACTTGACCGTTTTGCGCCGCCGTCAAATTTTGCGCCGGTTGCGCGAACGACGAAACTTGGCCGTTTTGCGCCGCCGTCAAATTTTGCGCCGGTTGCGCGAACGACGAAACTTGGCTGTTTTGCGCCGCCGACAAATTTTGCGCCGGTTGCGCGAACGACGAAACTTGACCGTTTTGCGCCGCCGATAAATTTTGCGTCGGTTGCGCAAACGACGAAACTTGACCGTTTTGCGCCGCCGTCAAATCTTGCGTCGGTTGCGCGAACTGCGAAACTTGGCCGTTTTGCGCCGCCGTCAAATTTTGCGCCGGTTGCGCGAACAACGAAACTTGACCGTTTTGCGCCGCCGATAAATTTTGCGTCGGTTGCGCGAACGACGAAACTTGGCCGTTTTGCGCCGCCGTCAAATTTTGCGTCGGTTGCGCGAACGACGAAACTTGACCGTTTTGAACGACCGGCTCCGAACGTCGGCGCCGCCAAGCGACGTTTTCCGTCGACGCGCGCTCCTTTGTTTCGCCGGAACTTAAATTCGCCGAACGCCCCGAATTCGCCGAAACGCTCGGCGCAAGTTCGAGACTCGATTCGGCGCGAATTTGCTCGACGCGCGTCAATTTGCCGCTCGACGTTTGAACCCAACGCGCCTCCGGAGTCGCTTCGACGGTCTCGGAATCGGCGCGATACGCGACGAGCGCGGGCGCTTCGACGGCGCCGTTTTCCGCGAACGTCGTTCGAGGACTCGCCGTTTCTTCTTCGCCGGTCTCGCCGCTTCTCCCATCTTCCCCACCTTTTCTATTTTCTCTATATTCGCCAACCGCGGCGTTTCCGCCGTTTCGCCCGTTTTCTCCCGTTTTCGTCGGCGCGCTATTTTCGCCGATCTTTTTTTCTCGCGCGGCTTGTTCGGTCGATTTTTTCCCCTTATTTTCCGCGTTTTGAAGTTCGGTCGCGTTCGCCCAACGCGTTCCTTCGGCGTCGGCGACTTCGCGAATTTCGACGTTCGGAGCGTTCCAAGCTCGGTTCGCGTCCTTTTCGCCTTGCCGCGCGACCGTCGTTTCGCCGTCTCGCTCGGCTTTTTTCGGGTCGTTTTGCGGCGGCGCCGGGAACAAAACGAAAACGCTCGCCGCGATCAACGTCCCCCAAGCGGCGCGACGCAACGCGGCGCGACGCGCTTTAACTCGCCGTCGACGTTCCGCGCTCGACGTTCTTTTCTCGCCGTCGCGTTCGTTCCGAACGAAAGAAACGTCGCGACCCTCGCGAACGTCGCCAACGTCGCCAACGTTGCGGTCGACGCGTTCCTCGTCGCCTCCGGCGGTCGCGTAAAGGACGCAATTTCCGTTATTTTTCAAGAAATCGGCGCAAAACGCGGCGCGCGTCTCTTGTTCGCGACGTTTGCGCGCCCGTTCTCGCTCGCGCTTCCGTTCTCGCCGACGCTCGACGCTCCGTTCCAGCGCTCGGGTCGCGACGCACAACGCGATCAGCGCCGCCGTCGCGACGCCCAACGCCAACACGCCGCCGCTTTCCCATTCGCTCGACGTCGCCGCCGAGCCCAACAGGCGCGCCGGCGTTCCCCAAAACGTCGTCGACGACAAATAAGCGCTCATTTTTTTCACTCCGTTTCTTCGTCCTTGAAGTTGCGTTTGCGACGCTTTTTTCGGCCTTCTTGGCCCTCGCGTCGTCGCGGCGTTTCTTTTCGCTCGACCGTTTTCGAAACGAAAAAAATTCGCCGCGCCGAGTATTAAACCAAAAAACCCCGCTTGCGTCAAGGCGTTTTCGACGATAAAAACGCGCCGTTCCCTTCTTCCTCTTTTTTCCCTACAAGCAAAATATATCTTACAAACCGCGTTTCCCCTACGTTCCGAAGGCAAGTTTTGCGGATTTTGCAAATTTTTCCTTGTTTTTTTAGAAAAGGCGCCTCCTTATTTTTCCAAGTCGCGCGCTCGCGCTTCCGTTAAAGAGCGGGACGCCGAAGCCGTTCCGCCCTTGCTCGCCTCCGACCGCGCGCTCGCGTTTCCGTTAAAGAGCGGACGACGTCCGAAACGGTCGCGACGGAAACCTACTCCCCTTACGCAACCGGACAAGAAAAAGAAAAGCGAAAATCGCCGCGAAAGAAAAAATTCACCGAACGCCGACTTTTAACGCGAATAAAGCCGTCCGCCTTCCGTTCGTTATTCGCGACGTTTAATCGTTAACGTCGCGCAGTTTTCGTCGCCCAACGTTTTCAAGCGTCGCGACCGTTTCCGCCGTTTTTCGTTTTACTCGACTCTTCGCGTCGCCGCGCCGCGACGGAGTCCGCCGTCGGGTTGCGCCGCGCCCAACAAACGAACGAAACGAGAAACGCCGTCAAGCCGAGCGCGCAAACGCCGGTCGCGACTTGACTCGCCAACGTCAATCCGGCGAGTTTCAGCGACACGTTGATCAAAACGATTCCGCAAATGATCGCGAAACTGCGCCGCGCCAGGTTCGAGCGTCCGGCCTCCAAGACGACCCGATGACTCCGCGCCCCCAACGGAAAACCGACCGCGCCGCCGACCGCGATCAACGCCGCCAAGACGAACACCGTCTCGTCGAAGCCGTCGCCGGAAAAAAGATACGTCGCGCCGCCGGTCAGCGTCGTCGTCAAGAGGAGAAAACGAACGCTCCGCGCCGTCTCCTCTTCGGTCGCCTTAAAACCGTTCGCGAGCGCCGGTCGGAAGACCATCGCGCCGCCGACGCCGAGAACCGAGCTAAAGACGCCCGCCCCGAGTCCGCAAACGAACGCCCAAAAACGCGTCGCCGGAGTAAAAACGGTCGGCGACTCGTCCCCGAACGAACGCGCCGCGCCAAACAGCGTCTTCCAACCGATAAAGAGCATAAAACCGGCAAACCCGACCGAAATCGCCGTCGAGCCGCAGAGTCGATGAAAAAACTCGTTGATCGGGAGCCCGCAGAACGACGTCGCCAGCGCGCCCAACGCCATCGGAAGCGTTAAATTTCGCCCAAAACTCCCAACCCCCCAACCGATTCGCGGCGCCTCCTTGCAGACCGTCCCAATCATCGACGGCGCCATCTGCAACAGTCCGACGCCGGCCGCCTCCATCGGAGTGAAGCCGAAAATCAACATCGTCGGCACCACCAGCCAACCGCACCCGACGCCCCAAAAACCGCCGGAATACATCCCGATAAACCCGATAACCGGCGCGACCGCGCAGAGCGTCGCCCAATACGTCCAATCCATTTTTCGTCTTTCGCCTATTTTAGCGTTTTCTTCAATCCGCAATCTCCCTTCATTATACCCACCTTCGCCAAAAAGCAAGCGGCGCGCCCCCGACGTTCGGGAGCGCGCCGCGCTTTCTCTTCGTTAACGACTTTTCACGTCGCCTTTTAAAAATTTGCCTTTCTTGCGACGTTCGGGCTCGCCGCCCGGCGCCGTTTAAGGGTTTTCGCTCGCGCCGTTACTTTTCGACGCCGTCGCGGAGCCGAATAATCGCCTCTTTCAGCTGTCCGTATTGGACGTTATGCGCGTCGATACGCAGGTCGCCGAACGCGACGCTCGAAACGCGCAAGACCTTCTTTTGCGTTTTCGGCAGTTTCGAGCGGAACCAAGCGTTCAAACGCCGCTTTTCCCAGCCGTCGACGGCTTCGTCGACCGTCGTTTCCGCGTCGAATTCCTTCATCGCCGCGACCGCCTCGGCGCAACGTCCCGGGAACTTCTCCTCGATCTCCTTAACGACGTCCGCGAGTTCGCACCCGCCGCCGCAAAGCAACGAGTCCTTCCTCTCGTCGACGCGGTTATGCGAGTCGAACTCGTCCTTAATTTCGCCGAGCATCTCTTCGACAATGTCTTCGAGCGTCAGAATCCCGACGTTTTCGCCGGTCGCTTCGTCGCGCACGACGGCGATATGTTGGCTCTCGTCGACGAAATATTGCATCGTCTCGGACGCGACGGCGTCCGGCGATACGACGAGCAATTCCCGGGCGATTTTGTCGAGTTCCGCGCCGCCGTCCGCCGCGAACACCTCCCCGTTTAACTGTTTTCTCGCGACGCCGCGCGCGATCTCCTTAAAGTTGACGTATTTATCGACGCCGCCTTTCGCGTTCGCGATCGGGAAGCGCGTATGCCCGTCCTCGATCGCCTTCTTCATCGCCTCTTCGAGCGTCAACCCGGCGTCGAGCGTTTTCGCCTCGTCGATCGGCGTCATAATCTCGCGAACGGTCGTTTGGTTCAAGTCGAGCGTTTCGAGAATCACGTCGGCTTGTTCTTCGTCGATTTGGTTTGAATCTTCGGCGGCGTTCGTCAAAACGCGCAGTTCCTGAATCGAGCTAAGCGCGTCCCCGGCGCCGCCGCGCGGTTCGAACGGACGGTTGCAGAGGCGAATGAAGCGAATGATCGGCGCCCCGATCTTCGTCGCGAACCAAAGCGGTCGCGCGACCCAAAACGCGAAACGCTTGTTGTACCGCACGCCGAGCGTCTTCGGCAGAATCTCGGTGTACTGCAACATCAGGAACGTAAAGATTACCGAGAAAATCCAAAGATTCGAATCGCCGAACTCTTTCGCAAACGCGGCCCCGGCGAGCGACGCGCCGATCGTATGCGCGGCGGTGTTGACGGCTAAAATCGACGTGATCGGCGCGTCGACGTTCTTTTTGAACGTCTTCCAAATTTCGCCGACTCGCTCGTTCTTTTTCTTAATCTCGGCGATTTGCGCCGTCGAAAGACTCAATAAAACAGACTCGGCCACCGAACACAGCGCCGAAACGCACAACGCGGTTAGAAAACTGGCTAAAAATACGCCCATCTCGAACGGAAAAAACGCTCCTTTAACGTAAATCAAGGAAAACGCGCCGCGACCGTTTCGACCGCTCGCCCGAATTTCGCTTCCCAAGCCAACCGCCTGAAAAACGTCCGAGCGCGCCGGCGCCGACGCGTTCGACGGGAGGCGACGCGACCGACGTCGTCGCGTAAAAACGCCGCTCCCGTTATTCTTCATTATTATATAGTAAAAAGTCGGCGCGACGTCTAGGGGAGGCGCAAGTTTTCTTGAAATTTTCCTCAAAATCTCGCTAAAGCGCCAATATTTTTCCCCCTCGCTCTCCTTGCTTCTTCCCTTTTTTCGCGTCGACGTTTCGGAAAAACGCGTTTCCGGACGCCGCGGCGCCCTTGTCGAGATTCAAAAGCGCGTTACACTTAAGAAAAACGACAAAACGCGACGGCGCGCCCGACGGAATTTTGCGCGTTAACGATTTTTAACGCCGTCGACTTATTATCGGAGGTAATTTCATTGTCGAAATCAAGCGAAAAAAACGCGTCGCCGACGCCGCCGGAGGAACCGTTGGAAGTCTTGGTCGTCGACGACGAGCCGGCGCACGCGGAGGTCGTCGCGGCGGCGCTGGAAAAAGTCGGCGCCGAATGCGTCGTCGTCCACTCGCGACGGGAAGCGCTCGACGAAATCAAACGGCGCGTTTTCGACGTCGTCGTTACCGACTTAATGCTCGAAACGGACGACGCCGGTCTCGAAGTTTTAAAAGCGGCGAAGCAAGAGCGTTCCGAAACGGAAGTCGTTTTGATGACGGCGTTTAACGGCGTCGAAACGGCGGTCGAAGCGATGCTCGAAGGCGCGTTCAACTACCTGCAAAAACCGCTCGACCTGAAGCGTCTCCGCTCGATCGTTCAAAAAGCGGGAGAAACGTCGCGCCTGCGCCGAGTCAACCGCAACCTCAACGAACGACTCGACGAAAAATTCGGGTTCGACGGCGTCGTCGGCTCCTCCCCGGCGATGCTCAAAACGATCGAGCGCCTCAAACGGATCGCGCCGACCGACGCGACGGTTCTTATCCTCGGCGAAACCGGAACCGGCAAAGAACTCTTCGCGCAAGCGTTGCACCAAAATAGTCCGCGCAAAAACAAACCGTTCGTCGCGCTCAACTGCGCCGCCTTGAGCGAACACCTCCTCGAAAGCGAACTCTTCGGACACGTCAAGGGCGCGTTCACCGACGCGACGAGCGACCGCGTCGGGAAATTCGAATACGCGAACGGCGGAACGATCTTCCTCGACGAAGTCGGCGATATGTCGCCTTCGACGCAAGTCAAGCTGTTGCGCGTTTTAGAGAACCGCGAAATTACTCCGGTCGGCTCGAACAAAACGATCAAAGTCAACGTTCGTCTCGTTTCGGCGACGAACCGCAAACTGGAAGAGGCGGTCGAAAAAGGCTTTTTCCGCGCCGACTTGTACCACCGTTTGAAAGTCGTAACGCTAAAACTTCCAAGTTTGAAAGAGCGCGCGGGCGACGTTCCGATGTTGCTCGACCATTTTATGAAGATTTTCGCGAAGAAATACGGCAAGACGATCAAGGGCGTTACGCAGGCGGCGCGGCGCAAGCTATTTCTGTACGATTGGCCGGGCAACGCGCGAGAATTGCGCAACGTCGCGGAAAGCGTCGTCGTCGTCGATTTCGACGGTTTGATCGACGTCGACGATTTGCCGGACGAAATTTTGGACGCGACGCCGACCGCGACCGCGCCGCTCGTTCCGCTCGCGCTCCCGACGCCGGAGCGAACGCTCGAGCCGCCGACGTTGGACGTTTCGTTCGCGGACGTCGCGCCGTCGGTCGCGGTTCCCGTCGTCGCGCCGGAAACGCTCGACGCGTCGGTCGTTCCTTCGTCGTCGTTTTCGTCGAGCGCCGCTTCCGTTCCCCCCGGTTTGTCCGGAGTTTCGGCCTCGGTTCCCGCGCCCGCACCGCTCGACTCGTCGCGCACGTTGAAATCGTTAGTCGGCGTTTCGTTGGAGGAGCTGGAGCGAATTTTCATCCAAGAGACGCTCCGCTCGACCGGCGGAAACCGCGAGGAGACGGCGAAAATCCTCGGCCTCGGCGAACGAACGCTCTACCGCCGCTTGAAAGAGTTCGCGCAAACCGACGGCGCGAAATAACCGCGTCGACCGCTCCGTTGGGCCGCGGTCAAACTTTAATTTTAGCGAGCGAACCGGCGGCGCCGTCGTCGCCGTCGTCGTTCCCGTCTTTCCAATCGCCGCCGTCGTTCAGTTTCCCGAGGTCGGCGCGCTTGGTCGAGTCGAAGCGTCTCGTGTAATAGCGCCCTTGCATACAGCAAGACCAAATTCGGAGGCAACGTTCTTCGACCTTATGGTAAATCGCGCGGGCTTTGTCGGCGTTGATCTCCTCGTCGCGTTGGGCGCTCCACCATTCGGCGATTTTCGGATAGCTCCACTTTTCGAGCGCGCGCGACGCGAAGATAAAATACTCCTTCTCGTCGAACTCCGCTTGGAAACACTTCAAAATATAATCGACGTGTTCCCGTTCGATAAGTTCGTCGACGGCGCGATTTTCGACGGCGACTTCCGGAAGCTCGGCGACCGGCGTCGCTTTCTTGTCGCGACGAAGACGCGCGCAGAAAATCCAGCCCAACCGCTTTCGGGAATAATAGATAAAGTGGTCGAGGTTCGTAAATTCGTCGAAAAATTCGATCTTTTTCTTTTTATTCGGGTCGCGCGCCTCGACCGGAACGAATTTTTCCGGGTTGAAGTCGACGATCATTCCCATAAAGTAATCTTGCACGACGCTGGAAACGTGCCGTTTATCCGGAACCCATTTTTTGAACTGGTCGCGGACTTGGTCGTTCATAAGTTCGCCTAAAATCCGTCTCCGTTCTTCCGGCGACGTCGCGGCGATAAAATCGGCTTTCATCTTCTCGAAACGTTCGGGATCGATATCGCCCAACCGCTTATTTTTCTCGGACATAAGACTTTTTCTCCTCCCAAGAGCGCAATTTTCCGTCGACGGGAGCGGCTCGCGTCGACGGCGGCGGCGCGCTCGGAAATTTCGCCCCTTCCGAACGCTTAAACTCGACCGCCGCTTTTCATTTTACCGGTTCGCGTCAAATTTGTAAAGCGTTCGCGCCGCCGCCCGACGCGACGTTAACGAAAAAAGTTTCCGTTTATCTTGAAGATTGCGCAAAAACCTCAAAACATTACTTTGTTCAAAAAAAATTTTAAAAAACGGGACGAACCGCGAAAAATTTTCCGCGTTTTCCCCGCGCCGCGCTTTTATAATGGTAACGGGGCCGCCGCCCCCGCCGCTTCCCGCTCCTGTTTTTTCAATCGTTTTTCCTCCGTTCCAACGTTTTTCAAAAGGAACCGCTTATGTCGCCCGACCGCCGCCCCGACGATTTCAACGAAGCCGAAAACAACGCCCCGAACCCCGTCGTCGAAGCGCTCGCGATTTGGCGCGAAACTTGGCAAGCGACGCCGGTCGAACGTTGGAACCGCCTCGTCCTTTGGACGACAATGCGGGACGCCGCCCGAGCGCGCCGCCTCCTCGCGGAAACCGACGAACGGGCGTTCTGTCGCGGCGCGCTCGAAGAAGTCGGCGTCGAAGCCAAGAAACGACGCGACTTAATCGCCGATCTCGCCGCCGACGCGGAGCTTGTCGCCCGGTTGGACGATTTAATCGACGCGTCCGCCGCAAGCGAAACCGCGCCGACGTTGGCCGAGTTGTTCGCCGTTTGGAACCTCCCGACGTCCGAAACCGACGCAAACGGCGACGCTCCCGACGCGACCGCTTGCGAGTCCGAAAGGGACGAAAACGCCGAACCGTCTCCTCAATCGAGGGCGAACTCGGAAATTTTATACGGCGGCGCCGGCGTCGGGCGCAGTTTCACCGACGAGTCGGGCGCGATTCCGCAATCGCAAGCGCGACCGCTCGAACCGGGCGACGTCGTCGTTCTGTCGGACGATTACGAAATCAAGCGAATCGCCGGAAAGGGCGGTCAAAAAGCGGTTTACGAAGTCGTCTCGAAGCGGCTCGGAACGCGTTTCGCGGTGAAGGAGCTACTTTCGGAACTCGGCGGTTCGGAGACGCGGCGCCGCGATTTGGAGCGCGAAGTCAAAATTCAAGCGCGGTTGCAACACCAAGGAATCCCGAAAGTTTTCGCGCTAACCCCCGACGCCGACCCGACTTCGGACGGTCTTCCGCGTTTCGTCGAAACTTACGTCGAGGGCGAGCCGTGGAGCGCCCGTCCGTTCGACCGCGCGCATTTTGAGGAAAACCTCGATTATTTGCTCCAAGTCGCGAAAATTATGGCGTACGCGCACGACCGCGGCGTCGTTCACCGCGACCTAAAGCCCGAAAACGTAATGCTTGGGCGATACGGCGAACTTTACGTCGTCGACTGGGGCTTGGCGTTCGACTTGAACGAAGAGGGCCCGAAAATCGGCGCGGTCGGGACGCAGGCGTATCTCCCGCCGGAGCAAGCGTTAAGGCGCCCGGTCGACAAGCGCGCGGACGTTTTTACGCTCGGCGGCATTTTATACAAGATTCTGACCGGTTTCGCGCCCTACGAACTCGCGCAACGAACGCAAGGGAACGCCGTCGCCGGCAGAAAAGCGGCGGCCTGCGACTTCGCCCCGCTCGACCCGAAAGCCGCGAAAGCGGAATTCCTTAAACTCGCCGAAGAAACGCTGACGTCGCCCGACGCGGCGCCCGAATTGCGCGAACTCGCCGAAAAAGCGGTCTACGTCGTCGCGTCGCCGAGCGAAATTTTAACGTTCGCGGAAAAAGGGCTCGTTGAGATTTCAACGCTAGAAAGCGCCGCTGAAACATATTCTGACGTCGTCGCGGAAGAATTGCGTCAAATTGCCGCCGAAGCGCTTTCGTCGCTTAACTCGTCCGACAAACTGCGCCGCCTCGCGGAAACGGCGTTAATCGCGGCAACGCCCGTCTCAAAAAAATTGCGCGATATTGTCGTCGCCGCTTTGACGCCAAACCCAAGCGGACGCTTTCAAGACGCGACCGCGTTCGTCAAAGCGCTCGAAACGTACCGCCCGCAAAACGAAGAATTGACGCGATTGGAAGAACTAAAACATCAATTCGACAGTATCAAATTACTGCTAAATCAAGAGATAACAAAAGCGAATAGAATCGAATTGACGCCTTATTTCAATCAAGGCGCTCTCATTTTAAGCGAACTTTGCGAATTGCGCTTAATGGTCTCGAAAACCGACTTCGTCGATCTCAACGCGCGACGGCAAACATTGCAAAATATTTACAACGCGGAATTTGCAATGCGCTGTTATCTAATCGATAAGGCGCTGCAATTCTTTTATTTCAAACAGGCTAGGCAGTTGGTCGCCGAGCAACGCGACGCGATTCAAGAGTTTGTTTACGACGCGGGCGACGAAGCCCAAAAAGCGAACGTCGAACAAACGTTGCAAAAACAAATCGCTCAACTTGAAACGCATATCCGCGCACCTAAGGACAAAACGCCTTCGGAACTTTTTCTTTTCTTAATCGGTTTGATTGGTATATCGACTTTTGCCAAGCTATTCGCTTTTCTATGGCTCCTTTTCGCAGTATGCGTCGTTGCATTTATCATTTGGTCGACGGTAAAATTTTTCACCGCGCTTGGTTTCGCCGACGCAGTGAATACGGATAGAGAAAAACTTCGACAAGAAAACCGCGACCTCCGCGCAAACGCTTCGGAAACAATGGCGCGCAACGAACGCCTTCGCCGCGAAAACGAGCGTTTGCGTCGCGAGTTAGCCGATCGCGGTTAAGGCGTTCTTACCGCCGCCGTCGTTTAAGCGTCGCGCGGCGTTAGCGACGAACGCAAAAACGCGGCGAGTTCCGTTTTGTCGATTCGGTTCTCGACGACGCCCCCAAACGGAATCGTCGCGGAAAGCGTTGAGCGCAAAGCCGTTAAGAGCCGTCGGACGCGCCTTTGATTTCGTCGCGTCCGACGGCGTTATTTCTTCGACCTCGACGCTACTTTTGCGCTTTCGGCGTCGTAACGCGGTCGACTAAGTAAACTATCGACGAATACGGAACGCCGCCGTTTGTCGTCAAGCCGATTTCGCAGGTGCGGCTCGTCGAGTAACCGGCGACGACGGCGCGGCGCTTCAGTTGCGGCTCCAACTTCCGCAACGCGAACGCGTTCACTTCCGGCAAGGTAAAGCCTTTGTCCCCGGCGAACCCGCAACAGCCGACTTCTTCCGGGAGCAAAACGTCGGTCGCGCAACGGTTCGCCAGCTTGACCAAGAGCGGAAGCAGCCCCATTTTTCGCGTCGAACAGGTCGCGTGAATCGCGATCGGCTCGTCGATCGGCTTAAAGTCGAGGCGGTCGACGAGGAACGTTTCGATCAACTCGATCGGTTCGAAGAGACGCAACCGCGTCATTTTTTCCTTCATTCGGAGCAAACAGGGCGATTGGTCGCAAAGAATCGGGTATTCGCCGCCGTTCGACGCGACGAAAAGCGCCTCTTCCAGCTCCGCCGTCTTGCGGTCGGCGACGTCCGGCATTCCCTTGCTTTCCCAAATCGTTCCGCAACAAAGGTTTTCGAAGTTCGGCGGGAAAACGACCGTAAAACCGGCTTTCTCCAACAGCGCGACCGTCGCTTCGACGAGCGGACGTTCGGCGCCGGACGCGCCCATCGTTTGGTTGATGCAACTCGGGAAATAAACGATTTTCCCCGGCGCCGCCGACGGTTCGCGACGCTCGACGTTCGCCGCTTTTCCGGTCGCGTCGACTTTGCCGCTTTCGCCGTTTTGCCCGGTTTGCCCAGTTTTCCCGTCTTTAACCGGCGCGACGAACTCGACGTTCGGGAAGCGTCGCCGCTTGATTTTGAACGGTTTCGGAAGCGTCGGCGTCCAAAGCGGGAACCCGACGCGATGCAACGTCCGCCCGACCGCCGTCGTTCCGCGTTCGCCGAGAACCGCTCGCCCGACCCGCGCCAACCGCAAAACCGGACGCAACCCCGACTTAATCGTCGCGAGCCGTCGCGCCGTCAAGTCGCCGAGTTTCCAAGGGAGGCTTCCCGGGGGCGCGTTTTCCGCCCGCAGTTCGTGCGTCAGCTCGCCGACGTTGATCTTCATCGGGCAAGACGTCGAGCAGAGCCCGTCCCCGGCGCAGGTCGCGAGCCCCGGAATCGCGTATTCTCGCTTCAACTCCGCCAAACGCGCCGGGTCGGAGCCGTCCCGTTCGAGCCGCGAGATTTCCCGCCGAACGACGACGCGCTGTCGCGACGACAACGTCAAGCCGCAAGTGAGGCAGTTCGGTTCGCAAAAGCCGCATTCGATGCACTTGTCGACCGTCGGACTCGTCGTCGGGAGGGGTTTGAAGTCGCTGACGAAACAGTTCGGGTCGTCGTTGAAAATAACGCCGGGATTCAACATATTTTTCGGGTCGAACAGCTCCTTAACCGCCCGCATCGTCGCGAACGCCTTGGCGCCCCATTCGCGCTCGACGAACGGCGCCATATTCCGCCCGGTGCCGTGTTCCGCTTTGAGCGAACCGTCGAAACGGTCGACGACGAGTTCGACGACTTCGAGCATTAACCCTTTGTACCGCGCGACTTCGGCGTCGGAGTCGAACCGCTGATTCAGGACGAAGTGGAAGTTCCCTTCGAGCGCGTGTCCGTAAATAACGCCGTCGCGGTACCCGTATTTGTCGATCAGCCGCTGCAGTTCGACGGTCGCTTCGGGCAAAACGTCGAGCGGGAACGCGACGTCCTCGATGAGCGCGGTCGTTCCGGGTTCGCGCATTCCGCCGACCGACGGGAAAATTCCGGAGCGCATCGCCCACCAAGGCCCGAAAACCGCCGGGTCTTCGGTAAATTCGAGCGGGAAAAGGAGCGGGAACCCGGCGAGCGCGCCCTTAATTTCGGCGATTTGCGCGGCCAACGTTTCCGGCGTCTCCGCTTTCGTTTCGAGCAAAACGGCGGTCGCGTCCGGCCCGAGCGACGGGACGAACTCCGGAACGCTCGCCCCGCCCTCGACCGAGCGGAGCGCTTTGCGGTCGAAGAGTTCCGCGCTAACGACCGGCGTCGTTTTCAAGATTTGCACCGCCCGGCAAGCGTCGCCGAGCGTTTCGGTAAAGATCATCGCGCTGGCGCAACGGGCCGGGATTTTTTCGGTCGCGAAGATCGCTTCGGTCAAGAGCGCGAGCGTTCCTTCGGCGCCGACGAGCAAGTGCGCGATCGTTTCGAACGGGTCGTCGAACGCGATTAACGGTCGCAAATTCAACCCGGTAACGTTTTTAATCCGATATTTCCGCTCGATACGCGCGGTCAACTCGGCGTCGGCGCGAACTTCCGCTTGAATCTCCGCCAACCGCTTCAAAAACTCCGGCTTTTTGCGGGCGAACTCGGCGCGGCTCGCTTCGTCGCCGACGTCGAGAAGCGTTCCGTCGGCGAAAATCAACCGGGCGCTTTTCATTACCTTGTCGCTGTTCGCATGCGTCCCGCAATTCATTCCGGACGCGTTGTTCCCGACGATTCCGCCGACGCGCGCCGCGTTGACCGACGCCGGGTCGGGGGAAAATTTGCGCCCGTATTTCGCCAAAATTTGGTTGAGCCGCCCCCCGAGGAGGCCCGGCTGAACCGCGATTTCGGCGCCGCCGGAGCGGATTTTGCACCCTTCCCAAAATTGGCCCAAGACCATCAGGACGGAACGCGTCGACGCTTGCCCGGAAAGGCTCGTCCCGGACGCTCGAAAGGTAACGGCGACGTCGGCGCGGTCGGCTTCGCGCAAAATTCGCGCCGCTTCCTCTTCATTCTTGGGAAAAACGACAATTTGGGGAATTTGGCGATAAAATCCGGCGTCGGTTCCCCAAGCGAGCGTTCGGAGCGCGTCGGTAAAGAGACGCTCCGGCGGCAAAAATTCGGCGACCGCTCGATAAAACGCCGCGGTTTTCTCGTCGCGAAACTTCGTCGTTTGCCCGTTCGTTTTCGTTTTTCCCATATTCGCGTCCTTCCCGTTTTCTCTATTTTCGCCAACTTGCCCAAACCGCCGCCGACGCGTCGTCTCGACCGCCGTTTGTCGGTTTACTCGCCCTTCTATTAATAATAACGTCAAGAAACGAAACGCCGACGCGCCCCGCCGAACCGGAACGCGCCGTTCTTTCGCTCGAAACGCCGCCGAACGCGTTTCTCTCTTTTCCCCGCTTCGCCCAACTTAACGCCGAGCGAACGCGCCCGTCGTCATTTCGTCGGATTGCAAGCGACGATTCCTTCGATCTCGACGAGCAAATCGTCCCGGCAAACGTCGGCGAAGGTGTAAATCGTCGGAACCGAGCCGAGCCGCTTTTCGCAAACGGCGCGAATCGCGTCGAAATATTCCGGTCGTTTGACGTAAACCCGCGCGACGGCCAAGTCGCTCAAATCGGCGTCGAACCCGGCAATTCCGTGTTTCGCAAGGTTCGACCCGGCGATCAACGCGGCGATATTGTCGAGCGTTTGTTCCGCTTGCGCGCCGGGGTCGCCGATATGAACGGTGCGTTGGTCGACGATGCTCGCCGTTCCGGAGACGTAAACGGCGCAGCGTCCGTTGAAGCAAACCGCCGCCGCGCGCGAAAATTTCGGGCTCTTCGGGGAGTAAAATTCGGCGTAATCGAAGGCCGGCGTTTGATTCGGGTTCTCCAGCGGAACGACGACGGCGTCCGGACGCTCCGTTTTGATCGCTTGGCAACTGATCGCGACGTCGACGTCGTCCCCGCCGATTCCGGTCGAAGCCGGGTAAATCGCGCCGAGCGGAACGTTTTTCGGCAAATAACGCTCTAAAAACCGAATCCCGTAAAAGAAATCGGAGCGGGCGCGATTCAGCTCCTTGTACCGCTGCGTTTCGCCCTCTTCGAGAACGATGTCGCCCTGATAAATCCAAGTGCGGAAGATTTGCGGCGTCAGGAAGCCGTTCGACTCGACGGCGCGGCGCATTCGGCAAAACGCGTCGAACGAACGCTCGTAAGCGCCGACCGGTTCCGCGCCGGGGCCGAAACCGCCGAAAAAGCCGAGTTCGACGTCGGCGTATTCGACGAGCGTCGCGTGTTCGCCGCGCCGCGTCAACTTAACGGCGCCGTCGGAACCGCTCGCGTCCGTCGAACGAATCGCGGTCGCTTCAAGAATCAACGCGAGGCGGTCGTCGCAAGCCTTTTGCGGAATAAAGGTCGTCGCCGGGACGTTTTCCGCGCCCCAAACCTTTCGCATAACGGCGCGAACCAACTCTTTGTCGCCGATTTCGCGCAAAAAGACGTTCAACTTGACGACGCGACCGGCGAAATTCGCTTGGGTCAACGCCGCGTCGAGCCGACGAAACGCGTCGAACGTCTGCTCGCGAGCGTTCCCTTCGCCGTTCGAGGTCGCGACGCCGTAAAAATACTCGACGCCGTTTTTATCGACCGTCGAATAGGCGCAACCGTCGACGGCGCCGCGTCGAAGCGTTTCGTTCTCTTTTCGTTCTTGAAGCATCGCAAAACTCCCGTCGCGGTCAAGGTTTCGTTGCCGCGCTCGAAAAAATCGGTTAATCGGCCCGTTCGGCGAAAACGCCGTCGCTCGGACGTCCAAGCGCCGACAAAAACAAAAAACGCGTCGATTTCGCCGCCGTCCGCTCTCGCTCGCTCGTTTCCGACGTTAAAAATCCGTTCGAACCAAACAACAAAGCCAAAAACGCGCGCCGACTTTCCGGCGACGAAACAACAATTTCTATTGTAACGCGTCTTCCGTTAAATTTCAAACCCTAAAACGCGTTTGAGCCGAAAATTTGCGAGATTTTTTCCTAAAAAATCGACGTCGCCGGTATTTCGCGCCTAAAATCGCGCCCCTTCTTTTACGCGTCGACTATCCGAGCGCCGCATTTTCGCGCTAATCGGCGCCAGCGTTAAACTTTGCGCATTTCCCGTTTCCGTCCGACGTTCGCCGCGCTCCGCCTCGTTTCCCGTTCGACGCTCGAGTCGTTCGTTTCGGCGTTCGCCGCGCTCCGCTCAAAACGCAAAAAGCCCCTCCGATTTCAACGAACCGAAGGGGCTTTTAAGACGCCGAAGCGCCGAGTTTGCAAAACGCGTCCGGCGACGCTCGAACCGTCGTTCAAGCGCCGAATCGGGACGCCAAAGCGCCGAACGTCAAACGCTCAACGCTAAATCGGAAACGCGCCGTCGTTCGAACGCCGAGCGAGACCCCGCCGACGTTCGCCAACCGACGACCAACTCCCAAACGCGATTAACGTTTCGAGAATTGGGTGCCGCGGCGAGCTTTGCGGAGACCGTACTTTTTGCGTTCGACTTCGCGAGCGTCGCGGGTGAGGAGGCTCTTTTCGCGGAGGACGGCTTCGCATTCCGGATCGAATTCTTTCAACGCGCGGGCAATGCCGAGTTTGCAAGCGTCGGCTTGACCGGTAACGCCGCCGCCGCAGACGGTGATGACGACGTCGACCGTTTCTTTTTTCTCGGTCGCGAGGAGCGGCGCGAGAACGGCGTTGCGGAGTTGTTGGGTGCGGAAGAATTCTTCGAATTCGCGATTGTTGACGCTAATGCGACCTTGGCCCGGGCGGACGCGGACGCGAGCGATCGCCGTCTTGCGGCGGCCGGTGCCGAGTTTGTCGTTTTTGCCGTTGCCTTCAATAACGTAGTTGCCGCGTTTGATCATTTTATTTGTTCCTTTATCGTCGGATAAGGCTTTTATTCGTTTTTAAACGCTAATATCGCCCGCTTAATTACTTTTTGATAGCCAATTCAAGAGCTTCCGGTTGTTGCGCTTGGTGCGGATGCGCGTCGCCGGTATACAGCTTAAGTTTGGTCAGCATTTGACCGGCGAGTTTGTTTTTCGGGAGCATGCGGCGAACGGCTTCGCGGAGGATCATTTCCGGTTTCTTTTCGAAACGTTCGGCGGCGGATTCGCTGCGGAGACGCGGGTAACCGGTGTTCCAGGTGTAGCGTTTGTTTTGCCATTTGCGGCCGGTGAAGACGACTTTATCGACGTTCGTAACGATGACGAAGTCGCCGCAATCGCAGTGCGGGGTGTACGTCGGGCGGTGTTTGCCCATCAGGATCATCGCGATATCGCTCGCGAGGCGCCCGACGACCTTATCGGTCGCGTCGACGACGAACCATTTTTTCTCAATTTGACCGGGTTTCGCCATGAACGTCTTGTGTTTCATGGATTTGCCCGCATTATCCGTTTTCGTTTGTTCCAAAGTTTTGTCCATCGCGGCAACCTTTAGTTACAATAGGAAGGATTCTTATCTTCTTCTCGTCAAAAACGACGAATTTTGCTCTTGTCCAACCGAGAAACGAGACGAGAACAGAAACCATACGCAAGCGACGCGTCTTTTCGGCGCGAAGCCAATCAAAAATAAATCAAAAAACGACCGCGATTTTAAAAACGGAACTCAAATCCAAAAGCGAGTTCCCACTCGGCGCGTTATTAAGAAACATTTTGAAAACGTTTCGGCGAACTGTCGTCTTGACCAACCGTCTTCTCGGACGATCGCGGCCTCCTGAGAGGTCGCGCCAAAAAGGAAAGGGAGCGAACGAGGCGCGGCGCATTCCTTTTGGTTCAAGGTTTGGAACTATTTTACATCGCGCCAAGAATTACGCAAGAGGGAAAAGTTTAAAATTTTTATATTTTTTATCGTTCCTCCGCGAAACGTTCCCCCCGCTCGCCGCGCGTTTCGTCGACGCCGCCTTCCAAGCGACGTTTTTTCGAATATTTTCCGCTCCCTCGAGAATATTTCAAGGGTAAAATTTCATCGATAAAGAAACGTTTTTGTCATTATTACTATAGCGCCGCTAAAAACGCCGAAATTTCGTTAGAACGTCGGCGCGTCGACCGCCTCCGTTCCGCCGTTAGAATCGACGTAATCGGTTGCGCCGACATAATACTTCAAACTCGAATTATTATGCGCTTCTTCCCGCAGTCGCGTCGCGGCTTCCAAAAGTTCGTTTTCTGGAATTTCGCGCTTCAACGGCAATTCGACGTGGCAACGTTGCTCGTCGCGAATCTCGCCCGGAACGAAATTTTCGGAAAAAAAGTCAAAACCGGGCCAAAGGTACCAAGGCGTTCCGGTCGTATGCGTCGTTTCCGTCGTTTCGTACCCTTCTTTATAACATCGAATATTATACGTTCCGGAATAAAGAAAGTTCGTCGAAATAGGCGTTTTACCAATCTCTTTATTGTTCAGATAAACGACCGCTCCGGAAGGCTCCGACGTAACGGTCAAACGTCGCCGCACGCCGTTGCAACCGCTCGCAAGCGCGACCGCCGTCGCTAAAATCGTCGCGACCGCCGCCGTTTTCCTAAACTTCCCCAACTCTTTCATCGCCGTAATTTTCTTAGTCGTTTTATCCGTTCGTTTCGAATCGCCGCCGTCAAACCGTCGTTCGCGCTTCGCCGTTTTTAATCGGTAAAGTTTAACAAATTTCTCGTCGCGCCGCCAGACGAAAAAATTTAAATTTTACTTTACGCGCCGTTTTTCGCTTTCGCTTTCTTCGAAAAAAAGACTTTCCGCTTACCCTTCTTTCTTATCTTTTCTTTTTACGCCATTTTACCCAAACGCTTTAACCCCGCTCTCTTTTTTATTCAACGCACGTTAACTTAAAACCGAGCAAAATATTCTTCGCATTTTACCAAGACTAACGCTTTAAAAAGTTATTCAAGTAAAACCTCAAAACTTTAGCGAAAAATGCCAAAAAATTTAAAAAAAAGGTCGCCGAACGGAAAGTTAACGCGTACAATAGAACGTCGGCGGTCGAGCTTAACGCTCTCCGACCGGCGCCCCCTCCCCCCTCGGCGATTTCGTCCCGTCGACGCGTTCGACGGTTCCTTCGAAACGCCTCCCCCCTGCGGAACGCGCCTTACTCGCGGTTCTTTTCGTTCGCGTCCGACGACGCGCGAATCGAGCCGCAAACGCAACAGAATTTTGTCGACGCCGAAAAAGTTAAGCGGTCAAGTTTATTTTTCACGCCGATCGGTTACAATAAACCGCATTTGAATCGTTAACGTTTTTTTAACCGATTATTTTTCGACGGCGACGGCGACTCGCCCCCCTGTTTGGGGCGTTTTTTGGAAAAAGTTCGTCAAAATCGCTAAAATCCGATAAATTGACCTTTTTTCGCAAGTCGTTTCCATTGTATACTCACTTGGCGCGATTCGCTTGGTCGTCTTCGCTCTTTCCGGAGCGCGACGTTCCGGCTCCGCGCCGCAGCCCTACGCAGGTTACTATGAACGCCGCCCTCGCCTCCGTTCCGCGCGCTAACGATTTTGCCGATTACACCGACGAAGAGCTTTTGGTCGAATACCGCGTTTTCGCCAATCGCCGCTGTTTCGACGAACTTTATCGCCGTCATCAAGCGGATTTGACGCGTTACCTTTTCCGTCGCGTCGGCAACCGCGAAGTCGCCGAAGACGCCGTTCAAGCGACCTTTGTGCGCGTTTTGCAAAAAAATTGCCAATTCGACGCGGAAAAAAAATTCCGCCCTTGGCTCTACCGCATCGCGCACAACCAAGCGATCGACCTGAAACGTCGCTCGAAACGGCACGACGAAGCGGTCAGCCTCGACGCGTCGACGGTCGAAGGCGATTTTTCGTCCTCCTCTTGGTCCGAAACGCTGCCGAGTCGCGAACCCGACCCGACCGCGACGACCGAGAGCGCGGAAGAGGCGCAAAACGTTCGCAACGCGATCGCTCAACTGCCGGAAAGCCTTCGCCAAATTTTGGAACTTATCTATTTTCAAGGAATGAGGTATTACGAAGCGGCCGAAAATTTGCAACTTCCCTCCGCGACTCTTAAAAGTCGTCTCAACAGCGCGTTGCGACAGCTCGACGCCTTTTTCGCCCGTCAACGAACGGAGTCGGCTTTCGCGCGCTTGAATATCGAATTGGAAAATTGCCCGCAGGCTTGACGCTCGACCCGACAAGCGCGACGCGGCAACACAGCTTGTCAAGAGAAACTAAGTGAATTCTGTCGATCGCGCGACATTGATCGATTTTGCGTTAGGGCGTTTGGACGACGCCGAAGCCGCCGCGCTCGCCAATCGAGCGGAACGGGATTCGGAGTTCGCGCAAACGCTCGCCGCGTTGCGTCGAGAACTCGCCTCGCTCGACGCCGTTTGCCCTTCCGCTTCCGCTCTCCGCGCGCTCCCCCTCCGCTCTCCGCTCTTCGACGCGGTCGAAACGACGTTTCCGCCGCAAACGCCCCTCGCGTCCGACGACGACGCGCAAAACGTCGTTATTTTCGACGCGCCCGCGCCGAACGCCGTTAAAGTCCGCCGAGTCGGCCCCGCTTACCCCTTTTACGGAGACGAGGACGGGCCAAAGAGCCAAGACGAGCAATTTAGCGAAAATAAACAAGACGCGCAAATTAGCCGAGACAAACAATCTAGCAAGGACGCCCAAAATAGTCAAAACCAACAAGGCAACAAAGATAGGCAAAACGACCTAAACAAGCAAATTAACCAAGGTAGGCAAGACGAACAAACCGGCGAAGGCGTCCCCAACAGTCAAGACGGGCAACTTAGCGAAAACAAACAAGACGCGCAAAACAACCGAGATAAGCAAGCTAGCGAAGACAGCTCAAACTGTCAAGATAAACAAGACGTCGAAAATAAACAAAACACCCTAAACGAGCAAATTAACCAAGGTAAGCAAGACGAACAAACCGGCGAAAGCGTCCCCAACAGTCAAGACAAGCAACTTAGCGAAAACAAACAAGATAGTCCAAGCAAACAATTGGGCGAAAACGGCGAAACCGCGCTTCTTCCGACGACGCAAGCGCGTCCCCTTCGTCGTCGTTTTAATTTCATTCCCAAATTCATCGCCGCTCCTCGCGCCCCTCAAGGTTCGGCGTTTGTCGCCAAAAGAGCGCGTTTTCTCGACGACGCTCAAGAGGACGCGCCGCGCTCCGACGAATTCCAGAACGTCGCGTCCTTAGACCAAGAGGCGGCGCGAGAAAACGAACGCGATACGGCGGAACAAAAAACCGATTACCGCGACAACGCCGAACAAAACGTCGCCGATTTCGAAATTTCAAACGAAGAGCGAAGCGACGCAACCCAAAACGCGCAAGTCGGCGAAGCGAACTGCGAAAACGTCGAAACGGCAAGTCTTAACGCGCAAGAAACGCCTAACGATAAAGAGGCGGCGCGAGAAAACGAACGCGATACGAGACAAGAGTTCGATTATCGCGACAACGCCGAACAAAACGTCGCCGATTTCGAAATTTCAAACGAAGAGCGAAGCGACGCAACCCAAAACGCGCAAGTCGGCGAAGCGATCACTCCAAACGTCGAAACGGCAAGTTTTAACGCGCAAGAAACGCCGAACGATAAAGAGGCGGCGCGAGAAAACGAACGCGAAACGTCGGAACAAAAAACCGATTATCGCGACGACGCCGAACAAAACGTCGCCGATTTCGAAATTTCAAACGAAGAGCGAAGCGACGCAACCCAAAACGCGCAAGTCGGCGAAGCGTTCCTCCAAAACGCCGAAAACGCGTTCGCGAACGCGGAACGTCGACTCGTCGAACTTCTCGGACGCGAACCGACCCCAACCGAAAGGGACGAATATTATTGGGAACCGATCGACGAAGAATTTGAAGAAGTTAACGCCGAATTTCAGTCGAAAAAACGCCGCTCCTTGCTGGGCGCTCCGACGCGTTTCGCAACGGAGACGACGATCGCGATCGGTCGAGCGACCCTCGCGCTTTGCGGTTTCGAGCGCCGCGCCGCGCTCGGCTCCGACGCGTTCGCGGCGACTAAAGCGCGACGCAAGCGCCAACCGGGCAGAATTTCCGATATGATGATTTCGACCGTTTCCGGACTTTTGATCGCGGTCGTCGTCGTTTGGCCGCTCCTATGTTTAGCCGCTAAAGAAGTGTTGGCGACGATCGCGTTAAGCGCCGTCCGCAAAATCGGCGTCAACGTTCAAATTTCGGAAAGCGCGCCGCAACAAGACGTTCTTCCGCTCATTACGGAATATATCGTCTTTCCGCGTTCTTCCGAATCGGCCGCGTTGCAATCGCTCGACGCCGCCCCCCCCCAAGAGACGGGAGCGCGTTTCGAAACGCCGACGCTCGACGACGTTCCCGTCGTCAAGCCCGCCGCCGTTCCCGCCGTCGATCCCGCGTCGACGCCGCCGACGCTCGTTCCCGCGCCCGCCGATCCCGCCGAAGCGTACAACGCTCCGCTCGACGACGCGGAAAAATCGCCGAGCGAAGCGCCTTTCCTCCTAAACGACGTTTAAATTCAACGTTTAAGTTTTTCGTTGTCTTTTCGCCGTTTCGCCGGCGAGCGGTCGCAACGTCGCGCCGTATCGCCGGGCGACTTTCTCCAACTCCTCCAAAACGGCTTCGCGCGCTTGCGGCGGTTCGAGCGTCTCCGCGCCCGCGCCGTATCCGAGCGCCCAACGCGCAAACGCCGTCCCGTATTCGGTTTCCAACTCGACGAGCGTCGTTTCATCGCCCTCCGGCGTCGTCGCGACGCAACCGTTCAACCGCTCTTCCCGAACAATGCGCGCCGAGGAACCGAAAAATCGCATCTTCACTCGCGTCGTCTCCGTTTCGCCGACATACGGAGAAAACGCGCTCGCAAGGTACGCGTCGGCGTCAAAGTTTACCGGTCGCGCAAATTTTTCTCGCAACGCTTCGGCGTCCAGCATACGACTGAACTTCCAAAATCGCACCTCTTTATCCTTGCAAGAATAGCCGACCAAATAAAGCAAGCCGCGAAAATAAACGAAATTATACGGTAGCGCCGTATACGTTTTCGGTTTTTTCGATTTTAACGAGCGGTACCGAACGCGCAGTTTTCTCGATTCTCCCAACGCCGTCAACGCGGCGCCGACGACCGACGACGCCGCTTCCGGATAAATCGGACGCGACGCTTCCAACCGCACGACGAGGGGCGCGACGCGTTCGGCGTATTCGACGCGATCTATCGGGAGCGCCTTCTTAATCTTTTCCAACGCGCTTTGCAGTTCGTCGCCAAAAATCGCGCCGCAAAGGGGCGTCGTCAAATTTTGCCCGACGTACAGCGCGAGCAACTCGTCGTAATTCAGCCCCAAACCGAACGAAATTTCGTTTCCTCTAAAGTAATATCGTTTCCGTCCGTGTTCTTCTTCGACCGTTTTAAGGCCGTTAAAAATCTCGCCGAGCGTCGTTAAATCGCGTCGAATCGTCTTTTCGCTCACTTCGAAACGCTCCGCCAACTCCTGCAACGTCGCGCCGCGCCTCTCCGCCGCCAACGCTTGCAACAATTTCCATTGACGAATAAACGACGATTGCGCGTCGTCGATTTTCGCGTTTTCGTTGTTTTTCGATTTTTTCTTCTTCGCTTCGGCGTCGCCGTTCGCCGTCTTTCGACTTTCTTTGTCGTTCACGCTCGCCCTCGTTTGTCGCGTCGTTTATTCAATTTTGCTCGAAAATCGCGTTACAAGTCGCGATTACCAACCGACGAACAAATTATAAAACGCCGAAAAAACGCGTCAAGAAAACGTCGGACGCCAGGCGTCCAACCTGAAAAAATTTTTTTCCTTTTTTCTCGCGCCGCGCCTCTACAATCGCCATTTTCCCTAAACCTTCCCCAACCAACCCGTTTTACTGCCCTTCGCCCCGACCGTTCAATTTTCAATCGGCGAACGACGCGTTCGAGAAATTTTCTCCCGTTTTTCTCCGCCGCCCCTTCCCGACGTCGTTTCGCCGAGTAAAATAAACGTCGCCCGTTTTCCCGTTTTCGCGCCGCCGCTCGTTCGACGCGAGCCTTTCGAAAGGAGCCGCCTTACGTTCGCAACCCTTGCCGCCGTTGTTCTTAGAATCGTCTCCAACTCGTTCGCCTCCGTCTTCCAAAAGCGGTTGGCGGCGCGGGGACGCCGTCCGTTTTTCGTCAACGCGGCGACGTTCGCCCTCTTGACGTTCGCTTGCGTCGGCCCGGCGTTTTCGGTCGATTGGACGCGATTCGAACCGACTTTTTGGCGCGACGTCGTCGTTTCGGGCGTCCTTTGCGCGCTCGGCAACGCTTGCTTGGTCGCGGCGCTCGGTCGGGGCGAGCTGTCGATTTTGGGCCCGATCAACGCTTGGAAAGCGGTCGTCGGCTTGATTTTCGGCTTTTTCCTTTTGGGCGAAGCGCCGACGTTTCCGGCTCTTTTCGGCGTTTTTTTGATCGGCATCGGGAGTTATTTCGTCTTAGACGCGAGCCCGGAACGATTTTCGTTCCGCTTATTATTCGGAAATTCGGCGATTCGACTGCGCGTCGCGGCGCTGATTTTAA
>JAFSDX010000022.1 GCA_017436025.1 Thermoguttaceae bacterium
AAATAATAAAGAGGAACTGGAGGGCTCTTTATGCCGCAAAGAACAGACATCCATAAAGTACTCATCATCGGGTCCGGCCCCATCATCATCGGACAGGCCTGTGAGTTCGACTACTCCGGAACGCAAGCGTGCAAGGCTCTGCGCGAACTCGGCTATAAGATTGTGCTGGTCAACTCCAACCCGGCGACGATCATGACCGACGCCGTGATGGCCGACGCGACGTACATCGAGCCGCTGACGGTGCCGTCGATCGAACGAATTATCGAGAAAGAACGCCCGGACGCGCTCCTGCCGAACCTCGGCGGGCAGTCGGCGCTGAACTTGGCGATGGAACTCGAAAAAGCCGGCGTCCTCGAAAAATACGGCGTCCGCGTCATCGGCGTTCAGCTCGACGCCATCGAACGCGGCGAAGACCGGCTCGAGTTCAAAAACACGATGGCGGAACTCGGGATTGAAACCGCTCGCAGCGAGATCGCGCACACGATGGAAGAAGCGGAAGCGATCGTCGAAAAACTCGGTTACCCGTGCGTCGTGCGTCCGGCGTACACGATGGGCGGAACCGGCGGCGGGATCACGTACAATCCGGAAGAATTCCGCACCGTCGTCGCTCGCGGGTTGGCGGCGTCGATGGTTTCGGAGGTCTTGATCGAAGAGTCGGTCGCCGGTTGGGAAGAGTTGGAAGTCGAAGTCGTCCGCGACGCGAACAATAAACTGATTTCCGTTTGCTTTATCGAAAACGTCGACCCGATGGGCGTTCACACCGGCGACTCCTTCTGCACCGCGCCGATGTTGACGATTAGCAAGGAGTTGCAAGAGCGGCTCGAAGGCTACGCGCATAGAATCGTCGAAAAAATCGGCGTCATCGGCGGCACGAACGTGCAATTCGCGCACGACCCGGTTTCCGACCGCGTCGTTATTATCGAAATCAACCCGCGCACCAGCCGTTCGTCGGCGCTCGCGTCGAAGGCGACCGGCTTCCCGATCGCGCTCGTTTCGGCGAAATTGGCGGCGGGGATGACGCTTAACGAAATGCCGTATTGGCGCGGCGGAACCCTCGAAGATTACAAGCCTTACGGCGATTACGTCGTCGTCAAATTCGCGCGTTGGGCGTTCGAAAAATTCCGCGGCGTCGAGGATAAGCTCGGAACGCAAATGCGCGCCGTCGGCGAAGTGATGAGCATCGGCAAAAACTTCAAGGAAGCGTTCCAAAAGGCGATTCGCTCGCTCGAACGCGGGAACTGCGGCCTCGGTTTCGCGAAAAACTTCAACGAGCTTCCGGTCGAGGAACTCCTGCAAAAGTTGAGCGTCCCGAACAGCTGGCGTTACTTCCTGATTTACGAAGCGTTGCGCAAAGGGGCGACGATCGACGCGATTATCGCCAAGACGCAAATCAAACGCTACTTCTTGGAACAAATTAAAGAACTCGTCGACTTGGAAGAGCAACTCTTGTCGTACAAGGGGAAAGAGCTTCCGGACGAACTTCTCAAACAAGCGAAATTGGACGGGTTCGCCGACCGTTACCTCGCGAAGATTTTGGAGATTCCCGAAAAGGAAATCCGCGCGCGTCGCTTGGCGCTCGGCGTGAAGCAAGCGTGGAACAAGGTCAACGTCAGCGGCGTCGAAGACGCGCAATATTGGTACTCGACGTACAACGGCGCGGACGAAAACGTCGTGAGCGGCAAGAAAAAGATTATGGTCTTGGGCGGCGGCCCGAACCGCATCGGGCAGGGGATCGAGTTCGACTACTGCTGCGTTCACTGCGCGATGGCGTTGCGCGCGGCGGGATACGAAACGGTGATGGTCAACTGCAACCCGGAAACGGTTTCGACCGACTACGACACGTCGAACAAACTCTACTTCGAACCGCTGACGCTCGAAGACGTTCTCAGCATTTACGAAGCGGAACAACCGGACGGCGTCGTCGTTCAGTTCGGCGGTCAAACTCCGCTCAACCTTGCCGCCGACCTCGCGAAAGAAGGCGTCAAGATCATCGGAACGTCGCCGGAAACGATCGATATGGCCGAAGACCGCGACCTCTTCCGCCAAATGATGCAACGCTTGAACATTCCGCAACCGGAATCCGGAATGGCGACGAACGTCGAAGAAGCGCTCGAAATCGCGAACCGCGTCGGGTACCCGTTGATGGTGCGTCCGTCCTTCGTTCTCGGCGGGCGCGCGATGGAAGTCGTTCACGACGAACGCCAACTCGTCGAATACGTCGAAGCGGCGGTCGACGTTTCGCCGGAACGCCCGATTTTGGTCGACCGCTTCCTGAGCAACGCGATCGAAACCGAAGCCGACGCGATTTCGGACGGCGTCGACGCGTTCGTGCCGTCGGTGATGGAACACGTCGAACTCGCCGGAATTCACTCGGGCGACTCGGCTTGCGTCATTCCGCCGATCAGCATCGCGCCGAAACATATCGAAACGATTCGCGAATATACGCAGCGCATCGCGGTCGAAATGGGCGTCGTCGGTTTGATGAACATCCAATACGCGATTTCCGACGACGTCGTGTACATTTTGGAAGCGAACCCGCGCGCCAGCCGCACCGTTCCGCTCGTTTCGAAGGTTTGCGACGTGCAAATGGCGGCGCTCGCGACCCGGGCGATGCTCGGCGAAAAAATTTCCGAGATGAACCTCGAAACGAAGCCGATCGGCCATTACGGCGTTAAAGAAGCGGTCTTCCCGTTCAATATGTTCCCGGAAGTCGACCCGATTCTCGGCCCGGAAATGCGTTCGACCGGCGAAGTCCTCGGGCTCTCGCCGTCCTTCGGTCTCGCGTTCTATAAAGCCGAAGAAGCCGCGGGTTGCGTTCTTCCGACCGAAGGCGCCGTTTTGATGACGATTTCCGATCGCGACCGCGCCGCCGGCGACGCTTTTGCGACCGTTGCGAAAGGTTTCGCCCGCCTCGGCTTCAAAATTTTGGCGACCGAAGGGACGTACGCCGCGCTCCAAGAACTCGGCGTGCCGTGCGAAAAAGTCGCGAAAGTCAACGAAGGCCGTCCGAATCTCGTCGACGAGATGAAGAACAACGGCGTGCAACTCGTTGTCAACACGCCGCTTGGCAAACGCGGACAATCGGACGACTCGTACATCCGTAAAACGGCGATTCGTTTGGGAATTCCGTATATGACGACCTTGGCGGCGGCGTTCGCGGCGCTCAAAGGGATCGAAGCGATTCGCGGCGGACTCGAAAAAGTCTGCTCGCTTCAAGAGTATCACCGCTAATTTTCGCCGTTTGACGCGGCGTCGCGTAGGCGGCGCCGCCGACGTCGACGCGTCGAAGGCGTTTTACCCGGTTGTTCCGCTAAGGCGACCGGGTTTTTTTGTCGTTTTTCCGGACGTCGCGAAAAAATTGACGTTTTTCGGTCGCCAAACGCGAAAAAACGCATATAATATATTAATGAGAGAGCGGCGAGTTTGGCGCCGCGCCGAACGGTAACGCGAGAAAACAAAACGGCGACGAAGCAAAGCCCGCCGTTAAAGAAGATAGGAGAAAAACGTGCTGCTTTACCTGCTTTTTATTATTCCGCCGATGATTTTGGCGATGGTCGCGCAAGGGTTGGTTTCGTCGCGGTACGCTAGCGCGAAGCAAGTTCCCGCGTCCTTGACCGGGGCCGCCGCCGCGCGTCGCGTTCTCGACTCCGTCGGGTTGCAAGCCGTTGAAATCGAACGGGTTCCGGGACATTTGACCGACCATTACGACCCGAGCGCGAAGGTCTTGCGGTTGAGCGACGAGGTGTACGACGGGCGGAATTTGGCGGCGATCGGGATCGCGGCGCACGAAGCCGGGCACGCGATTCAGGACGCGAAGCGATACGCGCCGATGGTCGTGCGTCAGTTGGCGGTTCCGGCGGCGTCGTTTGGGAGCAGTTCGGCGTTTTTGCTGGTGATTTTGGGCGCGGCGATGAACGCGGCGGGCCTGATTTTAGCGGGCGTCGTTTGCTTCGGGGTGGTCGCGGCGTTTCAAATTATCAACTTGCCGGTCGAGTTCAACGCGAGTTCGCGGGCGAAGGAGCGTTTGGCCGCGCTCGGTTTCGTTGGGCCGCAAGAGGCGCCGGTCGTTCGAGGCGTGTTGAGCGCCGCCGCGCTAACTTACGTCGCCGCAATGCTTTCCGCGCTTATGACGTTCCTCTATTACGCCCTGATGTTTTTCGGCGGTTCTCGGGACGAGTAGCGAACGATTTTGAGCGACGGCGCGATTTTGATTAACGTTAAGCGCCGATTCGACCGATAATAATGACGTTCGACGAAGCGGCGACGCGTCGTCGAACGTTGTTTGCTTTGAGGCGCGAAGTCGCCGAGTTTGCGCGGGCTTTTGATAATTTAGAGTGCGCAACTTATTGAAAAATAAAAATTTGCGCGTCGTTCTTTCGGCGCGTTTAGCCGACCGAGGAGGACGAGATGCGCGACCGTTTTTCCGTCGACCGTTCTATTTTCCGCTTTTTCCGTTCGCCGTCGAGCGTAAAATTAACGCCGAAAACGCCGTCGAGTCGCAAGTTGGCGTTCGACGCGTTGGAGGAGCGAACGCTTTTAACCGCCGTCGCTTGGAGCGCCGCCGCGTCGGAAGGGGAAACCGTTTTCACGTCCGAGGTTAACGCCGCCGACGAAAGCGCCGCCGTCGACCGGTTTGAGATTGAGCTTGAAGTTCTCGAAAGCGGCGCCGCGCGTTATGCGACGCAAACCGGCGTTCGCTACTCGACGTCGACGTCGTATTGCGCCGTTCCCGATCCGGTTTATCTCGAACTCCTCGACAGAGCGCTGGCGCGTTGGGAGGAGGCGATTTCAGAAGGGCTCCCGGACGTCGAGGGCGTTCCGAACGCGGCGGACGAGGACGGCGAAACGACGCGTTCCGTCGACGATCTTTACGTAACGTTTGGATTTAGCGACTCTTACGCGTCGGCGAGCGCCGGGCTCGGCTCGGCTTACGACTACGCGTGGCGCCGCGACGACGGCGAGGGGCTGCCGGCGACCGGTTCGCTCGTTTTCAACGCGAAGTATTTTACCGCGAATCCGTCCGAAACGGTGCGCAACGTCTTTTATAACACCGCGTTACACGAGTTGGGACACGCGCTCGGTTACAACTTGACGACGTTGAAAGCCGAGGGACTCGTCGTCGAATCGAGCGAGCCGCCGCTTGATCTCGACGATCTTTTTAACGACCGCGATTATTGGGTTTACGTCGGCGAAAACGGCGTCGAGAACTGGCGCGCGACCTATCCGAGCGACCTAACCGAACGTTCGGCGCTTGGATTCGCGATGGAAACCGCGTCGGCGAGCGGGACGTTTGGAACGCACCCAAGCGGCGTTTACGGAACGTTTTACGCGAATATCGGCGGACGCGACGGAATGACGTATTCGATTTCGACTTCATACGAGGCGACGATAACGGCGACGACGCTTGGCGTTCTCGAAGATTTAGGGTACTCGGTCGATTACGACTTTGCCGACGCGGTAAATTCTCCGGTTCCAACCTCTTTAACGGCGGAGGTTTGCGGTGCGTCGGTTCGTTTGAATTGGGAAAAGTCGACCGGCGATTTTGCGGCGAAGGTTTCTTCGGCGGCGCCCGCGACTTATACCGTCGAACGGCGCGACGCGTCGGATGAAAACGGCGCTTGGACGGCGATCGCGACCGGCGTCGACGGAACGTCGTATGTCGACGCCGACTTGGAGCCGGGCATGTCGTATCGATACCGCGTCGTCGCGAACGGCGTCTTTTCAGCGGTCGACGTCGGTTTGTTCGAAGCGTCGGCGGGAGAACGCTTTAGCTGGGATTCCGACGGCGCGATGTTTCAAGTTTACGCGCTGATTGGAAACGGTTCGAACGGCGTCGTTTGGAAGTCGCAGGGGACGACGCGCGAATCTTTTTGGAGCGCGAATACTTTTTCCGCGGCGCCCGGAACCGGCGCGACGCTTTATCGCGTCGTCGAGGTCGGCGCCGAAGTTGACGCAACGTCGCCGAGTCGCGCGATTTCCGTCGAGATCGCCGCCGACGCCGACGAATACGTTCCGGACGGGTACTCCGCGACCGATTGGAACGCGCTGAAACGCTTTTTGGAAACGACCGATTCGCAAGGAGTTAGGAACGGCGAGAAAGTAAGCGCGCAATACGGCGTCGGTTTTCTCGACGAACTGCCCGGCGTCGTTTGGAAAGCGGACGCGACCGGCGTTAAGAGAGCGACGACGATCTCTTGGACGAATCTCGGACTTGTCGGAAATCTTGATTTGACGGAACTTAGCGCGATTGAACGACTCGACGTTTCCAGGAACGCGTTGACCGGCGCAACGCTCGACTCCAACGTTTTGACGCAACTTAACGTTGCCGATAACGCCTTGACGGAGATTGATTTAACGAATGTT
>JAFSDX010000263.1 GCA_017436025.1 Thermoguttaceae bacterium
ACGTTAAACGCCGCGCCGACGCAACTCGACGCAACCGACGCGCCCAAAACCGCCAAGCAACAAAAAAAGCGACGTTAAACGCCGCGCCGCCTCAACCGACGCGCCCAAAACCGCCAAGCAACAAAAAAAGCGACGTTAAACGCCGCGCCGCCTCAACTCGACGCAACCAACGCGCCCAAAACCGTCAAGAAATAAAAAAAGCGGCCAATGGGAGTCGAACCCACAATTACAGCTTGGGAAGCTGTCGTGTTACCGCTACACTATGGCCGCGTAAGTCGAGACGAGGAAGTTTGTCTAGTTCGCCCCGAACCAACTTACGTTCCTCATTTTACCCCAAAAACCGACGAGCGCAAGCCCCTTTTCCCTTCTCCGCGCCCTTTTTTTCAAAATTTTCCAAAATTCCCCTCCGTTCCTCCACCCCCGCCCCTTAAAAAAGCGCGCCGCCCTCCGTCGACGCTCGTTTCGTTCCCCGTCCGCAAGCCCCCCCGTTGAAAACGCGCCAAAATCGTTTATAATTCGTTCGTGTCGACGGGAAACGCTCGACGGCGACGCGCGCCGTTTCGAACGCTTCTCGCCCTTTCCCGTTCTTGCCGAATCTTGCCGAATCGCCTATGAAAGCGTCCGCCCGCATTCGCAACCTCCCGACGCCCAGCGTTCAACGCCTCCCGGTCTATCTGCGCCTCTTGAAAGAAGCGCGGCGACGCGGCGACGACGTCGTTTCTTGCACGCGCATCGCCGAAGAATTCGGTCAGTTGAGCGTTCAAGTGCGCAAAGACCTCGCGATCACCGGCGTTTCCGGGCGCCCGAAAGTCGGATACCGCGTCGACGAACTGATCGAAGCGATCGAAAGTTTTCTCGGTTGGAACGTCAAGACGACCGCTTTTTTAGTCGGCGCCGGCAACCTCGGACGCGCAATCCTCAATTACGAAGGCTTCGTCGAACACGGGCTCGACGTCGTCGCGGCGTTCGACGCGAATCCGGAGCTTTTCGGAACGACGATCAACGGTCGCGTCGTTCACCCGATCGACGAAATCGCCGAACGCGCCGCGGAAGTTCGCCGTCAAGGTCGCACGGTCGAAATGGGCGTCGTTACCGTTCCGGCGCGCGCCGCGCAGTCGGTCGCCGACAAACTCGTCGCCATCGGCGTTCGCGCTATTTGGAATTACGCGCCGATTCGGCTCGACCTGCCGAACGACGTCGTTTACGAAGACGTCAAACTTTCCGCCAGTTTCGCCGTTTTGACGAATCGCCTGCGCCGCCGCGACGCCTCCGACGCTTAATTTTTCTCGTTCTCGACGCCGATACGAGCCCCGCTTACACGCAAGCAAACGCCTCCGACGCTTAATTTTCCCCGTTCTCGGCGCCGTCTCGCGCGTTTTTTCGTTTCGCTCTTGTTTTTTTTTTCGCTCGACGGTAAAATACCGCGCGCCGACGCGCGGCGCCTTCTTTTTGTCGAACGTCGTCGTTATTTTGGAGCCGTTATGTCGTCGCCTCGTCGTTTCCTCCTCCCGATCGCCGCGCTCGCCCTCGTCGGCGCCGCGACCGCCCTCTATTCCCGTTTCTTCGCTCCCCCCGCGCCCGTTTCCTCGTCGCCGCGCGATTCGCTCGTTTCGAACGCCGACGACGGCGGCGGCGCCGTCGACGCGCTCGACCGCATTTTTCCGGAACTTTCGCAACTTTTCCCCGAAAACGATTGGCGCCGCCGCTCGCCGAACGTCGTCGTCCCTTCGAATCGCTCCGTCGTTTTCCTCTTCAAAAACGAACCGATCTTCTCGCAGGACCGCGCCCAAATCACCCTCAACGCTTGCACGATCGTCTTCCTCGCGACCGGAAACGATCTCTCCGTCGCGGAACGCTGCCGCCAAGCGATCGTCTTCGAGTCGACCGACCGCGTCGTTCTCGAATTCACCCAACCGCTGGCCGACTTCGGTTCGCTCGACAACCTGAACTTCGATTTTTCCTCTTTTCACTCCGGCGAAATGAAGGGCGAAGTCGTTTTGCGCTCCGATATGAAGTCGCCGACCGCCGAGGACGACGTTCGCTTCCAAACGCGCGACCTTGTTTTTACGGAAAAACAAATTCGCACCAATTTCGACTTTTCGTTCAAATTCGGACGCAACAACGGCGCCGGTCGCGGCTTGACGATCGATCTCGACGTTCCGCTCGCCGTCGCCGGACGCGCCCCCGCGTCGCCCGCCGCCGACGCCGCCGACCCCGACGCGGCGTTTCGCGCTCGCCTCGACGCGTTGCGCAAAGACGGCAATCTCGGCTGCGGTTTCTCCATCGAACAAATCGAGTTGACCGAACTCGACGGTTACGCGCGTTTTTACCTCGACGACTCCTTCGCCGACGCGCCCCCTTCCGACGCGCCGCAAGCGCTCGACGCCGCGTCCTATATCGACGTTCGCTGCAAAAAAGGCGTCTATTTTTCGTCGAACCCGGAAACCTTCGGCGGTTGGTGCGTCCGTTTCAACGACGCGGTCGAAGTCGTCTCCTATCGCGACGGCGCCAAAGCGGAACAGCTCCTTTGCGGCTCCCTTTACCTTTACCTGCAAGACCCGGAATTGGAAAAGTTGGCGGCGGAACGCGCCGATTATCGCCAATTTCTCGGACGAAACGCGCCGACCGGCTCCCTCGCTCGGCTCGTCCCCTCCGTCGTTCGCGCGCAACGCTCCCCGGACGCGCCGACGCTCGTTCGCGTCGACGACGGCCAAGTCGAAATTTCCGCCGACGAAATCCAATACGACGTCCGCCGCCGCGTCCTCAACCTCCTCTCCCGCGACGAAAACGGCGAATCGGCTCGGCTCCGCGCGCAAACCGACGTCCGCGTCGACTTCTCCGCGCGCGCCGTCCAAATTCAACTCGACCAAAACAACAAACCGCAAACGATTCTCGCCAACGGAACCGGCAAACTCGACGCTTACCCGCGCGACGGCGACGGCGTCGAACGCCGAATCCAAGTCGATTGGCAAAACGGGTTGCGCGTCGCGCCGGAACCGAGCCAACCGGAACGCTACAAACTGTCGACGCAGGGCGCCGTCGCTTTTTACTTCGACGGCGTCGGAACCTTTTCCGCTCGCGAAGCCGATTTTTGGGCCCAAACCGTCGCGCCCGCCGACGGCGAAACGCCCGCTTCGTCCGCCCCTCGCTTCTTGACGAACGTCGTTCCGATCGCCGCGTCGTTCCGCGACGACGTCGTCTTTCAAGCGCCGCGCGGCGACGCGAAAATCTCCGACGCCGTCGTCGTTCGCTTCGCGACCGTTTCCGCAAACGCCGACGCCGACGCCGCGCCCAACGCTTCCTCCGCCGCGAACGCCGACGACTCCGACGCTTCGCCCGCCGCCTCCTTCCTCGCCGGAAAATCGACGCTCGGCGACGCCGACGGTTCGACCTTCCAAATGCGGGCGCGCAACCTCGACCTTTGGTGCGTCCTCGTCGACGACCCCGCCCAAAAACGCGCCGCCGTCGAAATCGACCGCGCGACCCTGCGCGGCGGCGTCTCGCTCGTCGAAAGCGCTTTCGACGGAACGCCGCAAATGCGCGTCGCGGCCAAAGAAGCGGAACTCGTCGCCCCCGGAACCGACGACGCTCGCGTTTTGCTCGTCGGCGACGCGACGACCGCCGCGACCTTCCAAATGCGCGAACTCGCCCTCAGCGGATACAACGTCGTCGTCGACCGCGCCGCGAACGCCTTCCAAGTCGTCGGGCCGGGTAAATTGGCCGTTCGTCCGCCCGCCGACGCCGTCTCGCAAACGGCGCAATCCCCGCAAGTCGCCCGACTTTTCACCGCCGAACCGGTCGAAATCGAATGGGCCGAAGCGATGACGTTCGACGGAAACACGCTCGTCTTTCGCGGCTCCGACAAACACGACGTTCTTATCTCGCAACGAACGCAAACGCTAAGTTGTCGCGAAGCGCGCTTTACGACGTCGCGTCCGCTCTCGATCTTCGAACTCGACGCGAAAGCGACCGAAAACCTCGACGTCGCGACGATCGAATTTCTCGGCGGCGTCGACCGACCGGTCAAAATCAACGCGACCGCTTTCGGCGACGCCCCCGACGCGCCCGACGACGACGCGTTCTACCAAGCGTTCCTGCAAAATTTGCGTTACGAACGCGCGACCGAGCGCTTCGTCGCGACCGGCGGCGGAACCCTCCGCGCAACCTTTCGCGGTCGCGGCGACGCGCGCTTCAAGGCGCTCGACTTCGGCGAAAAAAACGTCGAAAAATCCGCCGCGACGGACGCTTCGGAGCAAGCGGAAACTTGGACGACCGTTTGCCTTAAATTCCAAAATCAGATTGCCGGCGACGTCGCGCGACGCGAAATCGTCGCGACCGGCGGCGTTCGCGCCGTCGCTTGCCCTTCCTCGCGCCCGCTCTTCGAACTCGACGTCGACGTTCCGACGACGCAACCGAAAGACGCGGTTCGAATCGCCGGCGACGAAGCGCGCGTCGCTCTCGTCGACGGCGAAAAACCGACGCCCGACTCCGCGTCGCCCAACGAATCGTTTGAAATCGACTTGCGCCGCAACGTCGTTTTCCGCCGCGCCGACGTCTTCGGACGTTGCGACGGCTTGAAGTACGTCGCCGCGAAAAACCTCGCGATTCTCTCCGGCGACGGCTCGAACAAAGCCGCGCTCTACCGCCAAGCGTACTCCGGCGCGCCGCGCGAAACGCTCGGCGAATTTGCCCGCGCCCTTTACCATCTCGACACGGAACGACTCGAAATCGAGTCGATTTCCGCGTCCGGCGTCGCCGATTAAGCGAATCGCCGCGTTCGTTCCCCCAACAAAATCGTTAAAGTCCAAATGAGTACGACGCAAACTTTTTACGACGCCTTGGCGCCTCGATACGACAAACTCTTTCTCGATTGGCAAGCGACGACGCGAGAACAAGCGGCGCTTCTCGACCGTCTTTTTTCGGACGCCGGATTCGACAAACGAGCGCGCGTTCTCGACTGCGCCTGCGGAATCGGAACGCAGATCGTCGGACTCGCCGCGCTCGGTTACGACGCGACGGGTTCGGACTTCAGCCCCGGCGCGCTCGCGGAAGCCGAGAAACGAGCGGCGCAAAACAACGTCGACGTTCGCTTTGAACGCGCCGACTTTCGCGCTTTGTCGGACGTTTTCGCCGAACGGTTCGATATTGTCGTCGCGCTGGACAACGCCCTGCCGCATATGCTTTCGGAAAACGACTTAAACGCCGCCGTCGCAAGCGTCGTCGCCCGCCTCGAACCCGGCGGCCTCTTCGTCGCAAGTATTCGCGATTACGACGCGCTCCTCGCGACCAAGCCGCCGTATTCGCCGCCCTATATTTACCAAACCCCCAAGGGCCGCCGAACGGCGTTCCAAATTTGGACTTGGAACGGCGACCGCTACCGCCTCGTCCAATATATGATCGAAGACGAAGATTCGCTGCAAATAAGCAAGTTCGAGTGCGAATATCGAGCGCTGCGGCGCGCGGAGCTTTCCGACTTGCTAGCGTTCAACGGTTGCGCCGAATCGCGTTGGCTCTTTCCGGAAGAAACCGGCTTTTACCAACCGATCGTCGTCGCGAAAAAGTCGAAACGCGCCGACGTTTAGCGCGAAAACGCCGAAATTTGCCCGTCGACGCCGTTTTTTCTCCGTTTTTTAGTTGCGTCGGAGCGCGCTTTGCGTTACAATCGACGTTAGAAACGCCGCCGCGAAACCGCTTCTCGGTCGTTTTTACTCTCGTTCTTGCCCCGTTTTCCTATTTTAACGCAGGAGACCGCGCCGATGCTCGACCGCCGCCAATTCGTCAAAACTTCGCTCGCCGCTTCGCTTTTGCCCGCCGCGCTCGGTTCGCTCGGAACCGCGACGACGCGACTTTCCGCAAACGCCGCCGACGCCGAAACGCCCCGCGCCGAGCGCCGACGCCCGCTCGTCCTGCACCAAGCCGACCTCTTTCACGAACACGGCGACCCGGACGACCATTTCGACTTGGCGACGATTTACTCCCTCGCGCTGCAAAATCTCGTCGACTTGCGCGGCCTGATTCTCGACTACCCGCCGAGCCGACGCAAGGGCGACCCCGCCGTCGCCGCCGTCGCGCAGATGAACCGTATGTCGCGCCAAGTCGTCCCTTACGCCGTCGGGTCGAAAGCGCAAATCGAACGGCGCGGCGACAAAGCGCCGAACCTTTCGCCGGACGATTCGGTCGCGGTCGACTTCATTATCTCGACGCTCGAACGCGCCGAGGCGCCGGTTCGCGTTTCGATCGTCGGCTCCGCGACCGACGTCGCGATCGCGTCGTCGCGCCGCCCCGAACTCTTCCGCGACAAGTGCGCCGGGGTCTACCTGAACGCGGGCGCCGCTCGCGAAAACCCCGATATGCCCGGCAAACTCGAATTTAACGTCGAGCTGAATCCGCGCGCTTACGCGACGATGTTCGACCTGACCTGTCCGCTTTACTGGTATCCCTGCTGGACGGTCGTCGAGACGCGCCAAACCGGCGAAAACGGAACGTTTTACTGGCTCCCGCACGACAAGGCGTTCGACGGAATCTCGGACGCGCTCGCCGGCTTTTTCGCGTATATGTTCGAGAAAACGCAGAGTTCGCTTTGGCTCAAGGCGATCGAAAAGCGCCCGTCCGACGACGTTTGGACGAAAATTTTGAGTTCGCGCCGCGGGATGTGGTCGACCGCCAGCCTCCTCGCGTTGGCCGACAAGACGATTCTCCGCGACGGCTCCGTCGTCGACCGAACGCCGGAAGTCGACGCTTCGCCCGAAGCGCTTTACCGAATGGAAAATATTCGCGTCTCCTGCGCCGACGACGGTCGAACGACTTGGGAATTTTGCGAAGAGGAAACCGGACGGCAAATGTTCCGCGTCCTCGACGTTCCGGCGTACCCGGGCGCCCTCGCCAAGGCGGTCAACTCGCTCTTCCGCGCTTTTAAGTAACCGCCGTTAAACCGGCGAACGTCGCGCTCGTCGCCGCTAAGCGCTTTCATTAAACGTCTTAACGTCGCCGGCAAAAAAACGCCGAGCGGTTCGAATCGCTCGGCGTTTTCGTCGTTAACGTCGACGTAAAGGGCGAAATTTTAAGCGACCGCCCCCCGCGCCGCGCCGGTCAGTTCGGCGTGTCGAGGTACGGGTCTTGCCCCATTCCGCGCTGCATCTTTTTCCGTTCCTTCTCGTAATAGAGCATCGTTTTGCGCCCGCGGTAACTCTTTTTCTCGACCTTTTTTTGCGCCTTGTAAAAGCGTTTGCGGTCTTGCGGGAACTCGGCCTCCGGCGCTTTTTCTCCCTTTTCTTTCAGTTTGCGCGCTTTTTTCGGGCCGCGCGCTTTCTCGATAATTTCGTCTTCGAGCGAGAGATACTGCCGATACGAGCCGGGGTCGCCCTGCCGTCCGCAACGCCCGATCAACTGGCGGTCGATCCGCGCCGATTCGTGCAGCTCGGTGCAAACGACGTGCAACCCGCCGATTTCCAAGATTTCCGGCGGCAACTTAATGTCCGTCCCGCGCCCGGCCATATTCGTCGAGACGGTGATTTTCCCCCAATGTCCGGCGCCGGCGACGATCTCCGCCTCTTCCGCGATGCGGTTCGCGTTCAGGACGCAGTGTTCCATCTTCCGTTCGTTCAAAAGTTTCGACAAAATTTCCGACTTGTCGATGGTGCGCGTCCCGATCAAGACCGGGCGTCCCTGCGCGTGCATTTCGGCGATCTCCTCGACGACGGCCTCCCACTTCGCTCGTTCGGTCGCGAAGACGCGGGTCGGGAGTTGCACGCGGCGCGGCGGGCGGTTCGTCGGCACCGGAACGACGCGGCACTTGTAAATTCGCGCCAACTCGGCGCTCGACGCGGCGGCGGTCCCGGTCATTCCGGCCAAATGTTCGAAGCGAAGGAAGAAGTCTTGCACCGTAACGCGCGCCGCCTGCCCGGTCGCGACGGTGATTTCGACGCCCTCTTTCGCCTCGACCGCTTGGTGAACGCCTTCGCGCCACTTGCGCCCTTCGCCGAGCCGCCCGGTGAACTCGTCGACGATGACGATTTCGCCGTCGCGGACGACGTACTGTTGGTCGCGGTGGAACTCGCGGTCGACTTTAATCGCCTGTTTGACATATTCGTACACGTGGTAAAGGCCGGTCGTCGCCATCGCGTCCGGCTTGGGGAGGTTGCGCGCTTTGCGTCGGCCTTCGCGGGTCAGCTCGACCTGTTTCTTGTCGTGGTCGTACTCGTAATCTTCGTCCTCGACGAAGTCGTAAATGCGGTCGGCGGCCCACTTATACGCTTCGACTTCCTGCTTTTGCTCTTCGGTCGGGAGCGCGCTGATGATGAGCGGCGTGCTGGCTTCGTCGATGAGAATCGAGTCGGCTTCGTCGACGAGGCAAAAATACGGCTCCGGACGCTGGGTCGGACTTTCGTTTTTTTCGCCCTGTTCGCCGAGCATCGCGCCGAGGAGGTCGGTTTGCCCTTCGCGGATTCGACGCAACAGGAGTCGGTCGCGGAGGAAGTCGAAGCCGAACTCCTTCGCGGTGCCGTAAGTAACGTCGCATTGGTAGGCTTTGCGGCGTTGGTCGGTTTGCTGTTGCGTTTGGATGACGCCGACGTTCATCCCGAGCGCGCGGTAAATCGGGCCCATCAACTCGGCGTCGCGGGCGGCGAGGTAGTCGTTGACGGTCGCGAGAAGGGCGCCCTTCCCGGCCAACGCTCGCAAGTAAAGCGGCGCGGTCGCGGTGAGCGTTTTCCCTTCGCCGGTCTGCATTTCGACGATGGAGCGATTGAAAATCGCGATTCCGCCGAGAATTTGCACGTCGAAGTGGCGCATTCCGAGCGTTCGATTCCCGGCTTCGCGCACCAAGGCGAACGCCTCCGGCAAGAGTTTCGCCAACGGTTCGCCGCTCCGAGCGCGGTACCGCAGCGCGAGGCTCCGTTTGCGCAACTCGTTATCGTTCAGTTTTTGCATCTCCGGCTCGAGCGCGTTGACCCGGTCGAGTTCGTAAGACCAACGCGCCAAATAGCCCTTGGTCGACTTGGGAATCCAACGCTCGCAAGCTCGCCGCGCTCCGGACGGTATCGCGCCCATTTCGTTTCCTCCTTAAACCGATAAACGACGCGGCGTTCCGCTTTGCGCCGCTAGAAAAGCGCCGACGTTCTCCCTCGACGCGACGCTTGCCGTTATTATACCGTCAAACGCCCCTTTCGTCAATCGCGCTTTCGCCGCGAGCGGTTCCCGTTCGTCAAAAAAACGACGCGCCGAGTTTCCCCGACGCGCCGTCGTTGGTCGCGTTTTGAACGCGAAACCGTCAGTCCTCGACGACGATTTCCAAGTTTTTGCTCCCGCCCGCCGGAATCTCGACGATCAGCGGCGAGTTGAGCGGGTCGAGGTATTTTTCCGGCAAAAAGTTCTCGGTAACCGCCGCGTCTTTGTCCCAATCCGGTTCCGGACCGTCTTCCGCCGTCGCCTCTTCCAAGGTGCGCCCGTCGACCGTTTGCACTTGCTTCTTCACGACCGTTCGATATTGGCCCGGGAACGCGCCGTCGCCGGGTCGATCCGTCGTCAACTCGAACTTGCCGTCTTGGTCGGTGCGCCCAACCGCGACCGCGTTCGGCGTATCGTCGACCGGACGCATTTCGATCGTCGCGCCGTCGACCGGAGCGCCGTTGTAAAGCAAAACGCCCGAAACCTTGACAAGCCCGGAACGCGAACCGGAGTTCCCGCCGCCGCAACCGACGCAAACCGTCAACGCCGCGCAAGCCAAAAACGCCGCGACGCAAAAACCGAATCTTTTCATTTCTTTCCCTAACGCTCTAAATTTCAGCGATTAACAACAATTTCAACCAAAAAAAACAAACGCGCCGTCGGCGGCGAAGCGACCGAAACCGCCCCGACCGCCGACGCGACCGCGTTTGTCGACGCGAAAATCACATATTGACGTTCGTTTCGCCGCCGTTGATCGTGCCGAGCGCGCCCCAAACGCCGTACGGGCTCTTCCCGCCGACCGGTCGCAGATTCGTCTTGCCCGCCGGGTTCAACGACATCGGAATCGACAGGTCGCCGCAGTCGATCGTTTCGCTAACGAAACGGACGGAACCGTCGGCCATCACCGCGTTGACGCCGCCGCTGTGGTTGCTCGACGCCGATGTCACCAGCGAGTCGCTCCACGAAACGCCGCACGACGGGCCGTTCGGCGGCATCACCGTGTAAAAACGCGTGAAGTTCGGGTAATACATCCCGTAGAGCGAACCGGAACCGGCTTTCGTCGTCGCGCTGGAAATGTATTGGCCGCCGTTGCCGACGAGCGTCATGCACGCCGCTTTCGGGTTGCTCCCCCACATATCGGCGACCGCCCAACCGTTTTTGATTCGCGGTTCCGGGTCCTCCGTGTAACGACCGCGCGGGCTCGAGCAACGTTCCGAAACGAAAATCGTGTTGCTCGTGCCGTCGGTAACGGCGGCGAGAGGCGGGCAGGAGCCGACGCCGGTCGAACGCCCGGGCCAGTTCTTCATCGTGAACGCGCTGCGCGAGCTGTGCGGGCAGTTCGCGTTCGTCGAGCGGCAGTCGTTGTGCCAACCGCGACCGTTGATCGCGTCCCCTTCGCAGAAGCGGTAACTCGTCGTCGTGTAAGGTTTCGCGTAACCGGATTCGGTGAAGCCGTTCGCGCCGTCGCCGTCCGACGGGCAAACAAGCGCGCCCAAAAGACCGAGGAACCCTTCGTGGTTGTCGAACGGTTCCGCGTCCCAATTCGACGCGACGATCGCTTGGTAACGCGATTGTTGTTCGTAAAACGGAAGGAGCGCGACAAACGGCGTGTAGTCGTAGCAGTCCCAACCGCCCATCCCGAAACCGGGCAGTTTGTTGTTCGTGTCGTGATAATTTTGAATCGCGAGCCCGAGCTGTTTCAAGTTGTTCGTGCATTGCATCCGACGCGCGGCTTCGCGAGCCGCTTGAACCGCCGGGAGAAGGAGCCCGATCAAAATCCCGATAATCGCGATGACGACCAACAATTCAACCAGCGTAAAACCGGCTTTCTTGGCATTTAAACGCATAAAAACCTCCCGACGGACGCGGGAACCGCTCGCGAACGCTCGACGGCAAACGCCGACGCCGCTAGGTTTGCTCCGCGTCGATTGCGTAAAAGAATAATAAATAAAGGGCCAAAAGTCGCTAAAATTAAAACGCTAAAATTATTTTATTAACGCCGAACGTCGTTCGACGCGGCGCGCTCTCGGCTTTTTTCCGAGAAAAACGTCGCCGGCAAAAGTCAAAAGGCGCCGAAAAACCGGGCGCGGCGGCGAAAAATTAAATTCGTCTAACCGCGCCGATTTCCGAACTTAACGTTAGTTTACCGAACGCGGCGCCGAAAGTCAACGAAAAAATAAAAATTTTTGAGAAAAATTTTTCCGAAGAAAAAAACGCGAAAAAACGGGCGCCGACGCGTAAAAAACGCCGAAATCGCCCGCCCGACGCTCCGCCGCCTCTTTTATTTCTTCGGAGCGGCGCCGCGCATTCGGTTTTTCTCCGCGAACTTCGCCGCGAACGAACCGTCCGGCGCGATCAACCGCAATTTATACGAACAATCGTAAAACGCGGTTTCGTCGAACGCCGTCAAGCTCGCCGGAACTTCGACCGTCTTCAACGAGTCGCAAGCCCCGAACGAACGGTAAACGAGCTTCGTCAAACCGTCGGCGAACGCGACGCGCTCCAACGAAATACAGCCTTCGAACGCCGACCCGCCCAGCGTCGTCGGGCCCGGTTCAAAATCGAGCGTTTCCAGCATATCGCAATAAGCGAACGCCTCCGCGCCGACCGTCGCGCCCCCCGCCGGAAAAACGAGCGCGCTCAACATTCCGCAACGGGCGAACGCTCTTCGGTCGAACGTCGTCGGGCCCGGCGGCAAGGCGAGCGTTTTCATCGAACGGCAACCTTCAAACGCCGCGACGCCGACCGTCGTTCCGCGCGCCTCCGGCGAAAAAGCGACCGACTCCAACGCGGAGCAAACGGCGAACGCCTCGGAGCCGACCGTTTTCAACGTCGCCGGCAAGTCGAGTTTCTTCAACGTTTTGCATCCCCGAAACGCTTGGTCGGCGATTCTTTCCGCTCCGTCCGGAACGCGGTATTCGCTCCCCTCGCGCCCGAGCGGATACGCGACGAGCGTTTTACCGTTAGCCGAAAACAGGACGCCGTCGACCGCGCGAAACGCCGTCGAATCGGAAGCAACCGAAAACGACTTCAGCGATTCGCAGTTCGCAAACGCGCCGACGCCGACCGTCGCCGTCGCCGCCGGAAACGCGACCGTTTCCAACGCGGCGCAACCGGCGAACGCGTTCGCGTCGATCACCGTCAAATTCGGCGGCAAGCCGAGAGTTTTCAACGTCTTGCATCCCAAAAACGCTTTATCGGCGAGCCTTTCCGTTCCGGTCGGAACGCGGTATTCGCTCCCCTCGCGCCCCGGCGGGTACAAGACGAGCGTTTTGCCGTCCGCGCTAAACAGGACGCCGTCGACCGCGCGAAACGCCGTCGAACCGGACGCGACCGAAAACGATTTCAACGATTCGCAATCGGCAAACGCGTATTCGTCGAGCGTCGCCAACGACGCCGGAAGCGCGACCGTTTTCAATCCTTTGCAAGAGGAAAACGCGCTTCGTTTTATCGTCGTCAAGCCTTCGGGCAACTCGACCGCTTCCAACGATTGACAACCCCAAAACGCCGTTTCGTCGATCGTCGTTAACGACGCCGGAAACTCGACGCTTTTCAACGCTCGACAAAAACCGAACGCGTCCTGTTCGAGCGTCGTCAAACCGTCCGGAAGCGCGACCGTCTCCAACGCGCGGCAACCGAAAAACGCCCCGGCGCCCAAGCGCGTCAACGCCGAGTTTTTCGGGAACTCGACCGTTTTCAACGCGCGGCAATACGCGAACGCTTCGTCGCCGAGCGTTTCCAACGACGCCGGAAACTCGACCGATTTCAACGCGAAACAACGGTTAAACGCGCTGTTCCCAATCGACGTCAACCCCTCCGGAAACTCGACCGTTTCTAGCGCGGCGCAATTTCGAAACGCCTGAACCCCGACGGCGACGACCGGTTTGCCGTCGACCGTCGCCGGGATTCGCGCCGACGTTAGCTTTTTATCCTTAACGCCGACGAGCGTCGCGCCGGTCGCGTCGAATTTCCAGTCGAACGCGTCGACCTGCGCCGACGCGCTCGACGTCAAGAAAGCGAACGCCGCGAACGTCGCAAGCGCCGCCGCCCCAAACGCGCCCCGTCTTTTCGTTTGCCGTTTCACCGCTCTTTCTCCTTATTTGTCAACGCTTACAACGCCGCGTCGGTCGTTTTTACTTCTCCGGCGCGACGCGTTTCATCCCGTTTTTCTCCGCGAACTCCGCCGCGAAGGAACCGTCCGGCGCGATCAACCGCAAGTCGCGTCGCGGATTGGGATCGACGTCAAAATCAATCTCAAACGCTTCGTATCCGATTTTCGTCAAACTCGCCGGAAGCTCGACCCGTTCCAACGCCAAACAGTTGTAAAACGCTTGGGCGCCAAGCGTTTCCAAGCCCTCCGAAAACGCGACCCGTTCCAAGTCGCACCAAGAAAACGCGCCGGCGCCGACCGTCCGCAAACTCGCCGGAAACTCGACCCGCTCCAACTCGCTCTCGACGAACGCGTCCGCGCCGATCGTCGTCAGCCCCGGCGGGAACTCGACCGATTTCAAACGCTTCGTTTCGTAAAACGCGCGGTCGCCGATTCTTTCCGTCCCGTCCGGAACGCGGTACGACTCGGCGTCGCGCCCCGGCGGATACGCGACGAGCGTTTTCCCGTCCGCGCTGAACAGGACGCCGTCGACCGCGCGAAACGCCGTCGAATCGGGAACGGTCGAAAACTCGCGCAACGCCTCGCAACGATAAAACGTCTTGTCGCCAAGAGCCGTCGCGCTTTTCGGCCAAACAACGCTTTTTAACGACGCGCACCCCCAAAACGTCTTGTCGCCCAGCGTCGCCAAACCGTTCGGAAGCGCGACCGTTTCCAACGCGACGCAACCGAAAAACGCGCCGTCGCCCAGCGTCGCCAAACCGTTCGGAAGCGCGACCGTTTTCAACGCGTCGCAACGCGCAAACGCTTCGTCGCCAAGCGTCTTCAAACCGTCCGGCAACTCGACCGTTTCCAACGCGTCGCAATTTTGGAACGCCGCCTCGCCGAGCGACGTCAAACCGTTCGGAAGCTCGACCGTTTCCAACGCGTCGCAACCGCTAAACGCCCCCTCGCCGAGCGACGTCAAACCGTTCGGAAGCTCGACCGTTTTCAACGCGTCGCAACCGCAAAACGCCCAAGCGCCAATCTTTTCCGTTCCGTCCGGAACGCGGTACGACTCGGCGTCGCGACGCGAAGGATACCGAACGAGCGTTTTTCCGTCCGCGCTAAAAAGGACGCCGTCGACCGCGCGAAACGCCGTCGAACCGGGCGCGACCGAAAACGCCTCCGCGCGAAGGTCGCCCGCTTGTTTCACCGTCGTCAAACTCGCCGGGAGTTCCAAGGTCGAAAACGCGCGACCGCCGAACGCCCGCTCGCCGAGCGTCGTTAAATTCGCCGGAAAAGCGACCGTTTTCAACGCGCGGCAACCGGAAAACGCAAAGTCGTCGAGCGTCGTCAAACCGTCCGGAAGCGCGACCGTCTCCAACGCGACGCAACCGCTAAACGCCCAGGAGCCCAAGCGCGTCAACGCCGAGTTTTTCGGGAACTCGACCGTTTTCAACGCTTCGCAACGCTCGAACGCGCTGCCGCCGATCGTTTCCAACGACGCCGGAAATTCAACCGAGTTCAACGCGAAACAACGGTCGAACGCGCTGTTCCCAATCGCCGTCAACCCCTCCGGAAACTCGACCGTTTCCAACGCGCGGCAATCTCGGAACGCTTTATTTCCAATCGCGACGACCGGTTTGCCGTCGACCGCCGCCGGGATTCGCGCCGACGTTATCTTTTTATCCTTAACGCCGACGAGCGTCGCGCCGGTCGCGTCGAATTTCCAGTCGAACGCGTCGACCTGCGCCGACGCGCTCGCCGTCAAGAAAGCGAACGCCGCGAACGTTCCCAGAACCGCCGCCCCAAACGCGCCCCGTCTTTTCGTTTGCCGTTTCATCGCTCTTTCTCCTTGTTTTTCGGGATTTCCGACGCCCGCTCGGTCGCGTCGCGACTTAGCGTCGCCGTCGTTTGACGTTAATTTTAGCGAAGCGACGCCGCGACGTCAAGTAAATTTTCAAAAAAAGCGACAGGATTTAGCAAAACGCCCGCCGACGACGCGCATTAATAGTAAAGGGGAAAACTTCGCGTCGCGCAAGAAATAAAAAACGCGGCGTTCGAAGAGAAAAGCTCCCCGAAACGCCGCGCTTGTCCGACGTTATCGCGAACCGGCAAGCCCCCAACAAGCTCGCGCCAAGAACGAACGGGAACGTTCATCGTCTCGAACGGCGCCGTTCCGCGTTCTTCCTCTTTTCAATAATAACGGAAAAGGCGCGACGGGGTCCGTCTTTCCGCGTCCGCTTTTTCCGCCGCTTCCGCGTCCTCCGCCGTTCCCGACGGTTCCGGGTCGACGAGGCGCCCGGCGAAGAGAACGGCGCCGGTCGTATTGTCTCGGAGGAAATAGAAGAACGGCCGGTCGGCGTAAAATTTTGGAGGCGGCGGGGGCGCGTTCCCCGGCGCGGCGACGCCCGTCGCCGTCATCACCGCGGTCGCGGCGGCTTCCGTTCCGTTTTCGTCGACGGAAAGGAACGCGGCTTGTTTCGCTTGGTCGACTTTCAAATTTTCTCGCCGTCCCGCTTCGCCGTCGGCGGTCATACGCGCAAAGTCGGCGCCGTCCTCGAACGCGGAGACGACGCCCGCTTTTTTCAGCGTTGCGGCCAAGTCGAACGACCGCTCGACTTTAAACTTCGGCAAGCGGAATTCGACGACCTCGGCGAATTTGGCGCGCTTGCGGCATTCGAACAAAAGCGTCGGGGTCAAGGAACGCTCGACTTCGGCAAACGACCGGTAATCCTTCGGAAGAACGATCGCCAACGCAAAACGCCCGTTTTTATACGCCGCTTCCAAATATTGGAACTCGCCGGCGTCGCAATAAGTAAAACGCGCCGTTTGCTCCATCGTTGCAACGGGAATTTTTTCGCCTTGCGCGTTGGTAAAGTAACGCGTTCGCGTCCGGCCTTCGTCGAATTTCCGGAGCCATTGCGCCTTAAAGTTTGTCGCGTCGGCGATTAGGAGCCGCGTTTCCGGGTCGAGTTCGCTTAAGAAGCCCTTAATTTTGCCGTCCGCGTTCTTCTCGAACCAAGCGTTCGCCTTTTTTAGAGCGTTCGGCGCCTTGAAGTCGAACGTCGACGCTTCAGTTCGCGCCATTTTTTCGCAACGGTCGACGAACGCTTCGTCGAGCTTTAAATCGGGCGCGAACCAAAGCGCTCCGGCGAGCGTCGTTTCCGACGTCAAGTTAACGAGGCGGTCGACGTCGCCGAACGTTTCGCTCCAACGCTCGTCGCTCCAAGCGTCGCGAGCGAGCGCGGCGTCGATTTCGGCCTTCGTTCGCCCCGCGCTCCCGAACGAAAGAGCGTTCAAACAACGACAGGCGCTAAACGGCGCGACGAGAACGTTCGCGTTCGCCGCGTCGCCTTCGAGCGCTCCGCGATAAAGATTCAGCGCGAACGCAAATTGCTGTTTCGCAAACTCTTCGTCCTCGGGAACGAACGTTCTTTCCGCTCCGGAACGCCGCGAGTCTTGCGCCTCGACGTTTCCGCCGAAAGCGAACAACGCCGCGAACGCCCAAAACCAAAAACGTTTCATTACGCAACATCTCCTTCCGAGTTAACGCCCTCGTCGAACGCGCGCCGCCAATTATTAAGGGAAAAATTTCGACGCGTTAAAAGAAAACGCGGCGTTCGGAGAGAAAATCGTCCCCCAAACGCCGCGCTTTTTCGATGTTCTCCGCGAACCGGCGAAAAGCGTTTTTCGTCGGCTCGCGCCTTTTCAATTAACGGTAAAACCCGTTAAATCGTCGGTTCCGTCATCAGAACCAACCGCCGTACATCACGATGAAACCCGCCGCGACGACCGAAACCATACTCATCAGCTTAATGATAATATTAAGCGACGGGCCCGTCGTGTCTTTGAAGGGGTCGCCGACGGTGTCGCCGACGACGGTCGCTTTATGGCATTCGGAGCGTTTGCCGCCGAGTTCTTCTTCGACGTTCGCTTCGACGAATTTCTTCGCGTTGTCCCAAGCGCCGCCCGCGTTCGCCATATAAACGGCGACGCAGAAACCGGCGGTCAGCGTCCCGACCAAGAGGCCGATAACGCCGGTAACGCCAAGCGCCAAACCGACGACGATCGGGAGAACCAAGCCCAACAACGACGGAGCGATCATTTCTTTTTGCGCCGCTTTCGTCGAAATCGCGACCGGCTTCTCATAGTCCGGCTCGGCTTTGTATTCCATAATTCCCGGGATTTCGCGGAATTGACGACGGACTTCTTCGACCATCCCGGACGCCGCGCGCCCGACCGCCATCATCGTCATCGCGCCGAAGACGAAGACCGCCATCGCGCCCATAAAGATACCGACGAGAACTTTCGGGTTCAACAGGTTGCAGGAGTAGTAGTTCATCCAGTCCATCATCGTCGCCGTCTTGACCGGAACCATTTCGACCGG
>JAFSDX010000023.1 GCA_017436025.1 Thermoguttaceae bacterium
CTTGAACTTGCTCTTGAACTTGCTCTTGAACTTGCTCTTGAACTTGCTCTTGAACTTGCTCTTGAACTTGCTCTTGAACTTGCTCGGGGGTATCTCCTTGAATCGCGCCGTTTGCGTCGTCCCGTTTCGTCGCGACGTCGAGCGTCGGAACGTCGGCGGAAATTCCGAGTTCGGCGCCGAAATCGGGCGGGAAGTCGGTCGACGCGGCGTCGCGACAGCGCAAAATCAGCGACGCGTCGGCGAAAACCCGCTTCAACCCGAGTTGCGCGAGTTCGCGGGGGGAAAGGGACGGCGTTTCCGCGACTTTTCCGTTTTCTCCGCTTTCTTGGAGCGCGCTTCGTAACGGCGTTTGATTTGTTTGAAAATCGGCGCTTTTTTGTTCGTTTTCAAACGCGCTTGTTTTTTCGGCGTCTTGGACGTTTTCGACGCCCGCCGAGTCGACGAGAACGAACGAAACGCCGTCGACGGTCAGTTCCGTTTCGAGATAGTCGCGAGTCGTTCCGGCGACGTCGGAGACGAGCGCGGCGGCGGTTTCGGGCGCGTCGTTCGAAGCGCCGAACGTTTGAACGAGTCGGTTGTAAAGCGAGCTTTTACCGGCGTTTGGAAGTCCGGCGAGAACGACGCGCGGCGCCCGGTCGAGCGTTCCTCGGGAGCGCGTTCGGTCGAGCGTTTCGTCGATTTTGGAAATCGCGTTTTGCAGTTGCGCCCGAATCTCGTCGGTCGAAACGAACTCGATATCCTCCTCGACGAAGTCGAACCCGGCTTCGAGGTTGCAAAGAACGTCGAAAAGCGTTTCGCGGAGGGCGCCGAAAGCGCGCGAAAGGTTCCCGGCGAGTTGCTCGAGCGCCGTTTGGAGTTCGCCGTCGGAGCGGGCGTCGATCGCGCCAAGTATCGCTTCCGCTTGGGTTAGGTCGATACGACCGTTGAGGAAAGCGCGGAGCGCGAACTCGCCGCGTTTCGCCAGCCGAGCGTTTCCGGTCGAGCAAATCGAGCGAACGACGGCGTCGAGAATCGGCGGCGCTCCCGGCAGGTGCAGCTCGACGGCGCGTTCTCCGGTGAACCCGCGTTTCGCCGGCCAATAAAAAAGGGCGCAACGAACGAGACGCGGCGGCTCGGACGGCGTTTGGGCGACGTTTTGTCGTTTAACGGTTTTTCGCGTTTCGGCGGCGTTTTGTCGCTCGGAGTCGCCGGCGTTTTTAACCGTCGACGTTTTAACAGGTTGCGTTTCGGTTCCCCAAGGCGCGAGCCAACCGGAGACGACCGCCGGACGCTCGACGTTTTGGACGATCGCCGACGGAGAAGCGGGAGCGAGCGGCGCGAGTTCTTGCGGCGTTTCGGGCGGGAAGTCGGCGCTCGGGCGGCGGAAAAAGAAGAGGGGCGCGACGGCGTCGAGAACCGAATCGCCGGAGAGGCGGACGATTCCGCGGCGCGCGTTTCCTTGCGCCGACGCCTGCGCGACGATCGTTTCGTCGGCGTTCATCGAAGTTGTCGCTTTCTTGTTCTTGAAGCTGGTCTTGAAACGTCGCTTTTTACGGCGTTTTTGAAAAGGTTGAAAAACGTTTTGGAATTTAAAAATCAAACGAGCGGCGGCAAGGTCGCGTCCGCGACGGCGGCGCGTCGCCGATGTTAACGCTTTTTCGGCGGCGTTTCGTTTGACCGTCTCAACGATTATACCCGATTTTCCGGCGGCGGCAAGGCCCCGACGACGTTTCCGGCGCGGCGCAAACTCAACAAAGCGGCGCGTCGGGCGGACGGGGGAAATCGGCGTGATTTTTAAGAAACGCGGGACGGAAAATCGGCGTTTTTTCCGGCTTTTGGTTTCTTTGGGGCGTTCGTCGCTTGAATTGCCGGACGGCGTTTGGTATAATTAACGGCGTCGAAATTTTTTAAGCGTCGCGGGCGGAGCGAAAAGCGGGCGTCGGCGGACGCGGATTTTGTCGAGATAAAAAGGGAAGAGAAATGAAACGAACGATTTGGGCGGCGGCGCTCGGTTTCTGCGTCGGCGCGTTCGGCGTTTGCGCCGGAATCGGCGACGTCGCGTCGACGTTTGCGGCGGACGGTTCTGCGTCGGCGCAAACGTCGACGCTTCGGAACCTTGCGTTCGACGCGGAGGTTTGGGCGTCGAGCGAATACGACGGTTCTTACACGGCGCTCGCGGCGGTCGACGGCGTCGTCGCCAAGGCCTTGTCGCGTTCCGACCGGGGAAACGCTTGGTGCGTTCGCGGCGATAAAACTAACGGCAAGGCCGACTTCGAGCTGACTTGGGAAGAGCCGCGCGCCGTTTCGACGGTCGTCTATTTCGGGCGCACCGGGTCGGCGATGATGGAGGAGGTCTTCCGCGATTACGAAGTTTACCTTGACGACGACGAAACGCCGGTCGCGTCCGGAACGTTCGAGATGATCGACGGTCCGCAGTTCGTCGAGTTCGAAAAGCGCGAAGTTTCGAGCGTTAAAATTCGGTTTTTGAACGGTTACGAAGGGGGCTTGAATTGGGGCGCGTCCGAAATCGCCGTCTTCGAACGCCGTCCGAGCGACGAAGAATTGGCCGCGTCGGTCAATCCGGAAGCGGCGCAACCGCCCCTCGAAGAGACGCTCGAAGGCTTCCGCGAAGCCGGGATGCCGGACGAAATTATCTTCGCCGTCCGCAAACCGGGGCTCGACGAACACTGGTACGCGAACATCGGCTACTACGCCGACAACGTTTGCCGTTATCCGTTCCCGTTGGGAACCGGCGGCGGAATCTACGCTTACAACGTCGTTACGAAAGAAACGCGCCCGATTATCGAGGACCCGCAAGGGAACTTCCGCGACCCGCAAGTCCATTACGACGGCAAGCGCGTCCTCTTTTCTTACCTCCCGGCGGGGAAAAAACACTACAGTCTTTACACGATAAACGCCGACGGCACGGGGCTTACGCGCCTCACCGGCGAAGAGACGGACGAACCGCTGAAATTGCCCGAGGGCGTCGAACCGTCGAACGCGACCGACTTCCGCATGTCGGCGGCGCCGCTCGGGAACGCTCGCGACTTCGCGCCGCCCGGTTGGGACGATTACGAACCGACTTGGCTTCCGGACGACTCGATCGTCTTCTGCTCGACGCGCGCCAAGCGTTACGTCGGCTGCTGGATGACGCACGTCGGGACGCTCTATAAACGCTTGCCGGACGGGACGATACGCGAACTTTCCTGCAACGTCGAACAGGACAACACGCCTTGGGTTCTCTCGAACGGCCAAATCGCCTACATGCGTTGGGAGTACGTCGACCGCAGTCAAGTCGACTATCACCACCTTTGGACGATGAACCAAGACGGCACGCGCCAGCAAATCCTGTACGGGAACCAAAAGCCGGGGACGGTTATCCTCGCGCCGAAGTCGGTTCCGGACTCGAACAAAATCGTTTGCACCTACTCGCCGGGACACGGAACGACGGAGCATTACGGCCCTATCGCCTTAATCGACCCGGTTTACGGCCCGGACGACCCGCGCGGTCTCGAAATGATTTCGCGCAACAACAATCACAGCGACCCTTGGGCGTTCGACGAAACGAAGTTTATGACGGCGTCGCGAACGCAAATCAAACTCCTCGACGAGCGCGGTCGGGAAACGACGCTTTATCAACTCCCGCAAGAGCTGATCGACCAAGGGTTTTACGTCGGCGAACCGCGTCCGCTCGCCCCGCGCGCCCGGGAGCCGATCGCGCCGGACGCGACCGACCCGACGAAAGAAGAGGGAACGATCGCCCTCTTGAACGTCTACATCGGGCGCAAGATGCAGGACGTCAAGCCGGGAACGATTAAGGAACTCCTTATTTACGAAACGCTTCCGAAGCCGATTCACTACACCGGCGGCACGGAGATGATGAGCATTTACGGCACGTTCACGCTCGAGCGGCTCTTGGGGCGCGTCCCGGTTTCGGAGGACGGCTCGGCGTACTTCCGCGTTCCGGCGAACCGTCCGATTTTCTTCTTGGCGATGGACGCCGAAGGCCGCTGCGTCAAGCGGATGCACTCGTTCACGTCGGTAATGCCCGGCGAGAATTTGAGTTGCGTCGGCTGTCACGAGGAGCGCGTCGAGACGGCCGCGTCGGACGAAAAGAACCGCTTGATGGAGATGATGAAGAATCCGCCGGTCGAAATCGAGCCGATCGAGGGCGTTCCGGACGTTTTCAGCTTCACCCGCGACATTCAGCCGATTTTGGACAAACACTGCCTCGAGTGTCATAACCCGGATCGCGAGGAGGGCGGTTTCAACGTATCCGGCCACTGGTCGCCGATTTACACGATCGGTTACGCGCATATGTCTTGGCGTCAACTCTTCGGCGACAACCGCAACCGAGCGATGAGCAACTTCGGCCCTTACGAGATCGGCTCCGGTTCGAGCCGGCTCTTAAAGCTAATCGACGAAAAGCATTACGGCGTCGACATACCGGCGGCGGAGCGCGATATTATCAAATATTGGCTCGACGCGGGCGCCAACTACGCCGGGACTTACGCGGCGGAGGCTTGCGGCGGCGTCGGTTATTATATGCGCAACTTGCCGGTTCGCAACGAGAAAAATTGGCCGGAGACCGCCGCGATGCAAGAGGCGATTACGCGCCGTTGCGACGGGTGCCATACGCCGCTCGACCCGAAAAAACGCTTCGGTATTTACGACATTTACAGCGACAACTATTCGCCGCGCAACCCGAAGACGGCGAAGGATATGTTCCTGCCGCACGACCTGTCGCAAGCGAACGGACGTTTCAGCCGTTTGGAAATTTTCGACCTGTCGTATCCGGAGCAATCGAAAGCGGTTAGAGCGCCGTTGTCGAAGGCGGCGGGCGGTCTCGGCGTCTGCGAGGCGAAGTCGGGCAAACCGGTCTTTACCGACAAAGACGACCCGGACTACCGGACGATTTTGGCCGGAATCGAGCGCGGTCGCCGTTACATTTTGGAGGAGGACAACCGTCCGGAAATGTTGGTTCCGTCTCCGAACAACGGCCCGGATTGCCCGCAGAAGTTCGTTCCGCGTTGGGCTTACCTGCGCGAAATGATCCGATACGGCGTTCTTCCGGTCGACGCCGACCCGAGCGCGAGTTACGACGTTTACGAACTCGACGAGAAATATTGGCGCTCCCTTTGGTATAAGCCGGAGCCGAAGAAATAGCGTTGCAACCGGCTGAATAAAAGGAGTTGGGAACGCGGCGAACGTTTCGAACCGTCGAAACGAAACGGTTCGAAACGTTTGTCGGTTCCCGACGCGACTTTCCGGAAACGACGCGGCGTCGAGTAGAATTGACCGTCGCGTCGGGCGAGCGTTTTTTCGACGTTTCGACGGAACAAACGCGTTCGCCAAAACCGGCTTGCGCTTGTTTTAACAGACGTTATAATAAAGATTAAGTCGCGTTTGACGGCGGCGCGTCGAGGACGATTTCTCAAAAGAAGACAGAATAACAAGGGCGAAGGTAAATGTACGTTATCGCGATCGATTACGGCACGGGCAGAAGCGGCGTCGCTTACGCGTTGAAAAAGGACGATATTCAATGGCGCGACGTTAATTATAAGAACCAATGGCCGGCGGGGCAACTCGGGCATAAAAATTGCGACACGGCGCTTTTGGTCAACCGCGACGGGCTCGTTTTGGGTTGGGGCCGCGAAGCGTTTGAGCGTCAGAGTTCCGGGAAATTTTTCGGGTATTACGCAAACCTCGTTAAACGCGATCTTTACGATCCGAACGGATTCCGCGACGAGGCGTTTGCGCTCGACTGCTCCGACGCGGAGTTGGGCCCGCGGCGAATTTATCGGGACGGCGCGAGTTTTTATTCCGTCGATTTGATCGCGTCGTATCTTGCGCAACTTAAAAGAGAAACGGCGTTCGATATTTGGAATGCTAATCCTTCGTCCTACGAGGCGCATTTGGAACTCGCTAAAAACAAAACGCTTTTCAACGAAACCGATTATCGTCGCGACGTTTCGTTGGCGCGCGAGTTTATTTACGAACAGACTTGGATTCTCACCGTTCCGGCGAACGCCGACGACCGTCATAAACGTTATATGCGGCAAGCGGCGTATAACGCGGGACTTATCGAGGATTTAAACAGCTCGCGCTTGCGTTTCGAATACGAGCCGGAAGCCGCGGCGATTTATTGCGGCGCGTTGGGACAAGACGGTTTGCCGTTGAAAGAAAACGACGCGTTCATCGTCGTCGACGCCGGAAGCGGCACTGTCGACGTTTCCGCTTACCGCTTTAAAAACGACGGTTACGAACAACTCGCTAAGAGTCAAGCGGCGAACGCGGGCTCCTCTTACTTGGACGAGGCGTTGGCCGGTCTCCTCGAAGACGTCTTTGCGCCGAATCAAAAGGCGCTTTTCGCCGACTTTAAAAAGGAGCGCGAGAAAGATTGGTACGAAATTCGATACGGCGAGCGTTCGCTCGAAGGGCAGAAGGAAGCGACGAGAAGTTTGGATCGAATCGTTCGCGTCGACGTCTACAATATGCTCGATTGGCTCAAGGAAGCGCCGCGAAATTGCGTTCCGGAAAGCCCGTATTTGCAAGGCTATCTGTTGAAATTGGAGCCGAACGATCAGAAAAAATGCTTTGCGCCGGTTTTCGAGCGCGCTTGGGAGCCGGTTCGGCTCGTTTTAAACGACTTGTCGCGCCAAAACGTCGAGCCGAAGTTTTTTCTTTTGGTCGGCGGGATGAGCGTATCACCTCATTTTGAAGAGTTTGCGAAGGAAAAACTGCGCGAGGCCGGGTTGTCGAATTCTTGGCTTCCGAAACTGGACGGCGAGAAAAAGCGCGTCGCCGTTTTAGGGGGCGCCGTTTTGCAGGGGGGCAGGGAGCGCGTCGTAAAGCGTATTTTGCGAAGGTCTTACGGGACGGTGTGTTGCTTGCCTTACGACACGGAGGAAGCGCGCGAGCGTTTCGAGTCCCGGCGGTTGCCGTCGTCGGCGGTAACGACGTTCGCTAACGCGAAACGCAATCCTTGGGTCAAAAACGCCGTTTCGTTCTTTGTGAAAAACGGCGACGCGGTCGAGACAAACCAAAAGATAACAAAGGTTTATACGGTGAAGTCGCCGACGCAACGCGTATTGCGTTTCGAATTGGTCGCGTCGGAAGAAACGCGTCAACTTTTGAAGACGGATCGAAGCGTCGAGTGTTGGGCGCGCGTCGAATTGGAGCTTTCCGGTTTTGGAATGAAGCGCGGCGCGACGGTCGAGATGCGGTTTGGCGAAACGGAAGTTTTTTTGGCGGCGACGGAAATTGGGCGCGAATCGAATCGCGTCGAGTGTCGCGGGCGGTTGACCTTGGACGGAAGCGGCGGGCGAACGGCGCGTCGCGCGAGTAAATCGGGAGACGGCGAATCGTTGCGTTTCGACTTTGAATAGTCGTCTTGGGGTTTGCGATAAGCGTTGAAATAAAAAGGTTTAAAACGTTGGGCTATTGGTCGCGTCGAACGGCGGCGCGGCAAAGTCGGCGAGAAAATAAAGGAGACGCAAAATGGAACAAGCGAACGTCGAGAAGGAAAACCGTTCGCAACCGGAACCGGCTTCGTCGGAAAACGCGATTTCGTCTTACGACGCGTTGAAAAAGAAGGCGGACGCTCTGGAACGCGAGCTGAAGAGGTGGTACGGCGGCGAGCTGAAATCGCGTTGGCAAACGACTTTGGATGACGTTGTGCAAACGCTTGGGCGACGCGTTGAAGCGTTGGAGGCGAGTCGAGGAAGGCAAGCCGAAGAAATTAAACGGTTAACGGAAGAGAATCGAACGCTAAATAACGTCGTCGACGCGTTGAAACAAGCGCGGCAAACGCAAAGCGAAAAAAACGAGCGTTTATCGCAAGAGACGCAAGGGTTGAGAAACGACGTCGACGAGTTGCGGCAACGCGTCGCGGCGTTGAGACAAGCGCGGCAAACGCAAAGCGGAGAAAACGAGCGTTTATCGCAAGAAACGCAAGGGTTAAGAAACGACGTCGACGAGTTGCGGCAACGCGTCGCGGCGTTGAACTCGTCGCTTCCGACGGGCGACGCGTCGACGGTCGAGAAAAAGGCGAGCGAAGAAAAATATCGCGCCGAGATTGCCCGTTTGGAGTCGGAAATAAGGCGGTTGCGCGAGAATGAAAAAACGCTCTTGGCTGAAAATAAGAAACTAAGCGAAGAAATAGAAGCGTTTAAGTATAACGAACGGCAATTCGAAGAAGTTTTGAACGAAAAAGCGTCGGAAAAGCGCGCGAACGATGCGAAAGAGAACGCGGATCCTCATCAAGAGACGCAAGGCGGCGCGTTCGCCGTCAACGACGCGAATAACGAGTGCCGAGACGCGCAAAGCGAGATTTATTGGGCGCTTGTGGAGTCGTTAAACGACGCGGCGACCGACGAGCGCTTCCGTCGAGAGGCGGTCGATTATATTTGCGAGCTTTTCGACGCGACTTTTGGCGATCATTGGGACGACGCGCCGACGCCGAAGTCTCTTGCGGAACGTTGGGCGGTCGACGACGAAACCGCGAGTAAAATTAAGGAGCGCGAAGAGAAGATAAAGGCGAATATCGTTCGACTTAAAGAAATTTGCGCGCGTTGGCTTCGAGAAAATTCAAGCGTCGAGGCTTGCCGACTTTACCGTCCGAAACCGGGCGAGTCGTTGGAAGAGCGCGAAATTTGGAAAAGTTGCAAGTCGTTGGGAAACAAGCGGTTAAATGAAATCGACGCGCCGCCCGGAGGTCGCGTGCTTTTGACGCTTATTCCGGGAATTTATTCGAAAACGAAGGGGTCGCGCGCTAATTTGGCGCCCGCTTACGTCGTCGCGCAACCGAACGAGTCGCCGGAAGTCGAGAAAACGCAAGGGAAAGAAGTCGCGTCGCAAGAGCGCGAACTCGCTTCGTCGGATTTTGACTTGCAGCTTGACTGACGATTCCGGCGCGATCGCGGCGTCGGCGCAAGTCGAAGAAAAAGCCGCCGCCGACTTTTCCGGTTTTCGCGCTTGAGCGCCGCCGTTTCGACGTCGCGACGTTTGCCGTTAAGAACGTCGCGACGTTTTTTAACTCTTGACGCGGAAGCGTTTGCGTCGTCGTCTTTCCTCTTCTTTTCCGGCGTCGGCGGCGTTAGCGTCGCGCTTCTTGGCGGAGCGCGGTCGACGAGACGTCGTCTAAAAATTCTTCCGGCGGAACGAATTCGCAAAGCGATCTTAAGCGTTCCGGAAGCGGAAGCGACTCCGGCTCGACGACGGCGCCGTCGATTTTGCGCGTAAAGACGAGGAACTTCGCGCCCGATTCCGCCAAGCGTTCCAAGACGGCGTCGCGGCGCGAAGTCGAGCCGTTCTCGTACTTTGCGTCGCCGAGCCGAACGACCGAATCGGTTCCGAGCGCGAAGGTCGAGCCGGGAAAGAGCGCCGCTTTTTCGACGAATCGGGGCGCGTTCGTCGTCCAAATCGGGACGTTTGGCGCCGCCTCTCGAAGCGCTTCAAGGCGTCGCGAAATTTCGAGCGCGTCGAGCGACGGCTTGTCGACGTTGCGAACGGAAAGCTCGAACGCGACCGGAGCGCCGGTCTTTTCGGCGGCCAACTCCGCGACGCGGCGATGCGCCCGATGCGGCGGATTGAACGAACCGGGGTAAAGCGTTTCGACGGTCGACGTCGCGTCGCAATCGGCGGAAGCGTTGGCAAGAGACGCCGTTAACTCTTGCGATTCTTCCGCTTCTCGTTCTTCCGCTTCTCGTTCTTCCGTTTCTCGTTCTTCCGCTTCTCGTTCTTCCGTTTCTCGTTCTTCCGTTTCTCGTTCTTCCGTTTCTCGTTCTTCCGTTTCTCGTTCTTCCGTTTCTCGTTCTTCCGTTTCTCGTTCTTCCGTTTCTCGTTCTTCCGTTTCTCGTTCTTCC
>JAFSDX010000264.1 GCA_017436025.1 Thermoguttaceae bacterium
AAACGCTCCGGTCGCTCCGGCGCAACCGACTTACGTCGCGCAAAACTTCCCGGAACCGACGGCGCAAACCGCTCCCGTCGCCGCGACGCAAGACGCTTACTCCGGCGTCCAATATCAACCGCAAACGACGAGCGGCGGTTTCGCCCCCGGCAGCGTCGGCGTTTATTGAGTCGAACGTCCCGCGCGACCGAGCGTCCGGCGAAAAAGCGAAGGGATTTCTTCAAAAAAAGAAGTCCCTCCTTTGCTTTCTTGACAAAACGTTATAATAAGAATATTCCGTCGAGCCAACGCGACGGAGCCGACGCATTTTCGCGTTCTCCGCTCCGATCGCCGCGCTCGACCGAGACGCCGTTTTCCCCTTACCTATTAATATCGACAAAATTTTGACGACAAGGCGACGACGCGCCGAACGACCGCGACGCTCGCGAACAAGAAAAGGCACTCCCGATGCAAAACGAAACGTTGCAAAACTGGCTGTCCGACGGCCCGCTCCTGATCGACGGCGGCTGGGGAACGGAATTTCAAAAACGCGGTCTCCCGCTCGGCGCGCACCCGGACCTTTGGAACCTCGACAATCCGAACGCGGTCAAGGCGGTCGCGAAGTCTTACGTCGACGCCGGTTCCGATATTATTTTGACGAACACGTTCGGTTCCTCGCGCTTCGTTTTGGCGAATCACAACGCCGCCGATAAGGTTGCGGAAATCAACCGTCGCGGCGTCGAACTTTCGAAGGAAGCCGCTTCCGAAGCGACCGGGCGCAAAGTTCGCGTCCTCGCCTCGGTCGGCCCGACCGGCGTGATGCTCGCGCTCGGCGACGTTTCTCCGGAAGAGGTTTACACCGCGTTCGTCGAGCAGATCGAAGCGCAAAAAGCGGGCGGCGCGGACGGCGTCGTCGTCGAAACGTCGAGCGACCCGCAAGAAATGGCGCTCGCGGTCAAGGCGGCCAAGTCGCTCGGTCTTCTCGTCGTCGCGTCCGGCACGTTCGACAGCGGCAAGAAAAAAGACCGCACGATGATGGGCGCGACGCCGGAGTCGTTCGCGCAAGCGGCGGAGGAAGCGGGCGCCGACGCGGTCGGTTCGAACTGCGGTCGTGGAATCGAAACGTTCGCCGAAATCTGTTCGCGCATGAAAGCCGTTACGTCCCTCCCGCTTTGGATGAAGGGGAACGCCGGCCTTCCGAAAATGGTCGACGGCGCGACCGTTTACGACCAAACGCCGGAAGGTTTCGCCGCCGAAGCGTTGAAAGTCGTCGCCGAGGGCGCGTCCTTTATCGGCGGCTGTTGCGGTTCGAACCCGGCCTTCATCGCCGCCGTCCGCGCCGCGCTCGACGCTCGTTGACGCTCGCCGACGTTCGAACGGAGCGTCGACGCGTTAAACGCCGCTCCTCGAACCCCCTCCCCTTCCTAAAACTCAACCGAAAACCCCTATTTTAACCGGCTCAAAGCCCAAATCGCCCCGCTCGACGGCGCGAAGGAGTCATCGCATGACGACGCAAAACCCGGAAAATCTCGAACCGAACGCCGCGCCCGAAAAGGCCCGTTCGCTCCACTTCATCGAGCAAATCATCGAAGAAGACAACCGCTCCGGCAAGTTCGGAAACCGCGTTCACACCCGTTTTCCCCCGGAACCGAACGGTTACCTGCACATCGGACACGCGAAGTCGATCGTCTTAAACTCCGGTTTGGCCAAGGAATACGGCGGCCTCTTCAACCTCCGTTTCGACGACACGAACCCGGCGAAGGAAGACGTCGAGTACGTCGAATCGATCAAAGAGGACGTCGCTTGGCTCGGCGCGAATTGGGAAGACCGCCTCTTCTTCGCGTCGGACTACTTCGAGCAAATGTACGAGTACGCCGTCCAACTCATTAAGAAGGGCAAGGCTTACGTTTGCGACCTGACCGCCGACCAAATCCGCGAAACCCGCGGAACGCCGACCGAGCCGGGCAAACCGAGCCCTTGGCGCGACCGCTCCGTCGAAGAAAACCTCGACCTTTTCCAACGAATGCGCGACGGCGAGTTCCCGGACGGCTCGAAAACGCTCCGCGCTAAGATCGACATGGCGTCGCCGAACTTCAATATGCGCGACCCGGTGATGTACCGCATCGTCCGCGCGCCGCACCACCGTCAAGGGACGAAGTGGAACATCTACCCGATGTACGACTGGGCGCACGGCCTCGAAGACTCGATCGAAGGGATTACGCACTCGATCTGCACGCTCGAATTCGAACACCACCGCCCGCTTTACGAATGGTTCCTGAACGAACTCGGCGTTTATCGTCCGCAACAAATCGAGTTCGCGCGACTCAACCTGACTTACGCCGTTATGAGCAAGCGCAAGCTGATCGAACTCGTCAAAGGCGGTTACGTCGCCGGTTGGGACGACCCGCGCATGCCGACGATTTGCGGGCTCCGCCGCCGCGGTTACACGCCGGAAGCGATTCGTCTCTTCTGCCAAACGATCGGCGTCGCGAAGTTCAACAGCACGATCGAAGCGACCGTCCTCGAAAACAGCCTCCGCGAAGTCCTGAACAAGTCGGCGCTCCGACGAATGGCGGTGTTGAACCCGATCAAGCTGATCGTCGACAACTATCCGGAAGGCCAAACGGAGACGCTGACCGCCGTCAACAACCCGGAAAACGAAGCGGACGGAACGCGCGAAGTCCCGTTCTCGAAAACGCTTTACATCGAGCGCGACGACTTTATGGAAGACGCGCCGAAGAAGTATTTCCGCTTGACGCCGGGCAAAGAAGTGCGTTTGCGTTACGCTTACTACGTTACGTGCAAAAACTGCGTCAAGGACGCGGACGGGAACGTCGTCGAGGTTCACTGCGATTACGACCCGGAAACGCGCGGCGGTCAAAGCGCGGACGGGCGCAAAGTTCAAGGGACGATTCACTGGGTCGACGCGGCGACGGCGCTGAACGCCGAAGTTCGCCTTTACGACCGCTTATTTAGCGTTCCGAACCCGGACGATCCGCAAAATACCGGCGATTACAAAGATTACCTCAACCCGGATTCGTTGACGGTGATTTCGGACGCGAAGCTGGAACCGGCTCTCGCCGACGCGACGCTCGACGAGCGTTACCAATTCGAACGCGTCGGTTATTTCGCGCTCGACAAAGCGTCGACGCCGGAAAAACCGGTCTTCAACCGCGCCGCGTCGCTGCGCGATTCTTGGAGCAAAATCGCGAAAAAGTAACGCGCTGCGGATCTCCGCGTTAAAAAAGCGTTAACAAGACGCGAAAAACGTCGAAAAACGAACCGGCGCCGCGCCCGTTCCTTCGTCGGAACCGAGCGCGACGCCGGTTTTCGCGTTTCTCGCCGCCGTCAAACTTTGCGCGATGCTCCTATTCCGCCGTTTTTCCCGCGTTCTCCGCTTTTTCGAGCGCGAGTCGGAGCGTTTCGGCGACGAACTCCGCGAGCTTAACCGGCACCGCGTTCCCAATCATCTGCTCCGCGTCGGTTTTCGTCCCGATCCAACGGTAATCGGCCGGAAACGTCTGAATTTGCGCGCGTTCGGCGGTCGTCAGCGCCCGAATTTCCGGGCGCTCGGCCAACGAGCAAGCGTCGTTAGGATGACCGGGATATCCCTTCGGAACGGGGCGGTTGACGCCGCGCATCGTCGGCGCCGGTTCGTCGACCGAAAAAACGGCGCGGCGGTTGTAATTCCGCGGGTGCCGATAATAATACTCGAACGGTAGAGAATCGCCGAAGTAATCGCGCACGGAGGTCGGTTTCTTCGAGAGCCGCGACTCGAAAATTTCGGTCGCGAACCCGTCGGCGACGCCCTGAATCCCCAAGCAAACGAAGCGCTTCCGTTTCTGCGGCGCGCCGCAACGGCTCGCGTCGAGAACGATTTCGGTCAGCCCGTAACCCGCGTCTTTGAAGAATTTGCGCGCCGACGCGAACGCCTTGCTATGTCGGGCCCGCTCGACGTTTTCCATCGCGAAGCAGCGCGGGCGAATCTCCGAAACGACGCGAGCGAAACACTCGGTCAGGTTGGCGCGCTCCGCTTCGACCCGTTTCCCGGCTTGCGAAAAATCTTGGCAAGGCGGCCCGCCGATAATCGCCTCCGGCGAAAACGCGCGAATCTCGGCGACCGCCGCGTCGACGTCGGAGAGGTCG
>JAFSDX010000265.1 GCA_017436025.1 Thermoguttaceae bacterium
CCGCAAATTCAACAAAACGCGCAAAACGCCCCGGCGACGCAAAGCGCCCCCGTTTTCCAAACCCCGTCTTCGGAACTCCTCGCCGCGCCGTCGCTCGATAATTTCGACGCGCCGCCCCCCGAACAATCCGCGCAAATCCCCCAAAGCGCCCCGACGCTCGAAGATTTTGACGCGCTTCTTCCGTCGGAAGCCGGATCGCCCCCCCTCCCCGCCGACTTCCCGGTCGTCGACGTCCCGGCGCCGGTCGGGCCAAAATCGGAAGTCGTCGGCGCGCCGCGAGCCTCTTTCTAACGCGTCTCCCTCTTCGCCGCCCTCGGTTTTTGTCGCCGTCGGCGGCTTTTCTGCTCGGCGCGCTTAAAATTCTCGCTCAAAAAAAAATTTTTTTTGTTCGCCGCTTCTTTACCGGTTGAAAATCGGCGCAAACGATATTATAATAAAGGGAAGGTTCGGTCGGTCGAAACTCAAAACGCTTCGACCGATCGAACGCGACGGCAAGCGGAAACGCCGCGTTTTACCCGCGCCCCCCATTTTTCCTATTTTGAGAAAAGTAGCGACACGATGCAACCTATTCCCGAAATCTCGCCGGCGATGCGCGCTCGCCTCCAACAAACTTTTGAGTTCGGCAACCAAAAAATGCAACTCGGTCAGCACGAACCCGCCACCTTGATGTTCGTCCAATGTGTTTGCGGCGACCCGGCGAACCTCATCTATATGAATTCGTTCATCGCGAACCTCCGCCTCCAACACGGCGGACAAAAGAAGAAGTCGCGCTTCGGCTTCCTCAAAGGCGCGAAATCCGCTCTTCCCGCCAAAGAAAAAGATTTGGCGACGACGATCAAAAACGGTTGCGAAAAACTTAAGTCGAACCCTTGGGACGCGCAAACCTTCGTCTCGATGGGGCTCGCCTGCCTCGACGCCGACCTCGAAGAAGCCGGGCTCGCTTACCTGAATCACGCCGTCCAAAGCGAACCGGACAACGTCGATATTCTGCGCTTGGCCGCGGTCGAACTCACCGATCGCAAAGTTTACGACCAAGCGAAAATCTGTTGGGAACGCGTCCTGCGTCTCGCCCCGAACGATATCGACGCGGGTAAACGCCTCAACGACATTATGCTCGAACAGACGATCAACAAGCAAAAAGGAACGACCCAACGCGAAGCGGAAAAAGCGGCCGAAGAAGAAAAACAGCCGAAAATGAGCTTCGAAGACGAATGCGAAAAACGACTCCGCAAAAATCCGGAAGATCGCGACGCGTTCCTCGACCTCGTCGAACACTTCTTCCAAAAGGGCAACCTCCGCAAAACCGAAGACGCCTGCAAACGCGCTCTGAAAGTCTTCCCGGACGACGCCGTTTTCGCGCCGAAACTCCTCGAAACGCAAAAAGCGCGCGCCCTCGACGAGATGAATCGGGTCAAAACGCAGTTCGAAAAGGCTCCGTCCGACGCGTTGAAGGCAAAATTCGCCGAACAAAAGAAAATTTTTGAAGAAAAATCTTTAGAATTAATCGAGTATAAATTGGCGAAAACGCCGAACGCCGCGCCGCTCCGTTGGGAACTTGGGCAATTTAGAATGCGCCAAGGACAGTACAAAGAAGCGATCGCCGAACTGCAAGCCGCCAAGGCCGACGCGACGCTCGCCGGGCAATGTCTGTTTGCGTTAGCTCAATGTTTTCAACAGATTAAGCAATACCGTTTGGCCGCGACGCACTACGATCAAGCGATCGAAAAGCTCGATCCGAACGGCGAAGATTTCAAAAAAGCGCTCTATTACGCCGCCCGTCTCGCGTTCGGTTTGAACGATTATGAGAAGGCCGACGATTTTGCCAATAAGTTGGCCGCCGTAGATTTTTCTTATAAAGACGTGGCGGGGCTACTAGACAAGATCGCCGAAAAGAGGCATAATAGTAACTGAGCGTAGTTTTGCGTCGCGCTTCCCGCTTACTCGGTCTGCTCTCGCCGAGGGAACCGCGACGACGCCGACCGCTTTTCGACGCGAAAACCGACTATTAAGTTAAAATAGCGATTCGCGACCGAAGAGCCCTTTGGTCAAAACGCCGTAAGACCTCCCCGCCCAGAGGGAATGTTTCGGAAAAACTTATGTTAAAACTTACCCATCGTTTTTGACGATAAGCGTTCCTCCTTGCGACGTTGAGAAACAAACGATAATTTTAACAAGTTTTAAAAAAAATTTTAGAGAACCATGCCGAATATTCAAAGCGCCAAGAAAAGACTGCGACAAAACATTGTTATCCGCGAACGCAACCGCGCCGCTCGCTCGGTCGTCCGCAACCGCATCAAGAACCTCCTCAAAACGCTCCGCGCCGGCGACGTCGCGGCCGCCGAGGAACAATTCAAAGGCGTTTGCAGCGCTCTCGACCGCGCCGCCGCCCGCAACCTGTGGCACAAGAACAATACGTCGCGCAAAAAGTCGCGTCTCTCCAAGCTGATCCTCAAAGTGAAGCAAGCGCAATAAGTCGCCGCGATTTTCGTTTCCGACGAGCGCGTCCGTTTTTAACGTTTTTCCTTGAAAACGCCGCGCTCTTTCGGCGCGAACTTTCGGCGTCCGTCGGTTTGCGTTCGTTTCGCTCCTTTGCGCTTCGATTCGCAATCTCGGCGACGAGAGCCTACCGCGTTTCGTGAAACGAAACGTTAATGTTCGACGTAATATCTCGCGTTTTTGATTTTATCGTTAACAACGCGTTATTTTTACGTCGAACGTTTGTTTTTAGACGCGACGTTCAACCGCCGTTCGCCGGCGTTTCGAGCGTTTCGCGTCCCCTTTTCCTTTTGGCGTTCTTTCGTTCGCCCCCTTTCCTCAACCGCGCAATTTTCGTCGCGCCGCAACCTAGAAGCCGATTTTATGCAAGTTCGACTTTCGCAACTCGCCGAATTAACGCAAGGCGTCCTAACCGGCGATCCCAATCTACCGATCGACAAAGCCGCGCCCCTGCATACCGCCGACGCGACGGCGATCACCTTCGCCGAACGTCCGGAACGGCTCGATTGGAACGCCGCGACCCAAGCGCGCGCCGCCGTCGTTCCGCTCGGCGCCGCGCAACCGACGCCCGACGTCGCGACGCTTCAAGTCGCCGACGTCAAGGAAGCGTTCGAGAAAATCGTCGCGTTCTTCCGTCCGCCGCGCCCCCGTTGGCTTCAAGGCGTTTCGGAACGCGCCGTCGTCTCGCCGACCGCTAAAATCGGCCAAAACGTCGCGATCGGCCCAAACGCCGTTATCGGCGACGACGTTGAAATCGGCGACGGCGCGACGATTCACCCCGGCGTCGTCCTGCAACCGGGCGTTAAAATCGGCGAAAACACGACGCTTTTCCCGAACGTCGTCGTTTACGAAGACTGCGTAATCGGCAAAAATTGCCTGCTTCACGCCAACTGCGTCGTCGGAGCCTACGGTTTCGGGTACGATTCGTCGACCGGCGTTCACGTCTTGGCGGCGCAATTTGGAAACGTCGTCGTCGAGGATAACGTCGAAATCGGCGCCTGCGCGACGATCGACCGCGGCGCTTACGACTCGACGGTCGTCGGCGAAGGAAGCAAAATCGACAATCACGTGATGATCGCGCACAACTGCAAAATCGGCAAACGCAATATGATTTGCGCGAGCGTCGGAATCGCGGGAAGCGTTACGACCGGCGATTACGTCGTGATGGCGGGCCGCGTCGGTCTTCGCGACCATATCCGCATCGGCGACGGAGCGGCGCTCGGCGCGATGGCCGGCGTGATGGGCGACGTTCCCGCCGGAGCGCGCGTCGTCGGCATCCCGGCGACGCCCGAAAAAGAGCAAATGCGCAAACAAGTCGCTTTCGCGAAGTTGCCGGACGCGCTCAAACAGCTGAAAGCGCTGCAAAAAGAAGTCGAAACGCTCAAAGCGCGCCTCGAAGCGACCGATTCCGCCGAATAACGCCCGTTTATCGAATTTCCGTTTCAACCCGAACCCCAAAAAACGTCGTCAAAATTTCGCCGTTTCCCCTATTTTAACGTTAAAGGGTCGCCGCCGTGTCGTCCGAAATTTTCTTCCCGCCCGAGACGCGCCGCGTCGGTATGATCGCCGGTTGGGGCCGTTACCCGGTCTTGTTGGCGGAAGCGATCAAACGCGGCGGACGCGAAGTCGTTTGCTTGGGCGTTCGCGATCACGCCGACCCGATTCTGCAAGAAATTTGCGACGATTTCGCTTGGGGCGGACTCGGAAAATTCGGTTGGGCGACGCGTTATTTCCGGCGAAACGGCGTCGAGTTCGCGACGATGGCCGGCAAAATCCACAAAATCCGCCTATTCGATCCCGGTTTCCTTTGGAAACAGGCGCCCGATTTGTACACCGTCCGCTTTTTCGCGGATCACTTTCTGCGTCGCCGCCGCCACTGCAAGGACGACGCGCTCCTGTTGACCGCCGTCCGCGCTTTCGAACGTCGCGGGGTCGCGCTCCTTCCCGGAACCGTTTTCGCGCCGGAGTTACTCGTGCAACGCCAACTTTTAACGAAGCGCGCCCCGACGGCGGCGCAATGGAAAGACGTTTTTTTCGGTTGGACGCTCGCCCGCGAAATGGGTCGGCTCGACGTCGGACAAAGCGTTTCGGTCAAAAACCAAGCGGTCTTGGCCGTCGAGGCGATCGAAGGAACCGACGAAGCGATTCGCCGCGCCGGAACGCTTTGCCGGAGTAAAAATTTCGTCGTCGTCAAAGTTTCGAAACCGAATCAGGACATGCGGTTCGACGTGCCGACGTTCGGGCTCGGGACGCTCGAAACGATGGTCGAATCGGGCGCGACCGTTTTGGCGGTCGAAGCGAAAAAGACGTTGTTCATCGACGCCGAAGAAGTCGTCGCGTTCGCCGATCGGCATAAAATCGCGATCGTCGCGCTCGCGGAGGAAGACGTCGCGGCGGGAGAACCGCCCTTCCCGGTCGGCGTCGAACCGGCGGCGATCGTTTGCCCGACGCTTCGCGACGACGGTCGCCGTTAACGCGACTTCCTTTTCGGTTCCGACGCTCGCCGTCGCGACGTTTCCTTTGGCTCCGACGCTCGCCCTCGCGACGTTTCCTTCGGCTCCGACGCTCGCCGTCGCGACGTTTCCTTCGGCTCCGCTCCGAACGCAAAAAAACGCTCGACGTCTTTTGCCGCCGAGCGTTTTCGCGTTCCTATAATCGTTATAAGCGTCTTAGTTTTGGCATTCCTCCCGCGCGTCTTCCGTCATTCTTCTCATTTCGGGGCTTAAATTTCGCTTTTCTAGGTTTCTAAAAATCTTCGCGGCTTTCGTTTTATCGCCGGCGTTTAGCGTCGCGACGCCCCAGTTCCAATACGCGCCGTCTATTGTTTCGGAGTCGACCGACTTATTTTTCTTCAACTTTTTCACTAATTTTTCGAAATTTTTGGCCGCCGTCCTATAATCGCCGTCGTTAAAAGAATCGACCGCGTCGTTATATTGCGGCGTTACAACATTAAGATTACACAAATCGTATGTCGGCGCGCGCATCGCTTTCGACGCGCCAAGCGTCGTCGATTTCGAGCCCTCGAAGTCCCAATTGCTCGAAGCGTTATGATGCGTTGCGTCAAGTTGATTAAGGAAGTCGCGTAGACTGTCCAGCTCCGGGTCGAGTTGGCGCGGATTGTCTATATCGGGGGCGTCCGACGCGTTCGGCCCCAACGTTACCCCTACGACGACCACCGCCAACGCCGCCGCGACGGAACACGCGACGCCCAACGCGCGCTTGTTTTGGCAAAACCGCCCCCAAGCGGAGTCCGTTTTTCCCGCGTTTTCTTTGCTCATTCCTTCCAAGGTTTCTACGCCAAGCGTATGCAAGGAGCCCGGTTTTTCCTCGTTTCCTAGGGTTCCGTTCGAAAGCGCCGACGCGAACAACGCACAGGACGCCCCCGTTTTTTCCTTGTTTCTTGTGTAACAACCCGAAGCGATTCCGCTCAAGTCATCCAAGCCGACAACCGTTTTTCCCGCGTTTCCCACGACCTGCGCCGGTTGTTCCGAACTGGGTTCGATCTCCGCGTCGACGTCGCCCGGTCGGTCAAACTCGATAGTTTCATCGTACGCCGCCGCGATTATCTTGAAATATTTGTCCGTCTCCAAAGCGGGATTTTCCTTGCAACGGCGAATTCTAGCGTATAAAGGCGTTTCTTCCTCCCCCGCTATCTTGTAAGCGTCCGCGCAGGCTTTCCTGCACTTCGGACAAACTAGCAAATGTTCGGCGACGCATCGTATTCCCGCCGGCCCTAGCTTATCGACGGTTAGAGCCTCCCACAACGAGTAATCGTCGCACACGTTATCGTCGAGCTTCTCGAACAGTTCCCATAGTTTCGCGTCATTTAATAGTTTATCGTTGTTCAATTTCATCATATTATCCCCCGTTTTCCTTCTATATATTCAAAATCGCTTTACCGATTGTTATCGTTATTGTTTCGCCATTTGCCCGTGTTCGGATCAATTTTACTAAGCAGTACGATCAATATCCGACTTTCCCCGTTGCGCGCCCGCTTTTGCAATCTTTCCCGCGTTTCGTCGCCGTATCTATTAAAAGCTCCTGACAAGCGGCGCGTCAACCCATTGAAAATCGCACCAAAACCAGGTGTTTCGTAAGTTTCTAGCGCGACGTCGTTCATCAGAGCGTTACACCCCAGAACGCAAATTTGGCGCTCCTCTTCGCTCATATCTTGCAGTATTCCGCCCAAAACCCTGTAAATTTCCTCATCCAAACTCCGGTCGTTATCAAGCGGAGCGTCGCCTCTCGGTCGGAGGTCAAGCGGCGCGGCGCGGTCAAGACGAGCGTCGGCCTTGTCAGTATCTTGCCGCGTATTCGACGCGCCGATTTCAAGCTCTCCGGTTTCGGCGTCGTTAAATCCTTCACGGCGAAAAACGCGGTTATCCGGTTTTTCCTGCCATCGCTCTCCGGCGTTCCTCATCTTTTGGCCTTCCTTAAATTCACTATTCAAAAAGCTAGTCAGCGTGCGACCACCAAGATAGCCCTTTAACCCGGAAAGTCCGCGATATTTGTCCTGTAGCCTTTGCACGAATATCCAGCCGCAAAAATCATCGTACAAGTTCTTGCATTGGTCGGCGCGTCCCTCCGAATCCAGCCGAGCGTCTCCCACGCCGAAAGCCTGGTTTAACTTGGCCCAGCTCTTAATCTGCGACAGCAGACAAGGTCGAATTTCATTATCCCAACGTTCCCACGCCTTTTTATTTCCCTTGGCCCAATCGGCGAACCAAGCGACGTTGGCGTTATAGGGCGGGGCAGTGTACAGCGTTCCAGGCGTTTTGCACATATCGAATTACCTTTTATCAATTAACGTTATACGACCGTTCGCATCGCGCCTCGATCGTTAAGCGCAAACCTTGCAAAGAATCGTCGGAAAGCGCGCGTCTTTACCGCCTTCCACCTAATTAGAGAAACCAAACGCCTTTTTTCGAGTCGAAATTTTCACAAAAAGAGAAAAAAACTTAAAAAAAACCTTCCTTTTCCAGAAAAACGTCGAATTTTTAAAAAGCACGCGCGTTACCGCCTTTTGCAGACGGCGACGAACCGGCGACGCTCGTTTGCCCGACGCTTCGCGACGACGTTCGACGTTAACGCGATTCTCCCCCCGCGCTCGCCGTCGCGACGCTTCCTTTTCCCCCCGCGCTCGCCCTCGCGACGCTTCCTTTTCCCCCCGACGCTCAGCGTTAACGCGACTTCCTTTTCGTCTCCGCTTCGACCGCTCCAAACGCTCGTCGCCTTTTAACGCCGAGCGTTTGCGCGTTCCTATAATCGTTGCAATCGCTATAAACGTTTCAGTTTTGACATTCCGCCAGCGCGGCTTCCGTCATTTCTCTCATTTCGGCGCTTAGATTCCGTTTTTTCAGGTCGCGGAAAATCTTCTCGGCCTTCTTTTTATCGCCGCCGTTTAGCGTCGCGACGCCCCAGTTCCAATACGCGCCGTCTATCGTCTCGGCGTCGACCGACTTATCTTTCTTCAACTCATCTACTAAGCTCTCGAAATTTTGGGCCGCCGACGCATAATCGCCGTTGTTAAAAGAATCGACCGCTTCATTATATTGCGGCGCTAATAAATTAAGAACACGTAAATCGAACATCGGCGTTTGCGGCGCGCGCAACCCTTTCGACGCGCCGAACGCCGTCGATTTTGAGCCCTCGTCGTCCCCCTTTTCGTCCGACGGCTCTTGCGTCAAACTATCCGTTCGGGCGTCGAGTTGAGAAATAAGTTCGCTTAAACTTAGCGTCCCCGGGTCTTCGTCGATTTGGGGTCGCGCGTTGTTCGCAAGCTCAGGAACGTCGGGATCGTTCGGCCCCCAAGTTAAGGCGGCGACCACCGCCAGCGCCGCAGCGGCGGAACACGCGACGCCCAAACTCGCGCGTTTGTTTTGGAAAAAGCGCCCCCAAGCGGAACCCGTTTGCGTCCGCGGCGCCGATTGCCCGTCGTTTTCGTTCGCGCCGCCCTTCTTCGCGCTTTCGAACTCAGCCGCGATCGTCTTCCAGTCTTCGTCCGTCTCCGAAGCGGGTTTTGCCTTATAAGCGCGAATCCGATCGTATAAGGGCGAATCCTCAAACACTCCCAACTCGCGAGCGTCCGCGCACCTTTGCCGACAAGCCGGGCAATCTTTCAAATGTTCGGCGAGAAGTCGCGTTTCGCTCGGCGACAGCGTATCGGCTGTTAACGATTCCCACAAACCGAAATCTTCGCACACGCAAACGTCGCTTTCCCAAAGCTCCTCGAACATCTCCAACAGGTTCGCATCATTAATATTCGACATTATCGTTCACCGTTTTCCTTCTCGTATATTCTAATCGTTTTATCAATTATCTTCGTTTTAATTTTAGCGTTAAACTCGAAACTCGCCCGTCTCCGGCTCGATCTTATCGATAAGCGTCGCCACTTTAAGCCGAAATTCCGGACTTTGCATCCGCGTTTTTAACATGTCGCCCAACGCCGTTGGAACAATATCGCCCTTTCGGTATTTTGCGAAAAAGACGCGACGAAAGCTCGTTAAAACGCTTTGGTACAATCTATTGACTTCGTCCTGCGCTCTCTCCGGCGCTATTCCCATTTTTATCCCGACGTCGCGCCTCGTCTCGCCCCTCCGTTGCATAAGACAAAGAACGAAAGCGCGGCGTTGTTGGGGTTCCGCCTCGGTCAACGCTCCCACCAACGCTTCGATAAGCCGGACGTCGACGTTCCCGTCAAGATTCTCGACCGCCTCCGCCGCGGGAATATCGACGGCTTGTCCGTCGAAAACGTCGTTTCCTTGCTCGTTAGCGAAGTTTTCGCGCAAGTAATACAGCAACCGCCAATACAAAAACCGAATTAACCCGGCGTCTCCGCGATAAAGTTCAAACCAATTATTCTGCAAACAAGCCTCGCCGCAAAAACCTATATACCACGTTTCCCACGTTTCCTTATCGCCCTCTTTGGCGAGACCGTTTCTTGTCGCCCAAGCCGCGATCGTCTTGGTTAACTCTTTACGATAAGCGTCGATAAAAGCGTTTGCCGCATTTTGTTGCTTACTCGTTACCGCGGCGATCAAAGAGGAGTCGCGCACAGGATCCCCCCCCAAGTTGCCGCTGCGTTGATAACCTTTTCGCTGCACGCACACCTGATCTCGGACTTGCCGACGCGTCGGCGGAAAACCGGCGGTCTCCTCGTGGTGCAACAAGATAACTCGATGTTTTAAATGAACCTTCGGCGCGTCTATTTTAAATTGATCGAAGTTCTCCCAATAATCTGCGCCGTCTCGCGCCAAACGCTCGCTAAACCAAACGTCGATATTCGCCTTGTCCAAGGCTTCTCTGATTATCAGCGTTTGCTTAAACTTTTCCGCTTCTTTTTGCGCGTCCGCCTCCGAGCCCCCCTCCTTCAACAAGACCTTCTCTTTTGCCCGCGCCAACAGTTCGGGAGCCGCCTTTCCGTCGTATGCCTTTACGGTTTGGTCGGCGACGGCGTCGTACTGGGATTGCGGGGCATTGTTCGTCGTTTTAGGCGTTTTGGACATATCGAATTACCTTTGATCAAAAACGTTATACGACCGTTCGCATCGCGCCTCGATCGTTAAGCGCAAACGTTGCGAAGAATCGTCGGAAAGCGCGCGTTTTACTTGCCTTCCGCTATATAAGAGAAAACGGAGCCTTCTTTTTTAAAATAAATTTCTCAAATTTTCCCAAAAAAAGGAGAAAAAAAACTTAAAAAATGATTCCTTTTTTCAAAAAAACGTCGAATTTTTAAAAAAGTATACGCATTATAACCTTTTTTCAGACGGCGTCGACCCGGCGCCGCTCAAATTTATCGCGCTCGCCGCCGTCGCGCCTTAGCGTTAGAGAACGCCGCCTCCCGGTAAAAACGTCGAACGCTCGCGCAAGAAATAACGCTCAAGAAAAAAAGACGACCGTCGAACGCTTTCTCGCGAAAACGTCGACGGTCGCCGACCGACGGCTAACGCGTCGTTAGAAGTTTTGCCATTCGGGCTTTTGCGGGCCGAATTCGTTCGCTTTCGTCGCTTCGCTCGTCTTCGCGGCGGCTTCGTCGAACGCTCGACGCAGCGCTTCGCCTCGGAGCGGCTTGTCGGACGCGTTCGCGGCGGTCAGGAAACAACTCCAGAAGAGGTCGAGTTCGGCCTCCCGCGCTTCCCAAGCGGAACCGCCGTTCGAGCAAGCGAAAATCGCGACGCGCTCGGCGCCCTCTTTCGCTTCGATCGCTCGACGTTCGCGCGGCGTCGGATTCGGAACCTGGTAAACGCGACGGTGCGTCAACCAAACGGAAACGACGTTCTTCGCCTTGCTCTCGGCCAAAATTTCGCGAACTTCCGACTCGAAAATCCAAGTCGTCGGGTCGTCGAACTTCGCGCCTTGCGGCAGGAACGCGGCGTCGCCTTCGTAAGAAACGCCGTTTCCGCTAAAGACGACCCAAATCGAGTCCTCTTCAAGAGCTTCGTCGGCGACGCGGCGCAACATCGACAGAACGTTGCTCCGAGTCGGTTTGAGGTAAAACGCGTCGGCTTCGGAGGTCATCGTCGCGGCGTTGCGGTCGAAAAGTCCGTTTTTTTCCTTCAAAAGGGCCGCTCCGCTCGCGACGTCCTTCTTCGAAAAGGTCGGCAAACGCATCGGCGAATTTTCGTCGACCTCGCGCCCGACCAAGAGCGCGAAGGTCAAGCCGTTCGCAAGCGCGACGTTTTGCCGCGACGACAATAAGTTCGACGCTTGCAAAACGTTCCCCGAGAAGAGCGTTTCGGCAACCGCCTGCTCGCCTTCCGACGCCGGAGTCGACGCGACGGCCTTCTCCGCTTCCGACGGCGAGTTCGGAGCGTCTTGCGCGAAACCGACGCCGCAAGCGCTCAAAGCCAACAAGAGAGAAGTTTTCGTTAAACTCGCTTTCATTGCGCGTTCTCCATCCTTTGAAGTTGCTCGAAGCGTTGCATCCACTTTTCGTCGCCAACGTTCCATTTTTGATCCCAGTACATCTTCCAATTCGGCTCGTACAGAACCGCGTCGTCCCAGTTCGAAAGGAAACGCGCCTCCTGCGGGCTCGCTTCGCGACCTTCGATACGTTCGACTTGGTTGGCTAACTCGCTATTTCGCTTAACCACGTCGCTCAGAATATAACTAAATTGTTCGAACGTCAACGGTCGTTTTGCTTCGTTCGCCTTTTGGAACGCCAAAAGAATAGCGCAAGCGCCGGGATTGGCGAACGCGACGCGAAGCTCTCCGTTCTCGTCGATGAAACGCGTGCGCGCCCACGAATTTTGATCTTGCCCGGAAGTAAAGGCAACCGCGAGCTTCTCCAACGTTTGAAGCGTAATATCTTTCGATTCGGACGCTTCATACAAAGCGCGAAGAGAAGCGCCGAAAGAGGTTCGAGCTTGGGTTCGGGAAGTCTCGGCCTCGTTCGCTTCGTTTTCTGCGTTGTCGTCCGCGTCGGTCGGCGCGGCGTTAATAACCGAGTACTCGGTTCCAACACTTCGCATCGCAAACATAAGTCCGGAGAATTTAAGCAGTTCGTCGGTCATATCGACCTTCGATTTCAAATCGTCCCAAGTCGTAACCAACTCCGGTTTCGGCGCGGTAAGCGCAAGAGGAAGGCGAGATATAGGACGAGTCTCCGAATTTTGTCCGAGACCTCCGGAATGGCACGTTTCGAAAAACGCGACGACTTTGCGGCCTTTGAGCTTCGCGAACATTTTACCGACTTCGTCGTCGGAAAGACACGTTTCGCGCACCGCTTGTTCGGTCGGAGCCTCCATATTGGTTTCGTATAACGAGACCATTTCGTCGACGTCGAAGCCTTGACCGCCGACGACGGTTTGCTCGTCGCCGTCGTCGTCGGTTCCAAGCGAGGCGCCGTGTCCGTTCCAATAAATAAAGATTTCGTCGTCGGGATTCGTTTCCTCGGCCAACGCGTCAAAAACCGCCTTAACTTGCTTTTTATTCAAATATTGGTCGGCGACGGTGAGCATTTCGTCGAAATTACCGAGCGAACGCAACGTAATTCCCGCCGCGCAATAGCTCGATTCGATGAGCAAACGCATCGGTTCGTCGTAAACTTCCCCCTTTTTCGCGATCGTAACGACTTTCGGTCTTCCTTCCTCGTCGACCAGCGTTATATTAATATCTTCGTAAGCGAAACGTTTCGTTTGCAGGAAGCAAACAAGATACCGCTTTTTCTTTGTTTGCCCGGGCGTCGACGGTTCGGCGGCGGGCGCGGAAACGTCGTTATTTAACATCTGGAAGAACTCGTCCGCCGTTCGGGGAACGCGTTCGTTCGTCGACTCGTCAAAACGTCCCGAAAACTCGACGCTCGCCGAAGATTCATTTTGCCCGACGCTCTCATACGTCGAGTTCGCAATTCCCGCGTTCCGCGCCCGTTCGGCCAAACCTTGCGCCTGCGCGACGCCGGTTCCAAGCAGAATCGACGCGAGCGCGGCGAACCACGCTTGCCTAGGGCGTGTTGTCATTAACGGTTAAGTAAAATAACGATTGTTACAAAGTTTAAAAATGCCGAAAACATAACGTCGAGTTTATCGTAACGCGTCGCGATTCGTCGGAAGTCCTTGATACGACGAAAGAAACGCTCGACTTC
>JAFSDX010000266.1 GCA_017436025.1 Thermoguttaceae bacterium
ACACAAGGCGATGTTGCTCGAAATCCAAAAACAACGCCTCGCCGGTCTCCGCGAACTCGCCGATCTCATCGCCGAAAAGACGGTCAGCATCGAAGCGAACGCCAACGAAGAAGGCCAACTTTACGGTTCCGTCGGCGCCGAAGAAATCGTTCACGCCCTCAAACTCGAAGGCGTCGCGATCTCGACCGACCAAGTTCGCCTCACCGGCCCGCTCAAGGAATTGGCGCAATATAAAGTTCGCATTTACTTGGGGCACGAAGTCGAAACGTCCCTCAACGTTTGGGTCGTTCCGACCGTCCGCGAAGGCTGATCTTTGTTCGGCGCGTCAAAACTAGGCGAGCGTATTTTCGCTAAATCGCCTGTTTTAACGTAAACGCGATAAAAACGCCGTGTTTTTCCAAGCGCGGCGTTTTCATTTTCTTGCCAAAATCCGTTCGCGCCAAGAAAAAACAAAACGTCGCGCGACCGCTCGACTTCTTGCCGAAATCCGTTCGCGCCAAGAAAAAGCAAAACGCCGCGCGAACGTTCGACTTCTTGCCGAAATCCGTTCGCGCCAAGAAAAAGCAAAACGCCGCGCGAACGTTCGACTTCTTGCCGAAATCCGTTCGCGCCAAGAAAAACAAAACGCCGCGCGACCGCTCGACTTCTTGCCGAAATCCGTTCGCGCCAAGAAAAAGCAAAACGCCGCGCGAACGTTCGACTTTAGGAACGGCGGCGCGACGTTTTCGCCCATTCTTACTCGCCGCGTCGAACTCTACGCGGCGCGCCAAACACGGCTAAAACGAATCACGCGTCCGGTTGAACGGAGAACGGTTTGCCCGCGAAGAAGTCCTTAAAGATTTGCGCGTAACTCTTGTCGGTGTAACCGCCGGCTTCTTGGGTAACCCAACCGTTATAACCGATTTCTTCGATGCAGTCGCGCACCGATTTCCAGTCGACCGAGCCCTTCCCGATCGGCGGGAAGGAGCCGCCGCTACCGCTCGACTTATCGAGCAGAAAGTCTTTAATGTGCAGTTTAACGATATCGTCTTTACCGAGCGCGCGGAGCCAATCTTCGGTTTTCGCGTATTTAACGTGATTGCCGAGGTCGAAGTAAGCCTTAACCCAAACGTTCGAGAAGGAACGAACGAACGCGGCGTAAAAGTCCGGCGTGCACCAAAGATTGTTCCAAACGTTTTCAATACCGATCGTAACGCCTTCGTAAGCCGCGACCGGAAGAATTTCTTCCATGCAACGGTAGGTCGCTTCGGTCGCTTCGTTTTGCAACTTGATATATTCGGCGTACGGCGCGTTGTCCCCTTCGCAAACCGATTTCACCATCAAGGTGTTCGGGTCGAAATCAATTTTGAAGTCCCAAGGTTTCGGGCCCGGGTTGCCAATGCGGCACGGGACGAGCAGAATCGCGGAAGCGCCGAACGCGGCGGCGGCGGCCAACGTCTTCTTGACCGATTCGATATCGGCTTTCGCGGAGTCGGCGTTGTTGAAGTTCGTCCAACCGCGCATCACCGAGTGAATGCGAATCCCAACTTCTTCCGCGTCTTTGCGCGCTTTGCGAGCGTCGGCGACTTCGACGTTCCAACCGGAAATTTCGACGCCCTCGATTCCGACCGCCGCCAACTCTTCGAAGCGTTTTTTGTCGGCTTTGCTAAGAATAAAAGCGCTGTGCAGTTGCGTTTTATACGCGGCGGCGCCCTCTTCGGCGCGAGCGACGCTCGAGAAACCGTTAAAATTCGCGGTCGCGGCGACGGCGCCGAGCGCGGTCGTCGTCATAAAATCGCGGCGAGTCCATTGACGTTGCATATCGTTCGTTCCTTTCGCAAACGGACGTCGGGAAACGCGTTCGAACATCGAAGTTCCGAAGTTCCAACGGCTTCCGACGATTCGGTTCGTTCGTCGTCGACCGCCTCGACGGCGCGATTTTCAACGCTTCGACGCGACGCGCTTCTCCCGGCGTTCCAACGCGCTCGCGCCGAAAAAACGACGCGCGACGTTTCGCAAGCCAAGCGCTTTTCCCTTATTAATAAGGAAACGGAAGTCGAAAATCGCCGTTCGGGCGGCGTTACATTCCTAAAAATCCGAACGTTTTAACGTCCGTCGCCAACGACGCGACGCCAACAACGCCTCGGAACGACCGCGATTATACCAAACGCGACGCCCGATTGCAAGCAAATTGCGCCGGAAAAAAAAATTTTTTGCGTTTTTCCGCCCGTTTCACTCGCCTCCGCTCGGCACAACTCCCCCAATCCCCGCGTTTTCCCCATTTCAACGCGACGCGACGTTAAAAAACGCCGCGTTCCCCGCCGCGACGTCGTTAAAATTTCGCCGTTCTCTCCAATTTAACGTTCAACGGTAGTCGACGTCGCCGACGATCGGCAAGTCGTCGAGCGATTCTAAGTTGAAGAGGCGCAAAAAACGGGGCGTCGTCGAGTAAAACGCGACTTTTTTCTTGTCGACGACGCGTTTTTCTTGCGCGACGAGTTCCCGTTTGACAAGTTGCGCGAGCGCGCCGGTCGCGTTGTTCCGCGTTTCGAGAATTTCGTCGAGCGAAATCGGCTGCCGATACGCGATCAACGCCAAGACGTCGATCATCGTTTGCGTCAACTTGAACTCCTTCGTCTTCCCGCCGACCATTCGGGCCGCCAACGCGTCGAACTCCGGTCGCAACGCCATCCGGAACCCGTCGCCGTCGCGAACGATCCGATAAGGCGCGCCGTCCCGCCAATACCGCTCGTTGAGGTCGGCGAGCGCTTCGATCGCCTCGGTTTCCGACACGTTGCGCATCAACTCGGTCGCGCGGGCCAGCGTCAGCGGTCGGTTTTCCCGATCGCCGACGAAGAGCATCGCTTCGAGAATCGACGCCGGGCCGATCGGAACGCGCCGTCCGCCGGTCGCTTCGACGCTAGTTTCGCCGAATTCGCCGACGTTCGCGCTCCCAACGTCTTCGCCCTTTTCGCCAATTACTCCGTTTTGCCCGCCTTTCCTATTTTGCTCTCCTTGTCCGATTCGTCCATTTTGACCGTTCGACGCGCCGCTCGCTCCGGAACGCGAAACGTTTCTCCTTTCGAAATCGGCGTCGGAAACTCGGGAACGCTCGTATTTTTCGCCCGCTTCGCGCAAAAAATCGGCGTCGTTTTGGAGCAAAACGCCGTCGAGCGATTCGCGGCGCTCCCGTTCGAAATCGCGTTGAAATCGCTCCGCTTCCGACGCGTCGCCGTCTTCCGACGTTTCCGCGCCGTCTTCGTCGTCCTCCGACTCCGCGTCGAAGATCGAACGCAACCCGCCGGCGAACGCGTCGTCGAACGTTTCCGCTCCCCGACGCGTCGCGCCGACGTTCGAAAAACTCGCGAAAAAGGCGTTTTCATCGTCGAACTCGTCGTCCGAATCGCAATCGAAGGCCGCCGAACCGCCGTCTAAGTCGGTCGCTCGAACCGACGACGCCGAATTTAACGAATTTAACGCCCCGTTTAGAACGTCCTCCGCGCCGACCCCGGTTCCCGCAACTTCCGCCGTCCCCCCTTTTTCAACAATTCTCGCAGTTCCCGCGTCTCCCGCGTCTCCCGCGTCTCCCGCGTCTCCCGCAACTCCCGCAGCTCGCGCAACCCCCGCGTCTCCCGCAGTTCGCGCAATCCTCGCAGTTTCTCTTTTTTCCGTCGTTTTGACCGACGGAGCGGAAGCCGCCGAACGCTCGAACCGCGCGGAGTCCTTCTCCGAGCCGACCGAAAACGTTTCCGACGCCGACACGACGCGAAAGCGCCCGGGCTCGACGGCGAAACGCTCGCTTTCGCTATTTCGCCCCGTTTCGCCATTTCGCGCCGTCGTCGCGTTTTCCCCCTTTTTTTCGTTTTGCGCGTCTTCTCGTTTCAACGCTCATTCCTCTTCGAAAAGCTCGTCGACGTCTTCCCCTTCGCCGCCGGAGCCGAGCTTCGCGGCAATATTAAGCCGAACGACGTCGCCGATTAAACGGAAAACGCCGGATTTAACGACGTACCGCGCGTCGAGTCGGTTTCCGTCGACCGCGTATTCGACTTCGAATCGGGCGTCGTTCGCTTCCGCGACTCGTCCAAGCGTTTTCCGAGCGGCGCCGGTCAACGAGTCCGACTCGCCGAACGCGTCGAGCGCCCAACGTCCCAACGGCGCGACGTCGAAGGAGGCGCGTTTCGGAGCCGGCGTTTTCGTCTTCGACGCGGCGGCGATTCGCGCAAACTCGGCGTCGGCGGCGGTCGAATCGACTCCGGCGACGATCAAAATCGCGTCGTCGCTCGTTCCGAAACGAACGGCCAACGTCTTATCGCGCCAATACGCGGCGAGCGCTTCCGATAACTCGGTTTCCAACTCGGCAAACGGGACGTCGACCTTCGAAACGGCGAAACCTTCGACCGTTTCCGCGCCGATTTTAACGAATTTATCGATTTCTCCCGCTTTTTCCGGAACGTCGTTCTTCTTTTTTTCGACGAATTTTCGAACGGCTTCGGTCAATTCGCTTCCGTCGACCGGCGCGACGGCGAACGACGCCAAAACGGTCGGCTCGCAAGCGAACGCGGAAGCGGAGTCGAACGTTCCGTCGACGGTCGCCGGTTTCATACACTTTTCAAAAGCGGCGAACAATTCTTCCGCTAACGCTCGTTCTTCGTCGGAATCGAGCCCGATTTCGAACGCGGTTTTAAAATTATCGGACGCGACCGTTTGTTGTTTCGCAAGGAACTCGCGGTCGAGCGCGGAATGTTTCCCGGCTTGAACGACGGCGAAAACGGCGTTCGGCGTTTCGGCGACCGCGCCCCAACGGGTCTCGGCATTTTGCGCTCCGGCGAACGTTTCGCTCAACGGCGAATCGTCTTTGCAAGCGACCGTCGCTTCCCAAACGAGATCGCCGGTCGCCGCGTCGACGTCGAGCGTCCAACGGATTCGTTCGATCGCATCGAAAATCGCCGAGTAATATTCGAGCGTCGCGTCGAATTGTTCGAGCGCGGCCTCGTCGTCAGTCGGCGCGTTTTCGGCGGCCTTTTGACGCAACGCCGCGAACCCGGCTTCGAGCAGTTCCTCCGGAAGCGCGGTCAAATCGATTTGAAACGTCAAAACGCCCGCGTTCTCCTCGTCGCCGAGCCAAGCGGTCGGGTCGGAAGTCGGAAGAACGGCCTCTTTCCCCGCCTCGCAAACGAAGAGCCAACCGTCCTTTTCGAGCAAGCGAAGACGCGGTTCGTCGCCGATAAAGATTCCTTCCGGCGTCGTTTCGATTTCTTCTTTTAAGTCGGAAGCGCCGACAAATTCGAGTTTTTCGACGCTCGCGACCGGCAGGAACGCGAACGGAACGACCGAGGAACCGTCCGTCGCGACGACGACGCCCAACGGTTTTTCGCGGTCGACGCCTTGAACGTCGCCGTAAATCGCTCGCGCCGCCTCGACCGCCTCCGCCAACTTTAATTCTTTCGCGACGCGTTCCGCCGCCGTCCAAACCGCGTCGTATCCGGCGCTTGCGACGACGGCGACCGGGCGCCAAGTCTTATCGCCGTTCGGTTCGTCCGCCGACGCCGAGCGAACGCCGCAGCAACAAGCCGTCAAAATCGCCGCGACCGATAAAATCTTCGCGACCAACCCCAGTTTCCAAGACGTCGCGACGGCAAAACGTCCCTTCATTTCTTGTCGATTTCGCATTTTCATTGTCGTCCCGTTATTCTTTCCTTTGAATTTTACCCAACGTTTTCGATTTTAGCGCGACGCTTTAATTTACGCGACGGCGGTCGTTTTCGCCTCGCCCAAACAAATGCGCGACATAAACTCAAAAACGCGCCAATTAAACAGCGGGACGACGCGCGGACGGTTCTTCCCCCGCCTCGTCGCCGCTTTGATCGTCGAATTAAGCCGACGGCCGACTATTAATATTAATGACGACGCGAACGTTAAAAAATAACGTCGGTCGCGCGTTTTTATCGAAATTTTTCGTTTTTTCGTTTTCAGCGTTCGCTCGCCGTCGCCGCGTTCGCCCTATTTTAAAAAAACTTCAAGCCGAAGTCAAGACGACTCCGTCGCCCGAGTCTTCCCCAATCCCCCCAAACAACCCAAACCTTCAGTCGTTCTCCCGCTTCCGCCTTCGTTTCCTTCTTTTGCGTCGCGCGCCCCCTCGCCTCATTTTACCCAATCGCCCCCAACCGTCCGTTTTACGCAGTTTCGCTTCTTTTTCGAAACCGCTCTTGCGTTGCGACGTTCGTTTCGTTAAACTAAACTCGCGAACGAGCCGTTCGTTTTCGCCTTTCGTTCCTTCCCCAATCCGACTTTTCTCCGTTTTTCGCCCGTTTCCCCTCGTTTTACTTTTCCTTTTTTTCTTCCCCAACGATGCGAACCTCCGATTTTTCGCCGTCCGTCGCGCCCTTGGCCTCCGCGTCCCCCTTCTCGTTCGGTCGTTTTCCCAACGCCCGCCGTTTCGCGCCGATTTTTTCCGGTTGCGAAGCGCCGCCCGCGCCGTCGAGCGAAGCGCCGAACCCCGACGCGGCTTTTTTCTCCGAATTTGAACCTTCGCTCGTCGAAGCGGCTCGACGTTTAACGACCCCGACGGCGGAAATTCTCTTCGGCGGTTTCGGGTTCGCGACGTTCGACGCTTTCGAGCGCCGGTTCGCGGATTCGAGCGGCGGTTCGTCGGAAGCGCTCCTTTTCGCCGACGCCGACGGCGCCCGATTTTTGTTCCTCGCGCCGACGCCGACTTTGCGACTGCTTTTCGACGCCGCGCTCGGTTTCGACGTCGCGGCAATCTGCGCAAACGAAGCGCTTTGGAACGATTTTAACGCCGACGCGCAAACGCCGCCGACGCCGTTCGAACAAGAAACGATCGCGCAAGTAGCGACGCGCTTCACGCTCCTTTCGCCCGTCGCCTCCCTTCTCTCCGCCTCCGCCGACGCTTGGCGTCTCGTTTCGTTCCCGTCGACGCCGACGCGCGCCGCGCTCGAACTCGACGACGCTCTTTTTTATTGGGAACGTCGTTTCCTCCGGATTTCCGAACGCCTTTTCCCTTGGACGCTCGTTTTTTCGACGCGTTTTCTCGCTCCGTTGGCCGACGCCGCGCTCCCGCCGTCCGCGTTTCCCCGCTCGACGCGACTTCCCCAGTCTCCGCAATCGTTCTCAAACGCGTTTCCTTCCTCTCCAAACGCGTCGTCCTCCGCCGCTCAATCGCCAAACTCCGCCCGATCGTCAAACTCTTGCTCGTCCCCCGACCTTGAATTGGCGGTCGTCGTCGAACGAGGCGAAATGCCGGCGGACGCTTGGCGTCGTCTGAAACCGGGCGACGTTTTAACGACGGACGTTCCGGCGAACGCCTTATTTTTAGCGCTGGTGAACGACGCGCCCCGTTTTTTATGCCGTCCCGGTCTTTTTCGAGGCGCGGCGGCGGTTCAAATCCAAAGTTGCGCCGACGACGCTCGCGAATAAACGCTCGCCCAACGAAAAGCCGTCCCAACCGCGCCCCTTGCGTTTGCGCGTTCGGAGCGTTCCTTTAATTCCTTCTCGTCGCGGCGAACTTTTTCCCTTGGCGGCGCAAACTTTCCAAAAAAAGTAAAAAAATTTTAAAAAGGCTCTTTACATTTCTTAAAAGCGTGATATGATAACGTGTGTTGAGGGGATGAGAGGCTAACCCGCCCCGCCTTCCTTAACTTTCAAAGGCTGAATAGCTCAGTTGGTTAGAGCGGCGGCTTCATAAGCCGTAGGTCACCGGTTCAAGTCCAGTTTCAGCCACTTGCCTAACTGTCGTTTTTCGATAGTTGGGCTTTTTTTTGCCCGCGTCGCGGCGTTGTCTTGCGTCGTTTTTACTCGACGGATAAAAAGGTCGCCTTCCCAATAAAAACCGTTTTTCCGAATTTTACCGGGCGAATTCCGCCGACTTGCGCCTGTCGGTCGAACGTCCGATTCGCGTCGAAGTTCCCCGCGTCGCCCTCTTTTTGACGCTATCGGCGATTGCGTTCGCCGCCTTTTCGCGCCGACGTTCTTTTTTCGCCGCAAATGATCGCGCCCGTTCCCGTCGAGGCCGCAAAACTTACGACGCCCGCTTTTCCGTTCTCGAATTTCCTTCTGTTTTTTTTACGTAAACGACGCGCAAGAGCTTCGTTTTACGCGCGTTGAGCTTGTTTTTTTTTGCGAAACCGCTTTAATCGCGCCGACGGACGCAAACTCGACGGGCCCGACGCCCGAAGCGCCGTTTCGATTCTCTCTTTCCCCTATTTCTTAGGAGGTCTAACCAATGGCAGTAATTACCTTTACGTCGAACGCCGCGACCGGCGCCGGAAGCCTCGCCGAAGCGGTCAAAAACGCCCAACCCGGCGACGTCGTCCGACCCGACGAAACCGTCTTCGAACGCGGTTCGACGATCGAAATCGTTTTGGCCGGGAGACTTAGCGTCGACAAAAACTTGACGCTCGACGCGACGCCGTTTCGCGTTCGCTTGAACGGCGGAGGCGCGGTTCAGTGCGTCGCCGTCGCAAGCGGCGCAAACGCGACGTTTACGTCGTTCGACTTCGTTTTCGGCAAAGCCGGGTCGGGCGCCGGAACGCAAGTTCTCGCCAACGCGACGGCGACCTTTAACCGTTGTCTTTTCGCCGGTTGCGACGCGTCGTATGGAGGCGCCGTCAACGCTTCCGCCGGAACGACGGTCGCGCTAAACGATTGCGCCGTCGTCGGTTGTCGCGGCGTCGAGTCGGGCGGCGGCGTATTGTCGGCGGGCGCGCTGAACCTAAACGGCGTAACGGCGGTAGGTTGCGTTTCCGGACGTCGGAGCGACGTTTCGGTTTACGGCGGCGGCGTTTTGACGGCGCG
>JAFSDX010000267.1 GCA_017436025.1 Thermoguttaceae bacterium
ATTTCGGTTCGAAACGCTCGGCGTCCGCAACCATATGATAACGACCGACGTCGAAAAAATGCCCTTCCCGGAAGGAACCGACCTTAAAATGTTCGAAGGCCGTTCCGTTCTTTGCGAAAAAACGAAGGTCGTTCCGATCGAATGCGTCGTTCGCGGATACCTTTCCGGTTCCGGTTGGAAGGAATATCAAGCGTCGCAATCGGTTTGCGGCGTGAAGTTGCCGGCGGGGCTGGTCGAAAGTTCGCGCCTCGAAGAGCCGATTTTCACCCCGTCGACGAAGGCGGAAGTCGGACACGACGAAAACATTTCGTTCGAACAAACGGTCGAAATCGTCGGTCGCGACGTCGCCGAAAAACTGCGCGATATGTCGCTCGATATTTTCCGACGCGGGAGCGAATACGCGCTGCAACGCGGCGTTATCGTCGCCGACACCAAGTTCGAATTCGGCGTCGCGGCGGACGGCGAAATCATCCTGATCGACGAAGCGTTGACGCCGGACTCGTCGCGCTTTTGGCCGCTCGACCAATACGAGCCGGGAAAGGGACAACCGTCGTTCGACAAGCAAATCGTCCGCGACTGGCTCCTGCAATCCGGCTGGGATCGCGACTCGACGCCGCCGGAACTCCCGGAAGAAGTGATCGCGAAGACCCGCGCCAAATACTTGGAAGCGTTCGAACGCTTGACCGACCGCAAATTGAAGTTCCAAAGCGAACTTTAAAAAACGGCGGGGCGATTCGCCGCGTTCTCGATTTCGACAAAAATTTCGGGACGCGCGGCGAGCGGTCGGCGATTATTTACTCGACGCGGCGCTCGGTTCGCGCTCGACGTTAAATTGAACGGAAAGCGCAAGCCGACGGCGACGCGTTGAACGTCGGCGTTAATTTAGGCGCTTGGCGGAGAATGCGCGGCGAAACAAAACGCGGTAATTCGGGGAGAACGGGAAAATGGGCGAAACAGCGACGGTCTTTCTGGCGACGTTGGCGTTCGCTTGCGTCGCGTTCGCGGCGACGTGCTTGGCGTTGATTTTTCCGAAATTTTTCGGACGTAAAACAAAACGCCGTTGCGCTTGCGCCGCTTCGAAGGAAGCGATGCGGATTTATAACGAACGCGAACGCGCCGCCCTCGACGCGAAACGATATCGTCCGGAAACGGTCGATTTGCGCGACTTGCCGCAAGTGTCGAACGAATTGGCCGAATTTGCGCAAAGTTCGAAGGGCGCGGCGAAGCGAACGGCGAACGAAACAAGCGGCGCGAAGTAAACGTCGCCGTTTGAACGACGATAACCGCCCGAACGACGGCGTTTAAACGAACGTTCGGAAAATTGCGAACAAGACGAAACGTTAAGAAAAACGGCGCGGATTTTGGATAAAACGACGGAAAACGCGGAGACGACGAACGCCGACGAAGCGCGCGAGGAACGGTTGGCGTCGCGTTGGCGCAAACCGCTCGTTTTATACGCGGCGACCTGGGCGACGACGACTTTCGTCGGGTTCGTGTTTTACGGCGGCGGTTCTTGGCTCGGCGCGGTTCTCTTTTCCGTTCCGTTAATGATTATTTTGACGGCGCACGAGTTGGGGCATTATTGGCAAACGCGGCGTTACAATATTCCCGCGTCGCCGCCGTTTTTCATTCCTTTTCCGCTTCCGCCGTTTGGGACGTTGGGCGCGCTGATCCGGATGAGCGGTCGCGTTCCGAACGCGAAGGCGCTTTTCGACGTCGGCGTTTCCGGGCCGTTGGCGGGGTTCGCGGCGACGCTTGTTTTTTTAGCGGTCGGGTTGGCGAATTCAACGTTGGTCGACGCGGAACCGGCGGCGGGCGAAGCGTTGGTTTTCGGCGAGCCGTTGTTGTTCCGTTGGGCGTCTCTTCTTTTTTTCGACCGTTCCGATCCGACGCAAGTTTTGACGATGCATCCGACCGCCGCCGCCGCTTGGGTCGGCCTTTTTTTGACGACGCTGAACCTCTTCCCGATGGGGCAGCTCGACGGCGGACACGTCCTTTACGCGTTGTTGCGGCGCCGCGCGGTTTACTTTTCGACGGCGCTTTTTATCGCGGCGGCGGGCTCCGTTTTCCTTTTCGAACGTTGGAATTGGTTGGCAATGCTCTTTCTGATCGCGCTTTTCGGACTGGAACATCCGCCGACCGCCGACGATTCGACGCGGCTCGGGCCGTTGCGAACGGCGATCGGTTGGGGCGCGCTCGCGCTGGTCGCGATCGGTTTTACGCCGAATCCGATCGACGTCGAGAGCGAACCGCCGGAAGCGGAAAAGAGCGTTTTTTTCCGGAAAGAAAAGACGGAGCGCGCGACGGACGCCGATTTTGCGACGCAAAAGGCGAATTTTCGGGACGAAAGAGGGAAACGAGCGAAAAGTTGGGGCGTTTTTAACGAAAATTCGACGAAAACGACTTGTTAATCGCAAACCGGCGTCGTATAATCGACCGACGACGGCGCGCTTTGGCGGAACAAGGCGGCGCGATTTCGCTCGAGATAACGGACGAGGCGACGATGCGACAAGAGACGAAAGACGAACGGCGCGAGAAAAAAGCGCTCGGGTATAAACACGAATGGACCGACACCGGCGGGCATTCTCATCGCGTTATTTTCGACAAAAAGACGTTGGAACGACCGCAAACGACTTGGAAGGCGTTGATTTTTGTCGCCGCGTTGGGGTTGTTGGTCGGCGGCGTCGCGATTTTGACGGCGCCGCGCGCTAAGGACGGAGGAAGATTGCCGTTGGCGCCGACGAACGTTCGGCCCGATTTCGCGTTGACGACGACGTTGCAAAATTTGACGACGGAGCGCCCGGTCGCGTTGACCGCCGGTTGGGGCGACGAGTTCTTTTTGGCCGACCGCGGCGGCGTCGGGCTTTACCGCGTCGGCGACGGCGAGCGGCTCCAATATTGGAAGAGCGCCGAAGGGGACGCGCCGACGGCGTTGACGTTTGTCGCCGACGAAACGAGCGAGAAAAACGGCGCGCTTTTGATCGCCTATCCGGAACGAATCGACGCGATTTATTTCGCGACCAATCGCGTTTCGAGCGAAGCGGAGACGAGCGAAACCGAAGAGAACGGCGGCGAAGAAAAGAAAAACGACGGCCTTTCCGAGAAAAGCGCGCCGACTCGAACCGCTCAAAACGCCGCGCTTGGGGAAGCGACGACGATTTTATCGATTCCCGGCGCGGCGGTCGCGGCGGTCGCGGCGACGCCGGAGCGGCTTTTCGTCGGCGATTTTAACGCGGATCGCGTTTGGCGGTACTCTTGGCGAACGCTCGACGCGTTGCGAAACGCCGAAAAGAAGGAAACGCCTCCCGATTGCGAAATCGGCGCGCCGGACGAAGCGCTTTCCTATCCCGGTTTCCGTCCGGCGACGGAGCCTCGGATGAGCGTCGTTTATTCGTCGACGACGAACGAAATCGTCGTCGCGAACTCCGGGCTTTTCCGCGTCGACGCGTTCAACGTCGATTCCGGCGCTTGGAGCGCGGAGCATTCTTGGACGAAAACGCCCGGAACCGAGCGCGCGTTCGCCGGAGCGGCTAACCCGGTTGCGTTGATTGTTTCGCCGAGCGGTTGGATCGCGACCGCCGAAACTGGAAAAATCGACGCCGCGAGCGGGAAAAAGTCGCCGTTGCAAATTTTCGACGCGAAAAGCGGAAACTGGGTCGCCGAAATTTTAGGCGCCGTTTCGACGGAGAACGAGGTTCGCGTCGCGTCGCCGATCGGCTTGGCGCTTAGCGAAGACGGGCGGCAAATTTTGGCGTTGAAATCGAACGGCGAGGTCGAGGTTTACACGAATCGTTAAAATCGGCGCAAAGCAGCTGTTTTAACAGGCGCGACTTGAAAAAGACCGCAAAAATACCGCGAAGAATTCCCGACGTCGGGGGGCTTCGCGGTCTTTTTTTGCGACGGCGCGTTAAACAAGGGGAAACGGGGGAAATGGGCGGACGAAAACGCTTGGCGCGGAACGCGGTCGACGTTAAATTGGGAAAATTGGGAAAACGAGAAAGGGAAGAGTCGGGCGTCGGCGGCGGTTTAACGCGTCCAAGCGGGCGAGCGTTTTTCGAGAAACGCGGCGATTCCTTCGCGTCCGACGTCCGACGCCCAAGAGCGGCAATGTTCGAGCCAACCGGCGCGGATTTCGGCGTCAGTCGGGAGCAGCGCGGCGTTGAAAAGGCGTTTGGCGATCGCGAGCGAGCGCGGTTCGTTCGCAAGAAAGCGGTCGACGGCGGCGGCGAAGGGCGCGTCGAAGTCGTCGGGTTCGACGAGCGTTTGAACGAGCCCAACTTCGACGGCGCGAGCGGCGGCGAAGGGCGCGGCGGTCAAAACGAATTCTTGAAGCGCGGCGAGCGGGTATTTTCGGCGCAAAAACGGGAAGAGAAGACTCGGCGAAAGGCCGCGTTTCGTTTCGGTGAAGACGGCGCGGAAAGTCGAGTCGGCGACGACGAAATCGCAAACGGAAACGAGCCCGGCGCCGCCCCCGCAAGCCGCGCCGCGAACCGCCGCGACGACCGGTTTCGGCGTTAACCGAATTTGACGCAAAAGTTCCAAAACGAGTCGCGGCGCGACTTGGAAACGCGGAAGCGTCGGCGGAAAGTCGGCGTTTGACGGCGGAACGAGCGATTGGGCGGCGAGATCGAACGGCGAAGCGTCGCTAAAATCTGTTTTCGGCGCGGAATTTGGGGCGTCGTTTAATTTTTCAACGGTTTCGGCGACCGGAACGCGAAAATCGGCGAGGTCGAGCGCGTCGGCTTGGAGCGTTTTAAGCGGAATCGGCGCGCCGTTCGTCGCTTCGTCGAGGTCGAGTCCGGCGCAAAAATGCTTTCCGGCGCCGCGCAAAACGACGAGACGCGTCGATTCGTCGTCGGCGATTTGGCGCAATTCGACGAGAAGGCGGCGCAACAGGTCGAACGAAAGCGCGTTGCAACGTTCCGGACGGTTCAGCGTCAACGTCGCGACGCCGCGTTCGTCGTCGGTTCGCGTTAGCGGGGAGGAGAAACTGGGCAAGTTGGGGGAAGCGGGGGAGACGGTCATCGGAATTGAGCGGGGCTCGCGAAGTTGGGGGGAACGTCGACGGCGACGGGAACGGTTTCGGCGGTTGGCGGCGATTCCGACGGCGGGAGCGCGTCGGCGTTAAGGCCGAGTCGAGCGCGCGGATGCGATTTTTCGTAAATCGCTCGCAAGGACGCCGTCGAAACGTGCGTGTAAATTTGCGTCGTAACGATGTTTTTGTGTCCCAATAACTCTTGGATGGAACGGATATCGGCGCCGGAGTCGAGCAAATGCGTCGCGAAGCAATGTCGGAGCGTGTGCGGCGACGCCTTCGAGTCGAGTTCGGTTTCTTGCAGGTAAGCGTCGAGCTTGCGTCCGATGCTGCGAACGTTGAGGCGCCCGCCGTTTTTGTTGACGAAAATCGGTTCGGCGAGGAACGCTTCCCAACGCCGACGCGCCGCCGGGTCTTGGAAGTCGACGAAGGGGACGTTCGACGGCGGGGAAGCGTCGGCGTTTGCGGCGTTTGCAACGGCGTCGGACGCGGGAACGGCGACGGGAACGTCGTTGGAAGCGGCGTTGGAAGCGGCGTTAGAAGCGACGTTAGAAGCGACGCCGTCGGCGGGACGCGCGGGGGGATTGGGCTGGCCGGTTAAGTCGGCGAAATTGGAGGACGCGAGTAAATTGGGGAGGTTGGGAAAACCGGGAAGGGGCGACGCGGACGCCGAACGGACGAAAAGAGCGACGAACGCGCGCTCTTCTTTCGACGGCGGCGACGCGGCGGCGAAACGGTCGCGATTGCGTCGTCCGCGCTCGGCCGAAGCGACGCGGAGATAACGTCGCGACGTCAGCAAGTAACGGAGAATCGCCTCTTTAGCGAACGTTCCTAAAAACGCGAACCGTTCGCGGCGCCCCTTCCCGCGGATTTTGAGGAGGTCTTCGTCGAGAACGACGTCGGAAAAGTTGAGCCCGACAAGTTCGGCGACGCGCAAACCGGCGGAGTAAATCGTTTCGAGAATCGCCCGGTCGCGGAGTCCGAGCGGGTCGTCTTCCGGGGGCGCCGAGAGGAGTTTTAGGACGTCGTCGGTCGACATAACGCGGGGAAGCGGGCGCCGACCGCGCGGATTGCGGAGCGCCGCCGCCGGATTTTCGACCGCCCAACCTTCGCGTTCGCCGAATTTATAAAAACCGCGCAACGACGCTAAACGTCGAGAAATAGTCGCTTTAGAATAGTCGGCTTCCCGCATCGCCGAGAGATAGCCGCGCAGTTCGAGAACTGAAATTTGATCCGGACGCGGGCAAACGCCGTCGCGGGCGGCCAACTCGTACTCGAGCCAAGCCTCCAAATCTTCGCGATAACTTTTGATCGTATAATCGGAAAAGTTGCGCTCGTCGCCGAGATAGCGGAGAAAACGGACGATCGGAACGCGCAAATTTCTTTCGTTGGACGGCGGAGACGGCATTGCGAACGTCGCTCAAAAAAACGCGGCGGTCGAAAACGTTTCGACCGCCGTAAAGCGAAGGAAACGGGCGGCTTAGTCTTCGATTTGCAATTCGATTTCGTCCAACGATCGCGCGCCCTCTTTTTTCGACGCGATCAAGGAGGCGACTTCGTTGCGTTGGGCTTTGCGACGGAGTTTTTGGCTCAAAACGGCGGCGTCGTACCAGCTGAAGCTAAGTTCCGGGTCGGAGGCGTAACGTCCAAAAGTGCGAAGCATTTCGGATTGATTCGAGTCGTTGTAAAGAAAAACGTAACGTTCTTTACCTTTAACGAGCGCTAAGACGTTGACTTCTTGGTTCATTGGACGCGCCTCTATCGACGGCGACGCTCGGCGTTCGAACGTCGCAAACGGGGTTCGGGGTTCGAGGGGGGGAGGGGAACGGGAAACGGAAGGAGCGCGCGAAACGCCGGTTTTTTAAGCGTCGCGCCGCGTTCGGGCCTCCGTTACTTAGATATATCGACCGCCGCCGCGAAAACTTGACTGAAAAATCGGCGAGAAAAAACGCTTTTTTGTCTTTTATTGCTTTCAAGACGACGTTCGCAGTTTCGGTATTGTCGCCGTATTTTGCCTATTTTCCGGGCGCGACCGGCGGCGACGAGAGAATTTGAAAGAAAATCGGGGGAATCGGCGATTTTTTGAGGTTTTAGGAGAAACGCGGCGCGTCGACTTTGCCGATTGAAGGGAAGACGGCGGGTTGCGGAACCGCGACGCTTCGAACGGAACGGCGGCAAGTCCGGCAAGGGTAACGAAAACGTCGGAAAAGTCGGCGTTAAAAAGACGGCGACGGTAAAGAAAGAACGAGGAACTCGATGGGGTGCGTTTTGCGAATTTTGACGGTCGGCGACGTCGTCGGCAAACCGGGGCGCGATATTTTGATTCAACGAACGCGGGAAATTCGCGAACGCTTCAAACTCGATTTCGTCGTCGCCAACGCCGAAAACGCGGCGGGCGGCTCCGGGTTGACGCCGGAAATTTACAAGGCGATTATCGAAAACGGCGTCGACTGCGTTACGCTCGGCGATCACGCGTTCCGGCAGAAGGCGATTTTCTCGATTTTGAACTCGGACGACCCGCGAATCGTTCGACCGGGGAACTATCCGCCGGAAGCGCCGGGACGCGGTTGGACGGTTTTGGAAGTTCCGGCGACGTCGGAGCGTCCGGCCGTTCGCGTCGCGGTCTTCGCGCTCTTGGGGCGCGTCTTTATGCAACCGATCGACTGCCCGTTGCGCGCCGCCGACAAGATTTTGGATAAAATTCCCGCCGACGTTCGCGTTCGCGTTCTCGACTTTCACGCCGAAGCGACGAGCGAAAAACAAACGACGGGACGCTACCTCGACGGTCGTGTTTCCGCCGTTCTCGGGACGCATACGCACGTCGCGACCGCCGACGAAACGATTTTGCCCGGCGGAACCGCGTTCCAGTGCGATATTGGGATGACCGGCCCGTTCGACGGAATCATCGGGCGCCGATACGACCGCGTCTTGGAGACGACGAAGACGTTCCGCCCGACCGTTTTCGAGGTCGCGACCGGCGACGCGCGCCTCAACGGAACGATCGTCGACGTCGACTCGGCGACCGGAAAAGCGGTCAAGATCGAGCGGCTCGTCTTCCGCGCTAACGATTGACGCTTGTTTTGGCGGAAAACGGGTAAAATAGGCGGAATAAATGAAAAACGCGGCGGTTCCGAGCGGCTCCGTCGCGTTTTTTTAAGCGTTCGTTTAAGAAAAGCGCGTTATTTGTTGAATTTCTCGACAAACTCGACGATCGGCGTCGGGGCTTTCAGCGAGTGCGGGTGATGGTCGTTGCCCGGTTTTAAAATCAACTCGACCGGGCCGCCGACCGCTTCGTAACGCTCTTTGAAGAGTTTCGCGTTTTCCGGGAACGGAACGACCGTGTCGGAGTCGCCGCAAACGAGGAGGACGCCGACTTTCGCTTCCGCCATCTTCTTTTGACCGTCGATATTGTCGATCGGGTTGAGCGCGTATTTCATCGCTTCTTCTTGCGTCAGGTTGTAACTTTGCAAGACGGAGTTCCAGTCGCCGTCGCTGCGCTTGCCCTTACCGTACCCGCCGGGCCAACTTTTGAAGTCGAGAACCGGGTTGTCGATGTAAATCGTCGCGACCTGCTCGGGGTATTGCATCGCCCAGTTGACGGTGTAAAGGCCGCCGCGACTCATCCCTTCGAGGTTCGTTTTCTTCGCGAACCCGAACTCTTTCGTCAGATAGAGGTAAAAATCTTGCCAAAGCGCGACCGATTTCGGCGACCCCATCAGCGGCGCGGAGTCGACGTAAGCGACGGCGTAACCGCGAGTTAACATCGCGACGTCAAACTGCGGTTCGTGTCCGAAGAAACGAGCGCGCCAAATCCAAGGCTTGCCGGGGGCCGCCTCTTTCGGGAAAACGAGTTTCGCGGCGCGCCCTTGGAATTGAAAGTCGTTGCATTGGAAGCCGTTCCATTGGCCGACTTTGCCGGGGAAGGTCGAGACCGGCGCGGAGGCGGCTTCTTGCGCGGTCGCTTGCGTCGGCGAGCAAAGGGCGGTCGCGGCGGTCAGCGCGGCGACGATTAACGACATAAAAAACTGTTTGCGGTTCATAGAACTCCTTTCGAAACGCTTGGAACGCGTCGATTGCGGGATTGGTTGCGGGAAATTTTAATATTGTTCGGGAGGTTGGGCGAAATAGGGCGGCGGGGGGAGCGGCAAAAACGGCGGGGACGGCGCGGAAACGGCGGGATTGGCGACGTCGACGGAAACAGCGGAAACGGCAAAAGCGTCGGGATTGGCGGCGTTAGGGTAAATCGGGGTCGAATCGGCGGTCTAAAAGAGCGTATTTCGCGCCCGCCGCGACGTTGTACGGGAGGAACTCGACGCCGAGCGCCGACGGAACGCCGTCGACGAGCCGCTCGACCGCCGCGCGCTCCGCCGGAGAG
>JAFSDX010000268.1 GCA_017436025.1 Thermoguttaceae bacterium
AAACGCGTCGTCGCCGACGGTTTCGACTCCGTCCGGAATTTCGACCGACGTTAACGAGCGGCAAAAGGCAAACGCGTCGTCGCCGACGGTTTCGACTCCGTCCGGAATTTCGACCGACGTTAACGAGGCGCAAAAGGCAAACGCGCTGTCGCCGATTTCTTTAACGCTCGCCGGAATTTTGACCGACGTTAACGAGTCGCAAAAGGAAAACGCGCTGGCGCCGACGGTTTCGACGCCGGTCGGGATTGCGTATTCCGTCGCTTTTTTAGCGGCGGGAAACGCGATCAACGTTTTCCGGTCGGCGGTGAAGAGAACGCCGGCGACCGCTCGAAAATTCGGGTTGGCCGAAGCGACCGAGAACGACGTTAACGAGTGGCAATTTCCAAACGCCTCGTCGCCGATTTTTTTAACGCTCGCCGGAATTTTGACCGACTTTAACGAGGCGCAACCGTTAAACGCGTCGTCGCCGACGGTTTCGACGCCGTTCGGAATTAGATATTTCGCCGCTTTTTTAGCGGTGGGAAACGCGATCAACGTTTTGCGGTCGGCGGAGAAGAGAACGCCGGCGACCGCTTGAAAATTCGGGGCGCCCGGAGCGACCGAGAACGACGTTAACGAGTGGCAATTTCCAAACGCCTCGTCGCCGATCGCTTCGACGCTCGCCGGGATTTCGACGGACGTTAACGATTCGCAACCGTTAAACGCGTCGTCGCCGATCGTTTTGACGCCGTCCGGGATTTCGACCGACGTTAACGATTCGCAATTCCAAAACGCGCTGTCGCCGATCGTTTCGACGCTGTTCGGGATTTCGACGGACGTTAACGATTTGCAATTTCCAAACGCGTCGTCGCCGATCGTTTTGACGCCGTCCGGGATTTCGACGGACGTTAACGATTTGCAAAAGGCAAACGCGCTGTCGCCGATCGTTTCGACTCCGTCCGGGATTTCGACGGACGTTAACGATTCGCAAAAGACAAACGCGCTGTCGCCGATCGTTTCGACGCTCGCCGGAATTTTGACCGACGTTAACGATTCGCAACCGGAAAACGCGCTGTCGCCGATCGTTTCGACTCCGTCCGGGATTTCGACCGACGTTAACGATTCGCAATCGGAAAACGCCCTGTCGCCGATTTTAACGACCGGGCGACCGACGATTTGAGCCGGAACGACGGCCGACTTCGCCGTTTTGTCGAGGAACTTAACGATAACGCCGCCGCCGTTTTCGGTTCGCATTTCGAAGCCGTTCGCAAGGATTGGCGACGTGTCGTCGTTGATTCCGTCGAGATTATCGTCGAAGCGGAGTTCGTTTTCGGCGGCGTACTCCTCCGCGACGGAACCGGCGGCGCCGTAAAGCGTTAACCTGAAGGCGAACGCGCGAGCGCCGATTTTTTTAACGCTCGCCGGGATTTTGACCGACGTTAACGAGGTGCAAAAACCAAACGCGTTGTCGCCGACGGTTTCGACGCCGTCCGGGATTGCGTATTTCGTCGCTTTTTTAGCGGCGGGAAACGCGATCAACGTTTTGCCGTCGGCGGTGAAAAGAACGCCGTCGACCGCTCGAAAATTCGGGTTGGCCGGGGCGACCGAGAACGACGTTAACGAGCGACCGCCCCCAAACGCGCTTATGCCGATCGTTTCGACGCTCGCTGGAATTTCGACCGACGTTAACGAGGCGCAAAAGGAAAACGCGTTGTCGCCGACGGTTTTGACGCCGTCCGGGATTGCGTATTTCGTCGCTTTTTTAGCGGCGGGAAACGCGATCAACGTTTTGCCGTCGGCGGTGAAGAGAACGCCGTCGACCGCTTGGAAACGCTGATTCTCCGGAGCGACCGAGACCGACGTTAACGAGCGACCGCCCCCAAACGCGCTTTTGCCGATTGTTTTGACGCTCGCCGGGTTCGCGGGAGCGGAGGACGTCGGCGCCCGGAGGCGCCCTAGAAACGTCGACTTTAGCGTCGGCGGTTGCGGAAGCGGCGGCGATTGCGCGGAAACATTGTGCGAACAAAGGCTTGCGACGAGGACGGCGAGGAGAAAACGATGCATTGTAACGCTCCGAGGACGCGAAAGGCGCGGGAAATGGGCGCGAACGGGAAAGCGGGTAAACGTCGACGCCGGGGACGAACCGCTCGCGTCGACGCAAAAACGACGGCGGCCCGAACGCGTCGAACCGCCGTCGAAAACAATTTTATACGGAGCGCATATCAGCGTCAAGGAAAAAAGCGGCGAAAATTTTAGAAACGCCGCCTTTTTCAAACGCGAACGCTCGAACGCTTGAAGTTTCGAACGCCCGACCGCGTCGACCGCTTGAACGTTTCGGGCGCTCGTCCGCCCGTCCGCCCGAACGTTTCGAACGGCTCGTTCGCATTTAAGACGGCGAACGGCGCAAAAAGAGGAACGCTCGAACTTGCGGGCGTCCCTCTAAACGTTGCGACGGCTATTGTTGGATCAAAAGCCAAGAGTAACTTTCCGGCGCGATTCGGATTTCGACCTTCGCGACGCCGCGTCCGTCGAGTTGCGCGACGAACGGTTCGCTAAGGTTCAAATCGGAGTCGCCGCGACGGATTGTCGCTTGCCCGGTCAAGCCCGTATAGTAAAGCGGAAGTTCAATTTCGCGAACGATTTCCGTTTTCAGCGGATTGTAGAAAAACGCCAAGCCGCGGTCTTCGACGTCGGCGCTCGGGTCGACGTGCAGCCAACCGTCCCAATCGCGCCCGTCCGCTCGGCGGAGGTGAATCAA
>JAFSDX010000269.1 GCA_017436025.1 Thermoguttaceae bacterium
CCGTGCAGACGCGGCGGGATAACCGTCAGGTTGCGAGAGTCGATTTGGTCGAGAACGCCTTGCCCGACGCAGTGGTTCGAAACGGCGTAGCAGTCGAGGCCGTATTTGTCGAGTTGATCGCGTTTCGCGGCGCAGTAATTATTGTCTTTCAACGCGAGTTGCACGTCGAAGTGGCATTGGAGCGGGTCGTTTTCGTCGGCGCAGGCCCCGCAGGCGAGTTCGAGACCGGTGTAGCCGATCTCCGACATAATTTTGAAGAGTTTTTCCGACGGAATATCGCCGAATTGACCCGTAATAATCGAAATAAGCGGCGGATTCCAACCTTGCAAACGGGGTTCCATAAAATCGCGATAAAATTCTTTCATCAAGCCAACCTTAACAACTTTCATAATCTAACCTTAAAATATAGACGGGTTATCTTATACGAAAACAACGCGAAAACGTTAAAAATCAAAGTCCGTCGCGCCGTCTCGCGAACAATAAGAGCGATTATAACAAAATTGTAGAACCAAGTCAAGAAAAAAAGACAAAAAGAATCCGTTCGAACGATTTTTATCAAAACCGCCGTTAAAACAACCGCTACAAAGCAAAGACTTTGCGCGTTTTACCCAAAACGCTCGCTCGCGCTAAATTTCAAGCGACGAAAAGCTCCGCCCGAACGAGCGCAATTCAACGCCCGCTCGGGCCAAAGAGGCTTGCCGTTTAAACGTCAAACGCGACGAAGCGTTTTTCGTCGACTATTTGTCGAATTGACCGTCGAAAGCGATGTCGCTCGGCGGGAAGTCGCACTTCTTGACGAATTCGCACGCTTCGGTGGCGCCGAAGACGCGATCCATACGTTGGTCTTCCCATTCGACGCTGAGCGGGCCTTCGTATTTAATGTCGTTGAGCGCGCGGATGATTTCGTCGAACTTGACGTGTCCGTGACCGAGGCTGCGGAATTCCCAACCGCGGCGGTAGTCGCCGAACGGAATGTGGCTGCCGAGAATGCCGTTTTCGCCGTCGAGTTGGAGCGCGACGTCCTTCATGTGGACGTGGAAAATGCGATCCGGGAAGCGACGGATGAATTTGACCGGGTCGACGCCTTGCCAAAGGAGGTGAGACGGGTCGAAGTTGAAACCGAAGGCCGGGTGATAGTCGAGCGCTTCCAACGCGAGTTGCGCGGAGTGGAGGTCGAACGCGATTTCGGTCGGGTGAACTTCGAGCGCGAACTTAACGCCGACTTCTTGGAAAACGTCCAAAATCGGCGTCCAACGTTCTTTCAAGAGTTTGAAACCGTCGTCGATCCAGCTTTGCGGAACCGGCGGGAAGGAGTACAGGTATTGCCAAATGCTCGAACCGGTGAAGCCGTTGACGACTTTCACGCCGAATTTCGCGGCGGCGCGAGCGGTGGCTTTCATTTCTTCGGCGCAGAGCGCGCGGACGCTTTCGACCGTTCCGTCGCCGTGCAGGTAGTTCGGAATAACCGTCAAGTTGCGGGAGTCGATATTGTCGAGAACGCCTTGGCCGACGCAGTGGTTCGAAATCGCCCAGCATTTGAGCCCGTATTTCGCCAGTTGCGCTTTTTTCGCGTCGCAATAGTTCGGATCGTCGAGCGCTTTATGAACGTCGAAGTGCCCTTGGAGCGGGTCGTCGGCGCTTTCGCAAGCGCCGCACGCGAGTTCGAGCCCTTCGTACCCGATCTCGGACATCATTTTGAAAAGTTTTTCGGACGGAATGTCGCCGTATTGAGCGGTAAAGATCGTAACCGGTCGGGCCATAGTCGCTCCTCAAATATTTGTCGATTATTCTTGCGATTATTACGAGTCGAGCGGAAAAACGAAACGGGCCCTCCCGCGCGTCTCCGCCACCGCGTCCTATTTTACTCGAAACGGAATCAAATTGCAAACGCTTTTTCCGCTTTTTTCTCAAAAATTTTTTCACCTTAAATTTATTTCGCTCGTTTTCGACGTTCCGCGCCGCGCCGAAGCGAAATTGTCCGCGACTCCTCCCCTTGGCTCCCATTCGCCCCGTCGTCTCGCCCGCGCCGCTTCTTCGCTCAAGACGCTTAACTCGTTCGTTCGCCAAACCGACGCCAAGTTTGCCTAATTTAACTTTTATTATTTACACGTTGTATCGTTTTGCAACACTTATCTTGTTAAGCGCTCTTAAAAACGTCAAAAACGGCGTCAAAACGATAAAAATTTTAAAAAAATTTAAAAAAAACGTCAAAAAGCCTTTGAGAAACGCGGCAAAATTTCTTACAATAGACGTTGCGTCCCAAGCGTTGAGTTTGGGCGTTTCGCGTTCGCTCGGAGCCCCGACGCGAACGTCGACCGTCGGTATTATGAAAGCGCGTTTGTTTCGACGCGACCCGTCGTCCTTGCGCGACGCGGCGAGCGTTTTCCCCCCTATTCCTTATTTATTTATTCGGGCGGTTCCGTCGGCTTGACGACTTTTCGTCGTTTTCGCCGAGAAACGCGCCCCGCTCGCGTCGACCCCGACCGAATCGCGACGATCGTTTTAAGCGTTCGCGCGATTCGAGCGGCCTTGTCGCCCAAGACGCCGAACGAAAACAAACGTCAACTTATTTTAGGAAATTTGCAATGAAAGTAGCGCTTAAAGTCGTCGGAGGAACCCGAACCGGCCAAACGGTTCCGATTTCGATCCCCCAATTTATGATCGGTCGCGCGGACGATTGCCACCTGAAACCGCGCAGCGAGCTGATCAGCCGTTATCACTGCGCGATCTTAACGGACGACGGTTACGTCGCCGTTCGCGACCTCGGGAGCAAAAACGGCGTTTACGTCAACGGACAACGCGTTTCGATCGAGCAAGAATTGAAAAACGGCGACCAACTCGCCATCGGGCCGCTCGAATTTGAAGTCGTTTTGACCGTCGCGCTCAAAGGGGAAACGAAGCCGAAAGTTTCGTCGATTTCCGAAGTCGTTTCGCGCACCGTCGAGCAAAACGCGATCAACGTCGCCGCCCAACGTCAAGCGCAATCGTCGGCTCCGACTCCGGCGCCCGCTCCGGCGCCCGCCCCGGCCCCGACGCCCGCTCCGGCTCCGACGCCCG
>JAFSDX010000270.1 GCA_017436025.1 Thermoguttaceae bacterium
ACCGGAACGCCGCCGCAAACCGACGCTTCGAAACCGATCGTTCGCCCGAGGGAGCGCGCTTTTTCAAAAAGCTCCGGCCCGCAGTTGGCGATCAACGCTTTGTTCGCGGTAACGACGTCCTTCCCGGCTTCGAGCGCCCGCAACACGACCGTCCGCGCGACGTCGACGCCGCCGATCAACTCGATCACGAGCGAAATTTCCGGATTGTCGAGAATTTCGGACATATCGTCGGTCAGGACGCCCGGAGGAACCGCGACGCCGCGGTCGGCGGTCGTATTTTTATCGCAAATTTTCGCCAGCTCGATTTTTTTCCCGGTCGTTCGAGCGATCATATCGGCCTTGCCGAGCAAAATCTCCGCGACGCCCGCGCCGATCGTTCCGAAACCGATCAAACCAACTTTCACCGAATCCATCGATTTTCCTTTGTTCCCCGTCGGGCGCGATCCGGTCGCCTCCGCGTTCGTTCGCGGACGCCGAGCCTCGACGCGCCGTCGGTCGATATAAAAATTCTTTTTAAGTCGACGCGGCGATTCTTGACCGCGCCGGAAATCTGTTGTATCATAAACGACGGTCGGCGTTCGACCGCCCGTCGCGTCGCCGACGTTCTTCGACGCGTTCCATTATAACAGGAAAATCGCGTCGACGGCGCCCCGGTTTGGCCAAAAATCGCAAATTTTTGCAAAAAAACGTCAAATTTTCGTCCGCAACCCGTCGTTTTTCCCCTTTATATTAATAGTCGCTCCCCGCGACGCGTTCCCAGCGAGGCTTCCCTTGTCGACCAACGCCCCCCCGTCTTTCTTTATTTACCTAACTTGCCAACGCGGCGCCGAACCGGCGTTGAAAAAGGAAATGGAAAAGCGACGCCCGAACTACCGCTTTTCTTACTCGCGCCCCGGTTTTTTGACGTTCAAGCTCCCGGAGCCGGAGTCGCTCGAAAAGCGGCTCGCGCTCGACGTGCCGACGTTGCGCACCGTCTTCGCCCGCTCCTGCGTTCATTCGCTCGGGAACGTCTTCGCGAAAAACTGCGCCGCGCCGGACGGTTCGTTCGACGTCGCGGCGGCGGTCGCGAAAGTTTGGGAACTCGCGGCGCTTGAATTTGGCGAAGACGCGCAAAATAGGCGCTCTTTCGGCGGCGGGAAAAGCGGTCAAAGCGACGCGCCGGCGCCGACGCTCGCGAGAATACACGTTTACGAACGCGACCGTTTCGCCGTCGGGACGCGCGGTTTCGAGCCCGGGTTGACGCCCCTTGCGTTCGACCTGCACCGCCGAATTTACGACGGCGCCCCGGAGCGGTTCCGCGCCGCGTTCGGGCCGAACGCCGACCGCCTCGACGCGCCGGGCGAACCGGGCGAAATCTGCCTCGACGTCGCCGTCGTCGACGAAACCGAATGGCGAATCGGCTTTCACCGCGTTTCCGACGTTCACTCGCGCTACCCGGGCGGCCTGTTCCCGCTCGAACTCCCGACCGACGCGGCGTCGCGAGCGTTTTTGAAGTTCGAAGAAGGGCTCCGCTGGGCGGGCTTTCCGATCGGCGTCGGCTCGCGCTGCGTCGACGTCGGCGCTTCCCCCGGCGGCGGTTCGCAGGCGCTCTTGGCGCGCGGCGCGGAGACGTTCGGCGTCGACCCGGCGGAGATGGACCCGCGCGTTTTGGCGCACCCGAACTTCACGCACCTTCGCGGCAAGATCAACCAAATCAAGCGCAAAACGTTCCGCAAGTCGCGCTGGTTCCTAACCGATATGAACGTCGCGCCGAACTACGCCCTCGACGCGCTGGAGGAAATCGTCGGGCGCGGCGACGTCGCGGCGCGGGGCCTCCTCTTCACCTTGAAGTTTTTCGACTGGAACCTCGCCGACCATATCCCGGAATATTTGGCGCGCGTCAAGAGTTGGGGCTTCAACCGAGTGAAGGCTCGCCAGCTCCAGTACAACCGTCAGGAGATTATGGTCGCGGCGCTGAAAAAGCCGTTCCACAAATAACGGTTCGCGACCGATTTCGAAAAGCGTCGAAAGGCGGCGCCAAGCGGAGGCGTTTATATGGATTATAACGGCGCGGCGCGGAAAGCGTTTCCGGAAAAACGCGCTTCCGACGCCGCTCCCCCCTGTCGAACGCCGCCGAACGGGTTATAATTATCGAAATACGGAAATTATTGCGGAGTCGGTAAGCGCAAACTTCCGCCGTCTTGCCTATGTTGAAATGGGCGAAGCGTCCGACGCCGCGTTTTGAGCCGTCGTTTGCGCAAGAAAACGGCGCCGTTTTCCGTTTTTGCCGCGTTAAAACCCGCCGTTCGACAGACTTCGATTATTGGGACAGATTATGGACACGTTAAAGGTATTTTCCGGAACCGCCAACCCCGCGCTGACTGAAAAAATTTGCAATTATCTCGATTTGGCGCCGGGTCATATCAGCGTTCAAAAGTTCCCCGACGGCGAGTCCTTCTGCCGCATCGAAGAAGACGTTCGCGGCAAGGACGTTTTCATCGTTCAATCGACGTGCCGTCCGGTCAACGATTCGTTGATGGAACTTTTGGTGATGATCGACAGCTTCCGTCGCGCGAGCGCCGGTCGCATCACGGCGGTCATTCCTTACTTCGGGTACGCTCGTCAAGACCGCAAAGACGAAGGCCGCGTTCCGATCACCGCGAAACTCGCCGCGAACCTCCTCGAATGCGCCGGGGCGAACCGCGTCGTTTCGATGGACTTGCACGCCGCGCAAATCCAAGGTTTCTTCGACATTCCGCTCGACCATCTTTCCGCGTCGCCGGTTTTGGACGACTACATTATGAGCCTCGGTTACGCGCCGGAAGAATGCGTCGTCGTCAGCCCGGACGCCGGGAGCATTAAGCGCGCGGTCAAACACGTTACGGCGCTCGGCGGCAGCTTGGCGATCATCGACAAACGTCGTCACAGCGGCGAAGAAGTCGAACAAGCGCACCTGATCGGCGGCCCGATCGAAGGTCGCGTCGCGTTCCTCTTCGACGATATGATCAGCACCGGCGGTTCGATCTGCGGCGCGGCTCGCGTCGTCAAGGAAATGGGCGCGACGAAGGTTTTCGTCGCCGCGTCGCACGGGATTCTTTGCGGCCCGGCGATCCAACGCATTCAAGAGGCGCCGGTCGAAAGCGTCGTTCTTTCGGACACGATTCCGCTCCTTCCGGAACATGAAATTCCGAAAATTAAGGTTCTTTCCTGCGCGGAAGTCCTCGGCGAAGCGATCAAACGCATTCACTGCAACCAATCGGTCAGCCAAATTTACAAGAACTTCAAGTCGAACGTCGGCCAATACTTCTAATCGTCGCCGCGGAATCGGGAAAGTTTGCGCGACATTCCCGGTTTGCCGTCGAACCTTGAAGTTCGTTCCGCCCGTTTGTCGACGGCGAGTCAATCGTTCGCCGTCTCGGGGCGTTTTGTCGCCGCGTCGAGCCGATTTTTCGCCTTTTTCGCGAGAAGATTCGAGCGCGGCGCAAGTTTCGCCGATATAATTGAAAACACGTTAAACGCAAGCGTTCGCGTCGGGCGCTTGCGTTTCGTTCGTTAGTTTCCGACGCGTTTTTCCGCCTCGACGCCGCCGCGCGCCGACCGGCTTTAAGGAGCGTTTTATGTCCGATACGACGTTTTCCGGCGCGTTTCCCGCCGCTCGTTTGCGCCGTCTCCGTTATCATTCCGGCGTCCGTCGCCTGACCCGCGACACGATTCTTTCCCCCGACCGCTTCATTTTGCCCCTCTTCGTCCGCCCGGGCGTCGGCGTCCGCGTTCCGATCGGCGCGATGCCGGGCCAATACCAGCTTTCGATCGACGAGTTGGTCAAAGAAGTTAAGGAAATCGAAAAACTCGGAATCGGCGGCGTTATGCTCTTCGGGATTCCGGAAACGAAAGACGCGGTCGGCTCCGACGCGATGTGCGAACACGGAATCGTCGCCGAAGCGATCAAGGCGCTGAAAAACGTCGTCGGGAAAGACTTCTTGGTGATTTCGGACGTCTGTTTCTGCGAGTACACCGACCACGGTCACTGCGGCGTCCTGAAAAAGTGCGGCCCCGGGGAAACCGATTGGGACGTCGACAACGACGCGACGCTAGCGAACCTCGTCAAGCAAACGGTCGCGCAAGCGAAATCGGGCGTCGATATGGTCGCGCCGAGCGGTATGATGGACGGGATGATCGGCGCGATTCGTCGCGGCCTCGACGAAAACGGCTTCGAACGGATTCCCATTATGAGCTACGCGGCGAAGTACGCGAGTTCCTTTTACGGCCCGTTCCGCGAAGCCGCCGAGAGCGCGCCGCAGTTCGGCGACCGTCGCTCGTATCAAATGGACCCCGCCTCGGCGCCGGGTCAAGCGATGCGCGAAATCGAACTCGACGTCGCGGAAGGCGCCGACATTATTATGGTGAAACCGGCGCTTCCGTACCTCGACATTATTCGAATGGCGAAAGACCGCTTCCCGGGTCTGCCGTTGGCCGCGTACAACGTTTCGGGCGAATACAGTATGACGAAAGCCGCCGCCGCGAACGGTTGGATCGACGAACAACGCGTCGTCTTGGAGACGCTAACCTCGATTCAGCGCGCCGGAGCGACGATTATCATCACCTACTGGGCGAAAGACGTCGCGAACTGGCTCGCGTAAGCGCCGCGATTTCATCGACTTAACTAACCCAACAGGCTCAACCGTTTTAGCAAATTTCGCCAAGTTGGCGAGCGCGACCGTTTCGGCCCGTTTATCCGACCGAAACGGTTCGGCGATTTAGCGATTTCGCCCCGCCAACCGACGCGGCGTCTTCTCTCGGAGGCGCCGCGCTTTCCAACGCTCAAGCGTTCGTCGAAACGGCGGACGCTTTTTCTTTTCGCTTTCCCGCCAATTTTGCGCCGTTTTCCTATCTTCGCGATTCCCCCGTTCACGCCGCCTTATCTTTCTTACCTATTTCGCGCAGTTTCCTTACTTCCGTTATCCTTATTATTCCAACGTTTCGGCAACGGCGCGTCGTTTTTTTCGCTTTTTTTTGGAAAAAGGGACGCTTTTTTCTTGCTTTTGAGAACGGATATATATATTATACGTTAGATTTAGCGACGCCGCGACGCTCTTCTCGCGCCGTTTGCCCTCCTTCTTTATTTTCTCTATTTTTCCGAAAGGAGCCGCCCCAATGCAATACCGCTTCGAAGATTTGGTCGAATTGGTCGAGTTGAACCCGCAATTTTTTCAGGTTTCCACCGAACGCGGCGGAATCGCTCCAATGACCGACAATCCGCCCGGCGCGTCCGAAGAGTCGATTTTGGCGGCGGAGGCGGCGCTCGGCGTCAAGTTCCCGTCCGACTTCCGTCGTTATTTGGCGAAATGGGGTAATTTGGGTTGGGACGGCGTAGAGTTTTTCGGGATCGTCGACGATAATCCCAACGCCAAGTACTCGAACGTCAAGAAGGAAACGCAATACGTCCGCGAAAATGGCGCGCTTCCGGAAAATTACGTCGTTATCGTCAACGAAGACGGCGACGAGTATATTTGCGTCGACGTCAACCAGCCGGAAGGCGCGATCGTTACTTGGGATTTCTTCGAGCGAGAACTCGTCGACCGCTATTACCAACGCTCGAGTTTCGTCGATTATTTGATCAACGAGTTCGTTTCGCAGGCGGAAGAGCTTGAAGAGGAAGTCGGCGAACCTATCCGCTGGCCCGCGTCGATCGACCCGAGCGTCGACCCTTACGCGGACGCCGACTAAGAAGACGACGAAGCCTAAAACGCCGCCCCGGAAAGCCCCAACCCAACAAAAAAAGCGTTCGCCCCGACGACGAACGCTTTTTCTCTTTTCACCATTCCGCCTATTTTGCGCCGTTTCACGCGGTTTCGTCCGGCGTTTTTACACCACGCGCCGCAGCCCCGGTATTTTTCTGAATACCCAGACCGTCGCCACGCTCATAAAAAACGCGACGACGCTTGCGCCCAAAATCGTCGTCGCCGCGACAAGTATCGACGCCGACGGCGAAAAAATCGCGTCGCCTGCGACAATCCGCGCGACTTCCTTTACAACCGTCAACGCGAAAGGATGCGCTAAATAAACGCCAAACGACGCCGGCGCCGTCCAACGCGCGACCTTCGTCTGCCAAGAGCCGACGTCGTTCGTCTTTTTCGACGAAAGAATCCACATATAAAACGCCGTCGATTGCACCGTTCCGACAAAAGAATAATATCCCAACGGCCCGACGTTGATCGCCTCCAGCTTCGAAGCGAACGCGGCGCACGTCGCAAGAATATAGATCGACGCGAACGCCAACCGAGATTTTGGCGGAATCTCTTGCGCCAAATCGCCCAACGCTTTGCCCAACAAGAAATACGGAATATAATATTGCCAAACGACGAGAAACGTCTTCGTCGGTTCGCACTCTTGAATTTCGCCGAGAAGCGCCCAGTTTCCCGCGTTCAACGCCGCCCAAGCAAACGCGATTCCCGCCAACGCTCCGGAGGAAAAATTCTTAACCGCGCTCGCCAACAACGGCGCGACCAAATACAACCCCAATAACATCGGCAAAAACCAAAGATATTCGCCGGCAAGCGTTCCGCGTTCCCAGAAGTTCGTCCAACTAAACCCCAAATCCTCGCGTCCGGCCAAACGAGCGAGCCCCCAACCTTTCGCGAAACACATAACGTTCCAAAAGATAAGCGGCGCCGCTAACTTCGATACGCGACGACGATAATATTCCTTCGCGCTAAAATTCTCGTCGTTCGCCAGTTTGCCTAAAATAAAATACCCGCTCGCCATCACAAAGCAGGGCACGGCCATCGTCGCCGCGCATTTTAAAAACTCCGCCGTTCCCCAAGCGAAGGACTTGGGCGCCGCGTCGTGATAAAAAATAGCGGCCGCGTGAAGTATCACCACGGCCCAACAAGCGACCGTTCGCAACGCGTCAAAATTATCGAGGCGCGCCGCCCCTTCTTTCCTTCCTTCCGTAGAAGACGTCATTAAACCGCTCCATTCAATACTTATTTGACCTCGTTTTGCAACGCTTATCTCGTTGACCGACGTTCTTTACGTCGTTTCATCCTTCGACGTTTCGACGTTCGTTTTTGCCGCGTCGCCGTTGTTGCGCTCTTGCCGCTCCGTCCAAATTCGGAACGCTTGCGCCAAAATAATTCCGGTCGCCATACAGCCGAACGTGTACGACGCGCAGAAAAGGGACGCTTCCGGCAAGTCGGCGAAGTACCGCGCCGCCAACGCCGTTCCGAGTCCGGCGTTCTGCATTCCGACCTCGATCGTCAGCGCCCGACGCATTCCGCCGTCGAGCCCGATCGCCGCGCCGCCGAAGTAACCGGCCAAGTATCCGCCGACGTTCAGGAACGCGAACGCGCCCCAAAGCGCCGGAGTCAGCGACGACAGCGACGCGGCGTTTTTCGCGACGACCGCCGCGATAATCCAAATAATCGCAATATTCGCAACGACTTCCGCGAACCGCTCCGCGCCCCTTTGCCACCAGCCAAAAAGTCGCGAGAGTCCAAACCCGAGCCCGACCGGCGCGACCACGGTAATCAGCAAGTTCAGCATCACGTCGCCGACCGGAAGCGAAATTTTTTCCCCGCTCAAGAAAAACGCCAACGTCAGCGGCACGACGACCGGCGAAAGAAGCGTCGCCGACGTCGTCAAGCCGACCGAGTAACTGACGTTTCCCCGCGCCGTCAGCGTCAAGACGTTCGACGCCATCGCGCCCGGCACGCACCCGGCCAAGATCGCGCCGACGAACGCCCCGCCCTCCAATCCGAAGAGCTTCGCCGCGCAAAACGCCAACGTCGGCGTCGACAAATATTGGACCGTCGTCCCGCCGAGCGTTTTCGGCCAACGTTTCGCGACCGCCTTCACTTCGTCGAAGGGAAGAAGCGAGCCGACCGCCGTCATCGTTACAAAAATCAGCGTCGACATGCCGTTCGCCGTCAACAGGAACGGATTCGGGCCCGAATCGCCGACCAAACGCGGCCAAAAGTACGCGACGACGCACGTCGCGACCAGCCAAAGAAGCAAATATTTCGCCAAAAGACGCTTAACAAGATTCATCGCCGCGCTCGATTCGTTCGGAAATTTCACCGTCGAACGCGTTTTTCGCCGCCTCCGACGCGCAAAACGCCGCCGTCAAGAAAAACCCGACGGCGCCGCGACGTTAAAATCGAACTAATCGCTACCGACTAACCGATTCGCTCGCGTCGCCGCGCCGTTTTCCGTTTGAGAAACGCCGTTAAAATCGCCGTTCCTCGCTTATCTCGCCAATTTTTACTCTTTTAACAACGCGCTTTCCGTCCCGTTCGCTCAGTCGCGAGCGCGGATCGCCGAACCGGTCAGTCCGGAGTACGAAACGCGGTCTTCCGGATGCCAAAGCGGCAACCCCTTGCGGACGCGTTCGGCCAAGACCTGCACCTTCGCCGGGGAACCGGCCGGAGCGTCGGTCGGGCAGAATTCGTCGGTAACGGACGGAACGAAATCTTCGTCGTGCCCGGTTTCCATAATCGCGTCGAACACGTTGCGATTGCGACGTTTCGGCTCTTCGAGACGCGCTTCGGCGATTAATCTCATTTCTTCAGGCGAGCCGAATTCTTGCGGACGCTTGGTTTCTTCGGAACCGTTCAACATAATTCTTGCTCCTTAAAGTAAAATCTAAAATATTCGTTAAAAACGAACCGTTTTCACACAAAAACGCCTTCGTTTTCTATTTTTTAATTTTCACAACGTTAATATCGCTCGTTTTATTTTGCGAACCGTTCCAATAGCGCTTCGACCGAAGTTCCAACGAACGTTCGAAAATTCGAGCGGCGTTTCTTTTACGCTACTTCTTCTCGCGCCGTTGCGACGCGCCGAGAAAAATAAGAAACGCTCGTCGTTCCGTTTAGCCCGGAAACAACTCGAAAAAACTACTTGACAGAACGAGAAAGCCGACGCCCAAAACGCCGCCTTCTCCGTTTGAAATCGCGTCGCCGCGTTTTCCGTCGACGCTCCGCTCGCCGTCGGCGAAGGGGAGGGGGAAAAATCGCGGTACCATACGACGTTTTCCAATTATACTCAAGCCCCTTGTAATTGCAAGAGCTTTTTTCGATTTTTCGGAAAAATTTTCCAAAAAATATTACAAAACCGACGATTAGCCACTTGTTTAGTAGAAATTCAACGTTTTTTAAGAGCGTTCGTTTCTCGTTTTTTTCCGCGTTCGTCGGCTTTTTTTCCCGTTTTTTTCCGTTTTTTTCGCCGCTTCACGTCTTACGCGCCGAGCCGACTTCGTCTTTTCCAAACGCGGTCTTCGAGTACAACATCCGCTGACTCCGGTAAAGCCCGACGCGCCCCGAAGTCGCGAAGCCGACGCCGCAAACGATCGCGAAAAGCGTCGCGTTTTGCGTTCCGAACAGTTCGACGCTCAAGACGATCGACGTCAACGGACAGTTCGTCGCGCCGCAAAAAACGCCGATCATCCCCAACGCGGCGCCGAGCGTCGGGTCGATCCCCAACGTCGGCCCGGCGACGCAACCGAACGACGCGCCGACGGCGAACACCGGCACGATCTCGCCCCCTTTGAACCCGGCGCCGAGCGTCAACGCCGTTAGAATCGTCTTCCAAAAGAACGCGTCCGGAGCGGAACGCCCCGCCAACGCCTCTTCGACAAGCCCGATTCCCGTCCCGTTGTAAGCGTTCGTTCCAAGAAGAAGCGTCCCGACGATAACGCAAAGCGCCCCGAACGCGACGCGAAAATAATCGTTCGGAAATCGCGCGAAAAACGACCGCGTCGTCCGACGAACCGCCGCGCAAAAGAAAACGCAAACCGCTCCGCAAAGCGCGCCGAAAAGAAGCGTCTTCCCAATCAACGCGACCGACGTTTCCGGAAAATCGGGCAGCTCGTAACGAAACGGCGCCAACCCCAGCGACGCCGGAATCGCGCTCCCGACCAACGCCGCGACCGACGCCGGCAAAAGCGCCGGATAATAAACGACGCCGACGCAAGCGATCTCCAACGCGAAAACGGTCGCCGTCAACGGCGTCCCAAAAACCGCCGCGAAACCGCCGCTCATCCCGCAAAGTATCGCGATCTTCAACGCCGACGCGTCCAAACGAAAGAGTCGCCCCGCCCCGAGCCCGACGCAGCCGCCCAACTGCAACGCCGCCCCCTCGCGCCCCGCCGAACCGCCGCAAAGTTGCGTCAGCGTCGACGTCAAAAAAATCAACGGGCCCAACCAAAGAGACGCTTTTTTCTCCGAAGTCAACGACGCGACGACGCGATCCGTTCCCGCGTCGACCGAAAGTCGCGCCGCGTTGTAAAGAGCGACGATCGCCAACCCGACCGCCGGTAAAAAAAGGAGCGCCCAAGGAAAACCGATCGCATAATTCGCCGCAAAAGAACGACTCGCCGCGTTCATCGCCGCCTGAAACGCCGCGCCGACGACGCCCGCCGTCAACCCGACGCCGGTCGCGAAAAGAACCTGCCGCCCCAACGTCTCGAGAAGCCGCCCGACGCGCCGCGTCGTCTCGCCGTCTCGCCGCAACGCCTCCCGCGCCCTTTCAACCGGCGTCTTGTCCCGCTCCGAACTCGACGGCGGAGGCGCGTCCTCAAGCCCCGACGAACGAGCGCGCGGTCTCGTTTTTTCCTCGTTTACCATTTTTCCAACGCTTTTCCCATTTCGCGACGCCGCTTTCACTCGTCGCCCGCCGACGTTCGACGGACTCGGCTCCGCGACGCAGAGCCAATACAATATACAAACTTTTCTCAAATCGACAAGCCCCGCCCAACGACCCTATATTCTCGCTTTCGCCCCCGCGCTCCTTAAAAAACGAAGGAAACCGAGCCCGTTTCTAATAAAAAAATAAAAAATTTCGATAAAAATTAGAGAAATTCCCGGTTTCCCCTTGAAAATGCCCGCGCGAAAAAATACAATGATAGACGCGACGTTCGCACTTCCCGCTTCGAACGCCCCGTCGAAGACGCGCGTTCGGGCTCCGCTCGGTTTTCGACGGTCGAACGGGACGTCGTCGCTCCGACGTTTTCGCTTTTAGTTCGAAACGTCGCCCCCATTAATTATATTGTATTAATATTGAGAAGCAGTTTTTAATCAACGCAACACAATCGACGCCGGCGCCGCCGACCGTTCGCGTCCCCCATTTTCGGGCCGTCGCCGGTCAAGCCGAACCGACAAAGGGCGTTCGAGGAGAAAAGTATGCTAACGAGAAAAGCTCTCGTCGATCACGCGATCCAGTTCAAAAACCCGGAACGCGTTCCCGTTTGGGTCGACGGCGACAACATCGGATTGAGCGATATTTTGACTTACGACCTGTCCCTGCCGGATCCGAACGACCCGACGTTGAGCGAATGGGGATTCCGCCGCGTTCGCCGCACGGACGGCTCTTGGGTCGTCCCGGTCGAGCCGACGCTCCCCGAATGGAGTCAAGTCGACGTTTATCAAGCGCCGCCGCAAGACGTAAAGCGCCGTTTGGCGCGCGTCCCGCAAGCGGCGAAGGTCTGCGGCGACCGTTACCGCCTCGCCAGCTTCGGCTTGAGCGGCTACTCCGTCTACTCCGCCCTGCGCGGCGCCGAGTTGAGCGCGGTCGACTTCCTCATCGAAACGACCCGCTTTATGGAGTTAATGGAACTAATATTCGAATTCGAAACGGATATGTTCGACCTCCTGGCGCGCAAAGGATTCCACGGAATCGAATTCTGCGACGACTGGGGCCCGCGTAAAACGTCCCGCGTTACGCTATCCCTGTGGCGCGTCCTTCTTCGCGAACACTACGCCAAGCAATTCAAGCGGGCGAAGGAAGTCGGCTTGCACGTTTGGTTCAGCGTCTCGGCGGAGTGCGCGGAATTTTTCGGCGACCTGCGCGAAATCGGCGCCGACGTCGTTCGCGTCGAAACGCCGGCGACGATGGAGTGCGCGTCGCTCGGACGCCTGCATCGGGGCCGTCTCTGCTTCGCGACCCGCGTCGACGAACTTTACGGCCAAGAAACGTCCGCGCAAACGATCCGCAACGTCCGCGAATGCCTCGGCGTCCTCACCGGCGGCTTCATCGCGACGATCGGCGCCAACGTTTCGCACGAAAATATCCGCGGAATTTACGATATCGTCAAAGAATTCAAAAACGCTTGATTGTCTCGATTTTCCTACTTTTCTCGACGCGCGCCGAGAACGTCGACCGTTCCGAGAGCGCGTCGCGTCGTTTCTTGCGCCGACGTTTTCGCGGCGTTTCCTCGTTTCGAGGGAGTAAATTTGCAAAAAATGAGCGGCGGCGGAGTTTTACTCCTTGACGTTGGAAAAAATTCTGGTATCATTCAGGTTCCAAGCGGACTTTTATCGGCGTAATTTCGCGCCCCCGCCCCTTTCAGAGCGGCGGTCGAAAAAGTCGCGGCGCGAATTCGCTTTGACGATATAAAGCGTAGAGAGAGTTTATCAAAGACTAACGAGAGAGTTTCAATGCCGACCATTAATCAATTGGTGCGTAAAAACCGCAAACAACAACATAGCAACACGAAGACCCCGGTTCTCGAAGGCTGCTCGCAAAAACGCGGCGTCTGCCTCTTGGTTCGCACGATGCAACCGAAAAAACCGAACTCCGCTCTTCGTCGCATCACGCGCGTTCGTCTCTCGAACAACAAAGAAGTTACCGTTTACATTCCGGGCGAAGGCCACAAACTCCAAGAACACTCGATCGTCCTCATTCGCGGCGGCCGCGTTCGCGACCTCCCGGGCGTTCGTTACCAAGTCGTTCGCGGAACCTTGGACGCGACCGGCGTCGAAGGCCGTCGCCAAGCGCGCAGCCGTTACGGCGCGAAAAAGAACGCCGGCCCGACGAAAAAACGCTAATCCTTGCGTTTTGAGCCGAGTTTTTAACGGTTTGTCCAACTTTTGCGCCGCTCGTTTCTCGAGCCGTCGCAACCGTCCGTTCCTTATTTTGGCGAACGGGCGACCTATTTAACCAACAATTAACGCGTGAAGTCCTGCGAAACGCAAGTTTCGTAAGCAACGTCGCCAAGACCGTTTCGGTCGTTCGGAGACGGAGTAACGTCGGTTGTTTTTTACCGGCCCTAAACTCTCTCGTTCTCTCGTCGCGACCCGTTGCGTTCCGGACTTCGATTTGAATATTAGAAAGTGTGAAACGCTATGGGTCGTATTACCGCCAGTAGAAAACAATTGAAAGGCGATCCGGTCTACGGTTCGCTGTTGGCCAGCAAATTCATCAACTGCTTGATGTGGGACGGCAAAAAGACCGCCGCGCAAAAGATTTTCTACGACGCGTTGGAAATCCTTCGCGGCAAAGTTGAAGACGTCGAACCGCTCGAAGTCTTCACGACGGCGCTCGAAAACGTTAAGCCGAGCATCGAAGTTCGTTCGAAGCGCGTCGGCGGCGCATCCTACCAAGTCCCGATGCCGGTCAAAGCGAACCGCGCTCAATCCCTCTGCATTCGCTGGATTCTGATGGCCGTTCGCGACAAGAAGGGTCAACCGACCGCGCAAAAGCTCGCCGCCGAACTCTTCGACGCTTACAACAAGCAAGGCGTCGCCTACACGAAGCGCGAAAACGTCCACCGTATGGCGGAAGCGAACAAAGCGTTCGCTCACTTCGCGAACTGATCGCCGAATTAGCGCGCCGCGTTTTTTCGAGTTTCTCGAATCGGCGGCGCGTTCTTTGGACGCGATAAAAAAAGCGTTTTTCGATTTCGGTCGAAAAACGCTTTTTTATTTCTTGCTCGTCGCGACGCTCGCGAACGCCTTACCTTGCTCGTCGCGACGCTCGCGAACGCCTTACCTTGCTCGTCGCGACGCTCGCGAACGCCTTACCTTGCTCGTCGCGACGCTCGCGAACGCCTTACCTTGC